>CAJXIL010000136.1 GCA_913054455.1 uncultured Roseobacter sp.
TGAATTCGACAAGCTCGAAGCTCCACAGCCAAGAAATGGGTTCAAGATATGACTACCAACGTGCCAAACGAAGCCACCGAGAAAGACGAGATCCTTACCTTCGTGCACGGCCGTTTGCGGTTCACTGTCGGCGAAATCTCCGAAAATTGCGCTATGCCCGAGTGGCGTTTGCAGAACTTCATTCGCCAATTGAAGCGCGAGGGTTTGTTCACAGCTTGTGGCCGCTCGGGCCGTACCCAGTATCTGACAGTCTGGGGCGCAAAGGCCGCATTGGATATCATCAACGCAGCCAGGACTGGCGTAATCTCCGAAACCTGGGCACAGGACTACCTCGCCCGGATTGCCGCCCAGCAGCCGGAGACTGACACCGCTCAGGCGGTCAAGGCCCCGGAGATCCGCTCGGCGCGGGAACAGGAGATTTGGGACTATATTCGGCACTAGCCGTTCTTCACTAAAGAAGACTTGGATATCGCTTCTGCTGGTAGCTCAAACTCTCGCAATGCTTTCCTAAAACGGTTGCGGGACAGCGGCATTGTCCCAGTTCTGCATAAGGGCAGCTCAAAAGTCATCTACTCGGCACAGAGCCGCGACGACGCCCGGATTGCCGCCAGCGAGTTACGCGCCAAGCCAGAGGGCGCGATTTGGCAGGTGATGCGGATCAATCGCCGGTTCACCGCGCAGGACCTTCAAGCCGCGCTCTTTGCGTCCAGGCCAGATATTTCGGACAAGAAGATCCTGGATTATTGCCGGGTGTTGCGCCGCGCCGGGTACATCATAGCCCAAGGCAACCCTGCAAAGTTGCTGGAATCCACCTCGTTCACAATCTCAAAGAACACCGGCCCTCTTCCCCCCGTTGAGACCAAGCTCACTGTCTTGATTGACACCAACGAGAACAGGATTGTTCACGCACCAAGAGGCCGTTTGCTCGCAGGCCCTAGACCAATTGCCATCGTATGATGGTCGCGTGGGTTCAACTAATAAAATGACACTAGGCCTGGAATTGCCCGAAGAACTTTGTTCCACTATTCGTATATAGTCGCCTAGGCTCAGGACCCATTGATTTCTCTGTAGCGGCGTGATTCACAGCTCAGAAAAGAGCGGTGAACATGTCTGATCTGGGTATCCGATGCGCAGATGGCGCGTCTTTAGCCCTACTTTACCAAATCCCATGGCAAGCCTCGCATTGACGACAGGCGTGTTCTTAGCGGGATTATCTTCATCAATCGCAATGGATTACGTTGGCGGGATGCGCCCCGAGAGTATGGCCCGCATAAGACTTTGCACAATCGTTGGAAGCGGTGGAGGGACAAGGGCATCTTTGCGCAGATGCTCATGGGTCTAGCCGCTGATCACGATGAAGAAAAGACGGTCATGATTGATGCCACGTACCTCAAAGCCCATCGCACGGCGTCCAGTTTGGGCGCCCAAAAGGGGGGCGAGGCCGCCTGATCGGACGGACAAAGGGAGGTATGAATACTAAGCTCATGCCATCTGTGACAGCCAAGGCCGCCCATTGAACCTGTTTGTTGCCGCTGGGAAAGTCAGTGATTACATCGGCGCACGGGCGCTCGTCAGTAGCTTACCACAGGTGGGTTGGCTCCTCGGCGACCGTGGATATGACGCCGATTGGTTCACAGACGCGCAAAAAGACAAAGGGATACACGCCTGCATCCCCGGTTGGGAGTAGCGTAAGACCCTCATCCGATACGATAAGCGTCGGTACAAACGCCGCAACAGGATCGAGATTATGTTTAGCAGATTGAAGGACTGGAGGCGCGTTGCAACAAGATACGATAGTTGCCCGGAGGTCTTCTTGTCCGCAATCGCTCTCGCGGCCCTCGTCATTTACTGGCCATGAGTCCTGAGCCTAGATTCTAACCCGGACTTATCTACCCATACTGAACAGAATTCCCCAGGAAAGCGTGTTAGGGATTATGCCGTTCTTGGTGATCTGCCCGCATCGGACTTCGCAGTTGAAAGATGGTTGAAATCCATCGACGATTCTGAAGTATTGGAAGAGATTGTCGGTTCAAAATTCAAAATCCTTCAAACCACGAGACAACACCCTCTCCCCCTGTCAGACAGACCGTACGTTTTAATCACCGAACCCAATCTGCGGTTACTGATGTTTCCAATTTCGCCAAACTTACTCTTGGTAGTTTGGAAGGATCTGACCGGCTCTAGAAGATCGCTGCGGTTAAACGAAGAAGCTCTATACAAACTGTACTTACGACATGCTGTCGCATGCGCCTTTCGCGGCGTTGTAATAGCTTCGGACAAGTCGGCTTGGGATATTCTTCCGCTGTTCAAGCCAAAAGATCTTTACTTAGTTGATTTTGGACCAAGCACTGCTGACCCCTTTGGCGTTAGATATCCATTCGGAGAACTGTACGCTTTCCAGCAATAGATTCGGCATGCCGAAATCACATTGAAGAGGTGGAAAAGTTGCTGCAATGGGAAGTGTCCCGCACTGCAAAACGAAGTGTCCCGCTACACCCGCTACACTGGATTCAAACCGTGAATCCCCGGGCAGGATTTGTCCGACAAAGCCGACTTTCTCAACAAATCATTTAAATTCAATTAGTTACTAAAAATGTAAAAAAGATTTACATGCGGACTTGAAGACAACCCCGACCACTCCGATATACATTAATGTGAACGGGATTTACATCCCACCATCGAAGTTACCTAGTCGCAAGACTGCAACCCCTGGAGACGAAACATGACAGCAATGACTTCCCCCACCCCTGGCCACAGTCAACAGGGATGGTTTACCCGCAGCGAAGCCTGGCTGGACCAAAAGGGCAAAGGGGCCTGGATCGCCGCCATGGTTCTTGGCTTTGTCTTTTTCTGGCCCATCGGCCTCGCCCTTCTCTTTTACATGATCTGGAGCAAACGTATGTTCAACAAATCCTGCCGCAGCCAAAACCGCAAACCCTGGGCCAAACATGGAATGGCCGCGATGAAACCTTCCGGGAACTCCGCCTTTGACGCCTATAAAGAGGACACTCTGCGCCGCCTGGAGCAGGAACAGAGCGACTTTGAAGGCTTTATGCAGCGCCTGCGCGAAGCCAAGGACAAAGCTGAGTTCGACCAATTTATGGATGAGCGCAGTACGGCGCCCTCGCAAGAGGCCAGCGATGAAGAGAGCGCAGAGAAATCTCATTAAGCACTTTGCACTCTTGATCCGTACTCTTAGCCTGCCTCAGGCGGGGGTACGGATCTCTCGCATGGTTGAAACAGACACAAAGGACCAATAATGACCTCCCTGCCCGACCCCGACTATCAGGCCGAATTCTACGCCTTCACAGTGCCCAAACGCTTGGTGGCGTGGGTTATTGATAGCTCATTGATCGTCGTATTAAGCCTAATTACAGTGCTGTTGACGGCCTTTGTCGGGTTGATCATCTGGCCGCTGCTTTATCTGGTGATCGGCTTTGTCTACCGCGCCGCAACCCTGACCAGCAGCTCTGCAACACTGGGCATGCGCTTTGCAGGGATTGAGTTGCGGGACCTGACAGGGCGTCGTTTGGACTCTCAGAAAGCCATCATGCATTCTGCCGGCTTTACTTTTTCTATGGCTATACCTGTTTTGCAGGTGATTTCGATCATCATGATGCTGACCAATCCCAAAGGACAGGGGTTGAGCGATGCGCTTTTGGGAACTGTCATGCTGAACCGACGGGTTTGACCCCATGCCGCTCCGGGAGAGCTTATTCCTGTCAATGCACGGAGAAACTCTTGGCTCCGGAGGCCGTGTTGAGACACAGATCTTAACCATGTCTCATTGGCCGCTTGGCCTCTGGTTCTACCGTTGATATCCTGTGGCTTAACCATTGCTATCCGGTGGAGGTTTCTTATGATCGAGACATCCTCTTTTAAAGATTAGCCACAGATTAGACTGACACCAGATGCGTCACACACTTCCCATTGCACCGCAGTTCTATGTCACGGCGCCTCAGCCCTGTCCCTATCTGGAAGGCCGGATGGAGCGGAAGCTGTTCACCTCCCTGCAAGGAGAGGGCGCTGACCAGCTGAACAACAGTCTGTCCCATCAAGGGTTCCGCCGCTCACAGAATGTGCTTTATCGCCCGTCCTGCTCAGATTGTTCGGCCTGCATGTCCGCCCGAATTGAGGTCAGTTCATTTATTAAGAACCGCAGCCAGAAACGTATCCTGAAACGCAATGCCACCCTGCAGCGCCGCGCGACCTCGCCCTGGGCGACAGAAGATCAATATGCCCTGTTCCGGCGCTATCTGGACAGTCGCCATTCCGACGGCGGCATGGCGGATATGGATGTCTTTGAATATGCCGCGATGATCGAGGAAACGCCCATTCGCAGTCGGGTGATTGAATATACAGAACCCCAGTTCAGCGGTCTTGTCGCGGTCTCGTTGACGGATGTGCTCGAAGATGGGTTGAGCATGGTCTATTCGTTCTACGATCCGGACCTGCCACAGAATTCCGTCGGCACATATATGATCCTAGATCACATCGCGATCGCGCTGGAGACTGGGCTTCCCTATGTCTATCTGGGCTACTGGGTGCCTGGCAGTAGCAAGATGGGCTACAAAGAAAAGTTTTCCGGCCTGGAGATTTATCACCAAGGCGTCTGGAAAAAGATGCACGACCCCGCCGAATTTTCTGACAGCACCCATCCGCTGTCCACCGATCCTATTGCTGAGCAGGTGGCCAATATCCAACTGCCAGAGCAACCGCCCCATCGTCGCAAATGAACACCCCAAGCACAGAACAGGCCCTGCACGCTGTCGCCCTACTGGTGCCTGATTATGACGAAGCTATTGCCTTTTACTGTGACCTATTGGGCTGGCAACTAGCAGAAGACATTGACCAGGGCCATAAGCGCTGGGTCCGCATCCTGCCGCCAGGCGCGCAGCAGGGCAGCCTGATCCTCGCACAGGCCTCAGGCGCGACGCAAACCACCGCCATTGGCAATCAGTTTGGCGGTCGTGTCGGCCTGTTCCTAACCACAGATAATTTTGCCCGCGATCATGCGCGCATGCTTGGTCTTGGTGTTACGTTCGAAGAGCTCCCAAGGTATGAACCCTATGGCACCGTCGCCGTTTGGCAGGATCCTTTTGGGAACCGCTGGGACTTGCTAGAGCTCACCGCCAGCTAGCGCGCCGACCGGGCCCCAGCGCAGTCCTCAGCCAGAAATTTGGTTGCGCTGAAGGTAGTCATGCACAGCTCGGTTTCGTTGGTTTATGCGCTTCAAAAGCTCTGCATGATCCAACCGAAGCGCCAGCTTTTCTTCCAGGTTGGCCCGCTTATTGATGAATTCCTCAAGATGATCACCCGCATCCATCAGCCGGTAGGCACCCCGATCATAGACTTCACGGTATTGGCTCCATTGCGCTGCTGACACATCCCCCTTCCTCATAAGGGCTTCGGCAGCTTCTAGAATTTTCTCTAGATCTCCAAGCGCATTTTCAATGCCCATCTGTGGGCGTTGTTCAATCACGCTGAGCTTCTCAAGTTCGCGAAAAAGAGTGTCTTGGATCGCCTCAATCCCCTCGGGGGTAAACTCATCCAGATAGGCATCAATCTTGCGCATATGGGCTTTGTCGGTGAGTTTGTTATCGCGCAAAGCGTGAAGATAGTATTGTGCGGCTGTTAGTTTGGTATTGAGAGATTTTATCTGTCTCTGCGCATGGATATGTGCAGCGTCATACCGTTTCTTGGCCATACGCCAATTTTGCACCAAGGACATGGAACACCACTCCTTTCTTTTGCACCCCCGGCCCCCACCAGAAAACGCCTACCAAGGTAGTGCGTTATACGGTTTTGTAAAGCCACCTGTGTGCTTTGTGCCTTCTGCCCCACACCAACAACAAAAGGGGCCCCAAAGTGGAGCCCCTTTTTCAATCATTCAATTCCATTTCGAACTGATCAGTTGGGGATCAGCGCTGGAACGATGGTCACGATCGAGGGGAAGAACCACAGGATCGCCAGCCCTGCCACCTGGATCAGAACGAAGGGAAGAACCCCACGATAGATATGGCCGGTTGTCACCTCCTTGGGGGCGACCCCGCGCAGGTAGAACAGCGCAAAACCAAACGGCGGCGTCAGGAAGGAGGTCTGTAGGTTCACCGCAACCATGATAGTCACCCATTTGGGGTCAAAAGAACCGCCATAGATAACTGGGCCGACAATCGGGATCACGATGTAGATGATCTCGAGAAAGTCGAGCACAAAGCCCAAGAAGAACAAGACCAACATAACGATCAGGAAGACCGTCATCTCATTGTCAAAGCTCTTCAGGAACTGCTGGATATAGTGCTCACCGCCAAAGGAAATCACCACCAGATTGAGCAGCTGAGAGCCGATCAGGATGGTAAAGACCATAGAGGTCACCTTGGCCGTTTCGCGAACGATAGGCGTCAGAACCGCACCTTTATACAGAACCCAGCAGCCATAAAGCAGGCCAAACAGAGCAAAGAGATAGGCGCCATAGGCAAAGCCAAAAGCAATCCAGCTCTCAACGCTGACGTTGGACTGATTGATGCGCAGGTCAAAGTTCACCCCAATCAGGATCGCAATCATCACAGCGAGCGTCGCCCAAATGATGA
Organism: uncultured Roseobacter sp.; assembly: GCA_913054455.1. Lineage (GTDB taxonomy): Bacteria > Pseudomonadota > Alphaproteobacteria > Rhodobacterales > Rhodobacteraceae > Pseudophaeobacter. Next base: position 6,591 of record CAJXIL010000136.1, read on the forward strand.
TCTTGCCCGACTGGCCCTGGTCCTTCAGCTTGCGATATGCCGCCAGCATGATTGCACCACCTGCGCCTAGCGCCGCAGCTGGAGTCGGGTTGGTGATACCGCCAAGGATCGAGCCCAGCACCGCGACGATCAGAACCAAAGGTGGGAAAACCACCCGGATCAGGTCATTGCTTGCACAGCGCGCCGCAGCTTCGCGGGTACCATAAAGAGCCAGTAGGAAGGGCAAAGCCAACCAAAGCACCGTAAACCCAGGCGTCGTTGTTGGTGCAATCGCCAGCACATCGACGAGCAAAACTAACAACAGGCCAATCGCCCCCAGGATCAGCGGCTTGGTGTCACGCGAGGGCGCTACTCCGCGACCGATGGCCAGAATAAGACCCAGCATGATCACCAGAATGGTCACGCCAGTTCCAATCGGAGCCGCCGCAGCAATCTTGTCAACCTGCGCCTGAGCGAATTCTTCCTCAGTCAGTTTGGTTGCCTGTGCGACACCGCCAGCCGCGTCAATCACAGTCTGCTCAGCCACCGCAGCATCCCAGGCCTCTTGACCATGCAGATCAATCATTGCCGCCTGACAATCCGGGCCAACATTCGTCCGAAGCGAGGCCGTCTGGCCTGCATCGGAGAAAGCTGAAACTGTGATGTTTTGCGACCCAATGACCCCAAAAGAGCTCAGCAGCATTGCACCACCAATCAAGGCAGCTGGGGCGCCAAGGAACCACAGCAGCGCTTCGTTGCGCGTAACCGGCTCATTTCCACTGGCTTCCAGCGCCACCGCGGGTGCCTTCTCTGGGTTTAGCAGCGCATAGCCAAAGGCATAGAGCGCATAGAGCAGCGCAAGCATGATCCCGGGCAGCAAGGCCGCCTGGAACAATGTGCCCACGGAAACAACCGCAGGCTCACCCAGGTAGGTCAAAGCATCCGAACAGCCCGCATCCATCGCCCGGCTTTCCTGCGCGGTGGAATAGAGATCGCCCGCCAGTGTCCCCAGCAGAACGATCACGATCGAGGGTGGAATGATCTGCCCCAGAGTACCTGAGGCGGCGATCACACCTGTTGCCAGTTCAGGCGAGTAGTTGTTGCGCAGCATGGTCGGCAAGGCCAGCAGGCCCATGGTCACCACGGTGGCACCAACGATACCTGTAGAGGCCGCCAGGAAGGCGCCAACCACAACGATGGAAACCGCAAGACCGCCAGGCAACGGGCCAAAGACCCGCGCCATTGTTGTCAGCAGATCATTTGCAATTTTGGAGCGTTCCAGGGTGATCCCCATCAGAACAAACATCAAAACCGCCAGCAATGTCTCAATCGATGCACCCGCCAGAACACGCTCGTTCATACGGTTCACAATAAAGGAAATATTGCGATCCATTGCATGTTCCCAGCCCTGTACAAAGACAGGTTCGGCAATGCGCGGCAGTTCCGGGTATCGGAAAACGGAAATGACATCGGGCTTCACCCCGGTGGCCACCAGATCCTGGTACACCGTAGAAGATGTATCAATGGCTTGGTGGATCAACAGGCCAGCACTATCCAGTGCTGCAATGATCCCGAAGGAGATGATACCAGCACCACCGATGGCAAAGGCCACCGGGAAGCCGGACAGGATGCCTCCGAAAAGGCAAAGAAATACGATGAGCAGGCCGAGTTCGACGCCATCAAGACCGAATAGCATATCAGCTGTCCCTTAGGTTAATGAGCGCCTTCATAGGCTTCTTCGCCCTCACCAAGGGTATCCTTGTCGAGGTACTTATTTTCACTGCCCTGTCCTTCGATGAACTCCAGCAAGGAGCGATAGAAGAAAGCAGCAGCATGCACAAAGACGATGCCGGCAAAGGTCACCAGCAAGATCTTAAAGAGAAAGTAGCCGTTAAAGCCGTTTGGACTGAAACCGATGGTTTCCACGTTCCAGCGCAGGGCGCGGGCTTTCATAATCAGCCGGTCCAGCTGGTCCGAGGCCGAGGGCTTTGGCACGATCAGGTGGCGCCACAAGAAGAACCAACCATACATCCAGGTCAGCACGGCTGCAGGCATCATGAAGATCAGTGATCCCACCATGTCTACGACGCGTTTGGCACGGAAGCTGATGCCAGAATAAATCAGGTCAACCCGCACATGCCCGCCCTGCACAAAGGTGTAAGTCACACACATGCACACAACCAAAGCATTGTAGAGCTTCAGCTCTTCGGCAAACCAGCTGATATCTTTTTCCAGCGCAATCCCGAGCCCAAAGCTCATGTCAGGGCGGGCAAAGATCCGCTGCATAAAGACGATAATGATCTGTTGGATCACCATGATCAGACCAGCCCAGGCGAAGAACCGGCCAATACCATTGGCAAACCCTTCAAGGCCGCGCACCATGCCCCACATGAACTGGCGGCGATAAAGGCCAATCCCGGTCAGGATCAGGAACAGAGTAAAGACGACAAAGAAGAACTCCACCGAGCCGCCATAGTAGACAAAGCGCATGATCGAGGTCTTGTCTGACCAATCAAGCCACAGCTGTGGGTGGGTTACGGCGTAGCCGAAATTGTAAAAGGCGCCAGCGATGTTCTGAACCAGCCAGATTAGACCGTTGAACAGGGCGCCAAAAAAGGAAATGCCTGTATCGTCCTGCATTGTTCCCTCGGATGATTGCATGCGGCGGGGTAAAAGCGCGGCCCCGCCCGCAACGCAGATCGCGTGGACGGCCACTGCCTTCTGGCCTGCGGCAAAAATGAAAAAGGGACCCCCCGCACCAGGCGGGGGATCCAAAAGAGGCTTCGGGTTGGGTTAACCCAGAACGCGGTCGCGCTGCGCGGTGTAAACACCAGAGGACAGGTTGTTCCACAGCGAAGAGGACGTCATGGATTTCTGCGCGCTGTCGTAGATTTTCTTGAACAGCTCATCGCCCATGTTTTCGTCCATGACTTCTTTCGAAGCCGCGCCGAACGCATCCCAAACCGCGTCAGGGAATTCCATCACTTTGACGCCGCCGGCCTGCAGACGCTGCAGCGCTGCACCGTTGTTGGCCAGGAACTGAGACAGGTTCCACTGATGGCATTCGCCAGAGGCGATTTCGATCATCTTCTGCTGACCTGGTGTCAGGCTGTCAAAGACGTCACGGTTGGTTGCAACCGACAGAGCCGCGCCTGGCTCGTGGAAACCAGCGGTGTAATAGGTCTTGGTGATTTCCTGGAAACCGGCTTTTTCGTCAGCCCATGGGCCGATCCACTCGGTCCCGTCGATGGCACCGGAAGACAGCGCCTGATACACTTCGGAGCCAGGGATGTTCTGAACAGAGGCGCCCAGTTTACCCAGAGCTTTGCCGCCAAGGCCAGGCATACGGAACTTCAGACCGTTGAAGTCTTCGGGGCTGTTGATCTCTTTCG
>CAJXIL010000137.1 GCA_913054455.1 uncultured Roseobacter sp.
ACGCCCAAAAGGCTGGCAATGATATTGAATTGGCAAAATCCAACATCCTGCTGATTGGCCCCACAGGCTGCGGTAAGACCCTGCTGGCCCAGACCCTGGCGCGCATTCTGGATGTGCCCTTTACCATGGCCGATGCCACTACATTGACTGAAGCTGGCTATGTGGGCGAGGATGTTGAAAATATCATTCTCAAACTGCTTCAGGCCTCGGAATATAACGTTGAGCGTGCGCAGCGTGGGATCGTCTATATTGACGAAGTCGACAAGATCACCCGCAAGTCGGAAAACCCGTCGATCACCCGCGACGTGTCGGGCGAGGGTGTGCAGCAGGCGCTGCTGAAACTGATGGAAGGCACTGTGGCCTCTGTGCCGCCACAGGGTGGGCGCAAACATCCGCAGCAAGAGTTCCTGCAGGTGGATACTACCAATATCCTGTTCATTTGCGGCGGTGCCTTTGCGGGCCTTGACCGGATTATTGCACAGCGCGGCAAGGGCTCTGCCATGGGCTTTGGCGCGGATGTGCGCAACAATGATGACCGCGGCGTTGGTGAGATTTTCCAGGAGCTGGAGCCAGAAGATCTGTTGAAATTTGGTCTGATCCCGGAATTTGTCGGTCGTCTGCCGGTTCTGGCGACGCTGGAAGATCTGGATGAAGACGCGCTTGTCACCATCCTGACCAAGCCCAAGAACGCACTGGTGAAACAGTACCAGCGCCTGTTCGAACTGGAAGAGGCAGAGCTGGACTTTACCGATGAGGCGCTGAGTGCCATCGCCAAACGCGCCATTGAGCGCAAAACCGGTGCCCGCGGTCTGCGGTCCATTCTTGAGGACCTTCTGCTGGAAACCATGTTTGAGCTGCCCGGTATGGACAGCGTGAGCAAGGTTGTGGTCAACGAAGAGGCCGTGACCTCGGATGCGCAGCCTTTGATGATCCATACGGATGCTGAAAAAGAGCCTGCCTCTGCGGGTTAAGCGTATGAAATTTGGGCGCTGTTGGCGCCTTATGGGAGTGGCCGATGTTATTCGACATCGGCCATTTTTTGTTTCATAACAGGGAGAATGGGGGCTTTTCCCTCTCGGGCCTCAATGGCCCTCACCCCCAGAATATTGGGGCCAAACGAAAGGGATCATTGTTGGCTAGGATCACGCGGATTTCGTCTGGTGGCGAATTTGAAAAGAAGGTTGGCTATTGCCGTGCGGTTGTTGCAGGGGGCTTTATCCATGTGGCGGGCACCGTTGGTCAGGGGGATGATGTGGTGAGCCAGTGCAGCTCTGCCCTGGAGATCATCGGCAAGGCACTGGCCGAGGCTGGCGCGGGTTTTGCGGATGTGGTGCGGGTGAACTACTATCTGCCGGATGCAGCGGAGTTTGAGCCGTGCTGGGCGATGCTGGCGGAGGCCTTTGGTGAGAACCCGCCTGCCGCCACTATGATTGAATGTGGGTTGATTGATCCGAAATACCGGATTGAGATCGAAGTGACGGCTCTGGCCTAAAAAACCACCTAATTTAGTCAACTTTTTGATTGTCCTGTCAGGGCTTCGGATCTAAAACGGTGACAGGCTGATATGGCCTGCCGCGCGCAGTCAGTTCTGACAGGGTGAACATATCAATTTTACCAAGCACTTCGTCTTTACGCACAGGGAGTCTTGAGGCAACGCGCGCGCTGACAGCTGGATCTCCCGTTGCAAAAGGACAGGCGCAATGCGCAATTTTACCGATGCCAAGGCCATGGCAAAATCTCTGCGGAACGCTTTGACAGAGCAGGGGATTGAGCTTTCCCATGCACAATCTCTGGAGCTGGTGGCGCGGCAGTTTGATCTGCCGGACTGGAATGTTCTGGCCTCTCAGATCAAGACAAAATCAGAGGGCTCGCCGCTGCCGTCTGCGATCCCGATCAGCCCGGCGATCCCGGTTATCCGCAGTTTCGACAGTGACAAGGCGGAGGCCTTTTACATCGGGTATCTGGGCTTTAGCGTCGACTGGGAGCATCGACACGCGGATCATCTTCCACTCTATCAGCAGATCTCACGTTCAGGTTGCCTGCTGCATGTGAGCGAACATCATGGAGATGCCACGCCCGGCGGGCGCTGTTTTATTCCGATGCAGCAGCTGAAGGCCTTTCATACTGAGTTGCAGGCCAAGGACTACCCCAATCTCAATCCGGGTATTGAAACCGTGTCCTGGAGGCTGCAGATCACGCTGACCGATCCCTTCGGCAATCGGTTGACCTTTTGTGAGCAGCTGGCCGAGGCTACTGAAACTTAAGGCTCTCAAGATAGACTTGCCAAAATCCGCCAAGGCCGCTGGATGCTGGTGCAAGCCACTGGACCTTGGCGGGAATTTGCGTCATACGGTTATGGAAATCTTCGGAGGCATTCATGGGAATCCTGAACACTCTTTTGCGCGCTGTGACCTGGTGGAACGGTCAAACGCTGAATACCCAGATCTTTACCGCCCGCAAGGGGATCAAGGTGGGAGAGGATGACCAGGGCAATGTGTTCTATCACAATGCCGACGACAGCCGTCGTTGGGTGATCTTCAACGGCGAAGTTGAAGCCTCACGCATTGACGTCAACTGGCATGGCTGGTTGCATCGCACCTTTGATGAGCTGCCCAGCAAAAAGCCTCTGGCGCATAAGGCCTGGGAAAAACCACATCAGGAAAACCTGACCGGCACTCTCAAAGCCTATGCCCCGGCGGGATCGATCCGCAGTGGTAGCAGCCCTGAGCCACGCAGCGATTACGAGGCCTGGGCGCCGGAATAGGCCTCATCGCAGGGACTGGTAATTACATCATTGGACCCAAGGGCGTAATGGCCCTTTGGTCCTTTCCTCTTTTTGACCCATAGATCTAGGCAGAAACGCTATGTCGCACAATACAACTGAAGTTCTGACAGGTGGGCTTGTTCTGGCCGCGGCCATTGGCTTTGCCGTCTATGCGGGGCAGGTTGCCGGGCTGTCGACAGGCAACAGCGGCTATGAGCTTACGGCCTCGTTCCGCTCGCTGGAAGGGGTGGGCGTCGGCACAGATGTGCGCCTTGCGGGGGTCAAGATCGGTACTGTTACCGGGGTGGAGCTGAACGCGCAGACCTTCCGGGCGGATACCCGTTTCTCGGTGCTTGAGGGGATTGATGTGCCGGATGACAGTGCGGTGATTATCTCTTCCGAGGGGTTGCTAGGGGGCAATTTTGTTGAGGTGATGCCGGGTGGCTCGCCCTTCAATTTTGAACCAGGCGATGAGGTGCTGGACACCCAGGGCGCGGTGAGCTTGATTTCTCTTTTGGTTAAATTTGTCTCCGGCAGTGGAGATGACTCGTGATGTCTGCCCTTGCTCTGCTGCGTAGGCTTGCCCTTTGGGGAGGCACAGCGCTTGCTATGGCGGCTCCCGTTGCCGCGCAGGTTCCTGCGGAGGCAGGTGTTTCGGCGGTGTTGCGGGGACTGGATAAAGTCAACGGGCACCACACGGACATCGACGTCCAGGTCGGTGGTAGCGCTGAGATATATGGGTTGATCGTTACTCTGACCGAATGCCGTTACCCGGCCGCCAACCCGACAGGGGATGCCTATGCCTATCTCACCATTCGGGATCCGTTGAATGGCGAGGTGTTTTTTGATGGTTGGATGATTGCCTCCAGCCCGGCCCTGTCAGCGCTGGATCACGCGCGCTATGATGTCTGGGTCATCCGCTGCAAGAGCAGTGTGGGCGAGGGCAGCTGAGGCGCTTCAAAATCGGCGTCCTGCTCCAGGGCGAGTTGCAACCGGGCCTTATAAGCCGCACGGCTGATCTCTATCGCCCCAAGCGAGGCCAGATGCGGGGTTAGGAATTGCGTGTCACAGAGCTGAAACCCCGATTGGCGCAGGCGGTCCATCAGGTAGGCGAGGGCGATCTTTGAGGTGTCGCGCTGGCGGGAAAACATGCTTTCGCCGAAAAAACCACCTCCCAAAGAGACGCCATAGACGCCGCCGACCAGTCTGTCCTGGTCCCAAACTTCCAGCGAATGCGCATGGCCCATAGCGTGGAGATCTTGGTAGCGCGCAAAGATCTCTGCATTGATCCAGGTTTCTTCGCGGTCGGCGCAGGCCAGAACTACATCGCTAAAAGCGCGGTTCACTGAAATCTCATAGGCTGCGCGGCGAATGGTCTTTGCCAGCGAACGCGAGATATGAAAATCATCAATGGGGAAGATACCGCGATGTTTGGGATCTACCCAGAAAACCTCATCATCTTCGCGGTGCTTGGCCATCGGGAAGACCCCGATGGAATAGGCATGTAGCAAAAGATCCGGAGTGAGGCTCATTGATTTGCCTGAACATCAAGAAAAGAAAGGGCGGAGCTTGAGGGACGCAAAGCCGAGTAAATGCAATAAGGGCGTTCCATCACAGAACGCCCTTATTAAGGTGAGGGCTTAGCCCCCGAGGTTTTCTTCCAGCCAGCGTTCCAGCCAATGAATGCCATAGTCGCCAGACTGCACGTCTGGCTCTGCCAGCAGGGCATGGAACAGCGGCACTGTGGTGTCGATCCCATCGACGATCAGCTCACCCAGGGCACGGCTCAGACGCGCCAGGGCTTCGGGACGGTCGCGGCCATGCACGATCAGTTTGCCAATCAGGCTGTCGTAATAGGGTGGGATCGAATAGCCATCATAAAGCGCCGAATCCATCCGCACGCCCAGACCACCAGGGGCATGGTAAGCGGTAATCTTACCGGGGCAGGGAGAGAAGTTCGGCAGCTTTTCAGCATTGATCCGAACTTCAATGGAATGCCCATTGATGACCAGATCATCCTGGGTGAACGACAGCGGCATGCCAGCGGCAACGCGGATCTGTTCGCGCACCAGATCAACACCAAAGATGGCCTCGGTGACCGGGTGTTCCACCTGCAAGCGGGTGTTCATCTCGATGAAGTAGAACTCGCCATCTTCATAAAGAAATTCAACGGTGCCAGCCCCGGAATAGGACATGGCGCCAACGGCATCAGCACAGATTTTGCCGATACGGGTACGCTCTTCGGGGGTGATGCAGGGGCCAGGAGCCTCCTCAAAGACCTTCTGGTGGCGGCGCTGCAGCGAACAATCGCGTTCGGCCAGATGCACGCCGTTGCCCTTGCCATCGCCAAAGACCTGAACTTCGATATGACGCGGTTTCTGGAGGTACTTCTCCATATAAACTTCGTCATTGCCAAAGGCAGCCTTGGCTTCCGAGCGGGCAGTGGAGAAAGCAACATCAATGTCAGCAGCCGAGGTGGCAACCTTCATGCCGCGCCCCCCCCCACCGGCGGTGGCTTTGATGATCACAGGGTAGCCCATGTCGGCAGCAGCCTTGCGGGCGCTTTCCACATCGGGCACGCCGCCTTCTGAACCCGGAACAACTGGGATACCCAGTTTTTGGGCGGTGTCCTTGGCAGTGATCTTGTCGCCCATGGTGCGGATATCTTGCGCCGAGGGGCCGATAAAGGTCAGGCCATGGTCTTCGATGATCTGCACAAAGTTGGCGTTTTCCGACAAAAAGCCATAGCCGGGATGCACAGCCTGGGCGCCGGTGATCTCGCAGGCCGAGATAATGGCCGGGATCGACAGGTAGCTCTGGGCGCCCGAGGGCGGGCCGATACAGACGGATTCATCGGCCATGCGCACATGCATCGCATCGGCATCCGCCGTAGAGTGCACCGCCACCGATTTGATGCCCATCTCGCGGCAGGCCCGGATCACGCGCAGCGCAATCTCTCCGCGGTTGGCAATCAGGATCTTGTCAAACATGGGCTGCCCTTACTCGATGATGGCCAGCGGGGATCCGAATTCGACGGCGGCGCCATCTTCAACCAGGATGCGCTTGACGGTACCGGATTTTGGCGCCGGGATGTGGTTCATGGTTTTCATCGCTTCGACGATCAACAGGGTGTCGCCCTCATTGACCTGCTTGCCAACCGCAATAAAGGCCGGGGCACCGGGCTCCGCCTGCAGATAGACGGTACCAACCATGGGCGAGGTCACGGCACCTGGGTGGCTGGCCGGATCTTCCGTAGGCGCTGCGGCTGGGGCGGCATCGGCAGCGACCGGTGCGGCGGCTGCAGCAACGGGGGCGGCAACCTGTACTGGGGCGGCAGCAGCCACAATGGCCTGACGCGAGACCCGTACATTCAGGCTGTCATCTTCGCTATAGTCGCGCTTGACCTCCAGTTCGGTCAGGTCATTGTCGCGCAGCAATTCGGCCAATGCCTTGATGAATGCCACATCTGCTTCGTGCGTTTTGTTTGTCATTGTGTCCTCAGCCGGTTCCGACAGGTCTGCCACTGGTCTGCCCCAGAAGCAGCCATGAAATTAGAAGCGCTTATAGGGCAAGCTTTACCACAAGGAAAGCGCTGTCGATTCAGGTCACAAAATGGGCAGGCTTGACGGGATTCGCAATCTCTGAGCCAAAAATTTCGTCGATATCTGCCTACTAGAGCGGCATGCCGCTGAGTTTGGCCACCAGTTCTGGCAGTTTACGGGCGTTGAACTTCTGCAAAAGATGGGCGCGGTGGGTCTCAATCGTGCGATAGGACAGGTCCAGCTTCAGCCCGATTTCTTTGGCCGAGAGCCCCTTGCAGGTAAGGATAGCCACCTCACGCTCGCGCGGCGTGAGGCTCACAACGGGGCGGTCTTCTGAGATATCGGCAAAGGACCAGACGCCGGTGCGAAACGGTTCCTCCGGGCTGATTGAGCGCCCACGCACCCGACACCAGAACAATTCGCCGCTATGGCGGCGCATGATACGTTCATCATTGTAGAGCCCGGATTTGGCGCCTTCATCCTGTTGCAGCAGCTGGCCAATGCGTTGGTAGTCCTCTTGGCTGGGGTAGAGCTTGGCAATCAGGACATCAATGTGATCGGCAGATGTGCCGCCAAAGGTGGCCGCAAATTGCAGATTACACCGCTTGATGACGCGGTTTTCCAAAACGGCGAGGCCCACAGGGGCATGGTCAAAGGCTATATCGCTCATGGGCTCTATTAACCGGGTATTTTTGCGGAATTGAAGCAAAAGCTGCACCATGGAAGGGTGTTTTTGACAGGCTCTTTGTCGCAAGGCTCCGGGGAGGGAGTAAAAGGGCCGACAATATTTGGGAGATGAGGCGATGAATATCGCACACTGGCTGTACCGGCAGTCGCAGGGCGATGGGTCCCGCCCGGCTCTTTATCTGGGTCAAGAATTGGTGGCTGATTACCGCAGCTTTCATCAGCAGGCGGCGGCGCTGGCGGGCTGGTTGCAGGCGCAGGGGGTCGGGCCGGGAGACAGGGTTGCCCTGTTTATGAAGAACTGCCCAGACTATCTGATCACGCTCTATGGTATCTGGTATGCAGGCGCAGCCGCAGTGCCGATCAATGCCAAACTTCATGGCCGCGAGGTGCAGTTCATTTTGCAGGATGCGGGCGCGCGCATGGTTTTTGTCAGCCCTGGGCTGGATGGCGCCCTTGCAGCGGTTGGGGTTGAAACACGAGTGGTGTCGACCGCCGCACAGGCCTACGACGCGGCTATGGCTTTTGCCCCTGTCGAAGCGCCCCTGGCCCGCGATGCGCAGGATCTGGCCTGGCTGTTTTATACCTCGGGCACTACCGGGCAGCCAAAGGGCGTGCAGATCACCCATCGGATGCTGATGGCGGTCTCGCTGAGCTATTTTTCGGATGTGGATGTGGCCACAGGTGCGGATCAGATCCTTTATGCAGCCCCGATGAGCCATGGGGCAGGGCTTTACAACATGCTGCATGTTCTGGTGGGCGCGGCGCATGTTTGCCCTGTGTCCGGCGGGTTTGACGAGGGGGAAATCTTTGATCTGGCCCAGCATTTTGGCAGCGTGCAGATGTTTGCGGCCCCCACTATGGTGACGCGGATGACCGCCGTGGCAAAGGCGCAGGGGCGCAGTGGCGCTGGACTGCGCAGTGTGATCTATGCGGGCGGGCCGATGTATCTGGCGGATATCATCGAGGCCGAGGCGCATTTTGGTCCGATTTTTATCCAGATCTATGGCCAGGGCGAATGCCCCATGGGGATCACCTCCCTGAAACGAGAAGAAGTTTGCGATCGCAATCATCCTGACTGGAAATCCCGCCTCACCGGGGTGGGGCGGGCCCAAAGCGGGGTTGAACTACGTATTGGGGATAGCGCAGGCAATCCCCTGCCCGTGGGGGAGATGGGAGAGATCATGGTGCGTGGCGATGCCGTGATGCCGGGCTATTGGAATAATCCAAAGGCCACAGCGCAAACCCTGAAAGGGGGCTGGTTGAGGACCGGCGATATGGGGGTTTTGGACGCGGCGGGCTACCTGACCCTGCAGGACCGTTCCAAGGATCTGATCATTTCAGGCGGTTCCAACATCTACCCCCGCGAGGTGGAGGAAGTGCTGTTGATGCATCCTCAGGTGCGGGAAGTCTCCGTGGTGGGGCGCCCCCATGGGGATTGGGGCGAAGAGGTGGTGGCCTTTGTGGTCGGACAGGCGCCAGAGGCTGAGCTCGACGCGCTCTGTCGGGACCATATTGCCCGGTTCAAATGCCCCAAAGCCTATTTCCAGGTAAAGGCTCTGCCAAAGAACAACTATGGTAAGGTGCTCAAGACCGAGCTGCGGGCGCAATTGGGGGGATAATCACCCTAGCTACCTGGGTGAGTTTTGCTCAGTCAGGGGCACCCACCTTGCATAAATGCCGAAGTTGTCTAGTCTCCCAATGCGGTCTTTGGGGCCGTTCAAACTTCACCTTAGGGGGTATTACCATGAGGCTACTTTGTTCACTTTCCGTTTCCGCAGCGATCCTTAGCACAGCCGCTTTGGCCGGGAGTTCATTTCAGAACACCTGCTCGAATTTCCAATTCTCCTATTTGGGCAGTGAGGCTGGTATTACGGCGACTTGCCTGGGTAGAGATGGCGAGGCCAATCAGACCAGCATTGTCATCCGTGGGATTTCCAATCAAAATGGCATCTTAACCCATGATGGCGCGCCCAGCTCTTTCCAGCAAAGCTGTGGCAACATCGGGTTGTTGAGCGACCTCAGGTCCGTGACGCTGACGGCAAATTGCCGTGCCCCAAATGGCGAATTCCTCGAAACCTCGATCGAAATAGAAGGCATCTCCAATCAGAATGGGGTTCTGTCCTACTAGCGCTCGATATTGAGCCAAGCAAAACTGAGGCGGCACACTGTGTCGCCTTTTTCTTGTTCTGCAACGAAACAAAAAAAAGACCGGCGTCCCAGAGGGAGGCCGGTCAGGGAGATGTTGCTTTAGGCTTTTGACCCGCGCAACGGGGAGCGTTCAAATACTCAGATTGCCAGGTATTCAGCGCGCAGTTCGGCGTTTTCCAGTACCTCTGCTGCAGAGCCATCAAAGACGATACCCCCAGTGTCCAGGATTACGGCGCGATCCGCCAGTTCCAGCGCCCGGACCGCGTTCTGTTCAACCAAGATAGTGGTCATGCCCTGTTCTTTGACATGCATGAGGGTCTTTTCGATCTCATCCACAATCACCGGTGCAAGACCCTCATAGGGTTCGTCCAGCAGCAGCACTTTGATGTCACGCGCCAAGGCACGGGCGATGGCCAGCATCTGCTGCTCACCACCCGACAGGGTCACGCCCTCCTGCTTACGGCGTTCCCCGAGACGGGGGAAAAGATCATAGAGCCGTTCAATCGACCAGCCGATGGGCGGGGCAATCTGTGCCAGTTGCAGGTTTTCCTCTACCGTGAGGCCTGCAATGATGCGGCGATCTTCAGGCACCAGGCCCAGACCGGCGGTGGCGGCCTCATGGCTTTCCATCAGGTGCAGCGGTTGGTGATCCAACCAGATCTCCCCCTGAGTCACCATGGGGGAGCCCGTGCGGGCGATAGAGCGCAGGGTTGAGGTCTTGCCTGCGCCGTTGCGGCCCAGCAGCGCTAGGATTTCGCCCTCGTGGACGTTAAAGTTGATGCCCTGCACGATATAGCTTTCGCCATAATAGGCATGCA
>CAJXIL010000138.1 GCA_913054455.1 uncultured Roseobacter sp.
TGCGGCGAAAATAGAGCGCAGGCGTAGCCCAGCGGATGATCTCATCCGCCGCCGTGTCCCAAACAGACCCCCCAGCCTGCATCTGCGCCAAAAGCTCGGGCTGATGACACAGGGCCTGAATGCCCGCAGCAATGGAATACCGTGTGGTGTCATTGCCCGCCGCCACCAGCAGACAAAAGAAATTACGAAACTCCGTCTCGGTGATGGTGGAGCCATCCTTGGCTGGCTCCAAAATCATATTAAGCACCCCAGAGGTATCCCCCGCCTTTGCCTTATCCGCCATCAACTCCTTGGCGTAGACATAGAGCTCCGCCCCGGCAGGCGAGTTAAATGGCATCATCCGGTATTCATCCGTCTGCAGCTTATCCATCACATGGGCGGTGAAATCCGGGTCGGTATTGGCAATCAGAGCATCGCCCTTTTCGACTAGCCAAGGCAGATCCGCCTCCGGCAGCCCAACCACGCGCCCCAGCATCCGCATTGGCAATTGCCGGGCAATCTCCTTGGTGGCATCGAACGTCCCTTTTTCCAGCACAGGATCCAGAATCTCAGCGCAGATATCGCGAATTTCCTGCTCATACTGCGCCATCGATGTCTTGGAAAAAGCCTTCATCAGCTTCATCCGCACCTTGGAATGCTCCGGCGGGTCGGTCTCCTGAAAGGTCCGGCGCGCCAGATACTCCTCGTAACTCTGATCCTCCATCCGAATCCCACGCGCCGAGGAGAACACCTCCGTATTCTTGTTCATCTGGGTGATGTCGTCGTAGCGGGTCACCGACCAGAAGTTTTCTCCGCCCTCATATTCGGTCCAATGCAGCGGATCATCGCGGCGCAGGCGCGCAAAGGTATTATGCGGCGCGCCCCTGGCAAAGGTATCATGGCTGCTCAGATCGGCATCACCGTCGTCCTGTGGTGTCCAGATGGTCATAGTGGCTTCCCGAATGGCTAATTTATGTATACTATTAAACACTATAAATATGTAAACATAAAACTTCCGAGCCTAGCCATGCACTTAGCAATTCTGGTCACCAATACAGACACAAGCTCCTTCGCCGCCCGACACCCGTTGGATGGTGAAAAATTCACGCGGCTCGTCCATTTTGCGCGACCAGATTGGACGACCACGGCATTTCAAATCCACCAAGGTCAGTTCCCACCGGACATAGCTGCCTTTGATGGCGCAATGATCACCGGCAGCCCTTCCTCCACCCGCAGTGGCCTGCCCTGGATTGCGCCGCTGCTGACGCTAATCCAGCAGATGCACAAAGCCCGGTTTCCGCTCTTTGGTGCCTGCTTTGGACACCAGGCGATCGCTCTGGCTTTGGGAGGCGCCGTGGCGAAAAACCCAAAGGGATGGGTTCACGGCCTTGTCCCCAATCAAACCTGTGTACTCCCCCCCTGGGCACAACAGTTCGAGTCAGGGCTCAAGCTCTATGGCTCGCACAGCGAATATGTCATTCAGATGCCACAACTTGCCCAAGAATGGGCAACCAGCACTGGGGTGAACGCTGGCTTTTTCATTGGGAGACAGATCTGGACCAGCCAGCACCACCCGGAAATGAGCCGTGATTTCATTGCCGCCCTTACCGAGGAAATGTCTGATGACCTGGGTCCCGACCTCTATGCAAAGGCCATAAACAGTCTGGACCGTCCCTCAGACCAAGCCCCCTTCGCTGAAAGCCTGGCACAGTTTTTTGAACAGGCGCAGCACTAATAGAGCCCGCGATACCAGCCCGAAAACCGCCCCCTGCCCTCTGCCCCCGTTTTCATCTTTCTACAAATATTCCCGCCGGAGGCAAAACGCCCTCTCAGCCAAGCGCCGCCAGCAGATCCATCACAGTGACCTGATCAAATTGCACATGTTGAATCATGCGCCGCTCCGCCTCGATCTGGTCATGAGTATAAATCAACTCAGCTATGTCTCGATGCTCCTTTGCAGATTGCGCAATTGATCCCGGATATTGGTACCGCGCCCGGTAATAGGCCATCAGCTTGCGCGCATTGGTCTTAATCATCTCGACCAAAAACGGGTTCCCGGCCCCAAAGGCCACAGCCGCATGGAACTGCAGGTTCAACTGGTAATAGCCATTGGGATCTCCATCGCCTTTCTCTTCAGCATGGGCTTCACAGGCCTGCACAACCTGCTCCAGCTCTCGCTGTTGCGAAGACGTCATCCGCCGTGCAGCCAAACCAGCCGCCTGGCCTTCCAAATTTGCATGCACCTCCAGAATGGCCAGAAACTCTTCCAGAGAAGGCTTGAACAAAACCGCTCCCTTGCGCGGCAAGCGCCGGATCAGGCCGGAGGCTTCAAGCTGGATAAACACCTCGCGGATCGGCGTGCGCGACACCGAATGGCGCGCGGCCATCCCTGCCTCATCCAACACATCCCCTGGGTTTAAAGCCCCAGCATCAATATCGGCAAGAATCGCATTCAATAGCCCCTCGCTCTGCCCTGCCACTTTTGTTGCCTCTTCCTGTTACGACATCCCGGCCTGACCATAGGTCGCAGGCCAGGACAAGGCAACAAAGCCGAGGCTGGCGCTATTCCTCCAGCAAAGCCCCAAGCCGCTCAAAGGCTACTAGAAATTCTTCTTTGAAATCCTGCACCACAGCGCCTGCGGACATTGCTTGGTTCATCAAACCAACCCCCTGGCCAACCCAATATGTGGCCAGATCCTGCGCGCCCTCATGGCCCTTTTGCGACATCTGATCAATCCGATGCAGGGCCGGTTCCGACACTAGGGTCTGCAGCGGCATTGGCAGGGGTTTGGGTGCGCCCTTCCCCTCCCAGGCCTCAGTCCAGGCGCTGACCAACTGGCGCGACGGCTTGCCGGTACGGGAACGCGACCGCACCGTGTCGCGACTGCTGGCCGCCAGCATCTTTTCCTTCACCACCGGATTGGTCTCTGCCTCGGCGGTGGTCAGCCAGACCGAGCCACACCAGGCGCCAGCGGCCCCCATGGCCATGGCTGCGGCCATCTGGCTACCCGTGGCAATACCGCCTGCGGCCAAGACCGGAATGCCGGAGCCTGCAATGGCCTGCACCACCTCCGGCACTAGAACCATGGTCGAAATTTCGCCAGTATGGCCACCCGCCTCGCCGCCCGCGGCAATGATCACATCCACCCCGGCCGCGACCTGCGCACGCGCATGTTCCGCCGTGCCGACCAATGCGCCGACGGCAACCCCATGTGCTTTACCGCGCTCCAGCATATCCTGCGGGGGCAGGCCCAGCGCATTGGCGATCAGAGCGATTGGGTGGGAAAAGGCCACATCTAAACTGCGCCGCGCCCCCTCGGAGCTGATGTTTTTGCGAAACACCAATCGGTCGGCGCGTATCGGCTCCAGGTCGCCAGGCTCAACGCCGTGCTGTTGCAGCACATCACCGGCAAAATCCTTGTGCCCCTCCGGAACCATCGCCAAAATGGCTGCATCTGGCAGGTCCTCGCCCTTGGCTTCAAATTTATTTGGCACGATGAGATCGACACCATAGGGCCTGCCCTTCACCTGGGCATCAATCCACGAGAGCTCCTCTTCTAGCTCTTCGGGTGACATCATCGCCGCCCCAAAGACCCCCATACCACCGGCATTGGTGACGGCCGCCACCACGTCACGACAATGGGAAAAGGCAAACAGCGGGAACTCGATGCCAAGTCGTTTACAAAGTTCCGAGTTCATTGCCTATTCTCCTGTGCGTCCATTTCCTGTTCAATCAGCACCAAGAGATCCCCAACCTTAACCTGGCTTGGCGCGGTGACAGCCACTTCGCCAACGCAGCCCGCCACCTCAGCCAGAATCTCATGCTGCATCTTCATCGCCTCCAGAACCGCCAGACGGGTTCCAACCTCAACCCGGTCCCCTTGACTGACACAAAGTTCCAGCAGATTGCCATGCATCGGGGCCCGCGTTTCACCGCCGCCCGTCGCGCCAACAGCGCTGATCCCGGCGCGCAGGCGAGTCATTTTCATCACGCGCCTGCCAGTCGCGAGAAACAATTCATCCCCGACCATCAGATGGCTCCGCAGATCCATGCGCAGCCCATCTAGCCGCAGACAATCGCCCTGCTGTTGCAAATGATGTTCCGCTTCGCCAACCTGTACCCGGATGCCATCACGGCCCTCGCGCAGCAGCACGGTTACCTTCTCGCCAGCAGCCTCCAGCACCAATCGCGCATGCAAAGCGCCCTGACTGGACCACCCAAGCAGTTCTGCCGGGGTCTCTGCCTGCTTGGCCAGTACTGTCTGATCTGCGCGGTAGATCAATGTCGCCGCCAGCGCCAAGTCAGCCCTGGAGATTTTGGGCGGAACCAGCGGATCAAAATGTTCCCCGATAAAGCTGGTGGTGGCGCTGCCGCTGGCAAACTCTGCATGGCCCAGCACATCCATCAGGAAATCGAGGTTGCAGGCGGGACCAAATATCACCGTATCGCCCAGCGCCGCAATCAAACGCTCTAGGGCCTCGGCGCGGGTTGCGCCATGGGCAATGACCTTGGCCAGCATCGGATCATAAAAGGCCGAGACCTCCTGCCCCGAGGCAATGCCCGCATCCACCCGGATGCCCGGCCCCGTGGCAGGCTTCCAGAGACTGATCTGCCCGGATTGAGGCAGGAAGCCCTGCCCCGGATCCTCAGCGTAGAGCCGCACCTCGATGGCATGGCCTGTCATCGCCACATCCTCCTGCAACAGGCCCAAAGCTTCACCGCGTGCAACACGGATTTGCAGCGCCACCAGATCGAGCCCCGTGACCATTTCAGTGACCGGATGTTCCACCTGCAAGCGGGTGTTCATTTCCAAGAAATAGAAAGCACCGTTTTCATCCAGCAAGAACTCAACCGTTCCGGCGCCCAGATAGTTGATGGCGCGGGCCGCCTCTACGGCTGCGGTGCCCATCTCCGAGCGCAGATCTGGCGTCATCACCGGACAGGGTGCTTCCTCCACCACCTTCTGATGGCGGCGCTGCACCGAGCAATCGCGCTCCCCCAGGTGGATAGTGTGGCCTGAGGCATCGGCAAAGATCTGGATTTCTACATGACGGGGGTACAGGACCGCCTTCTCCAGGATCATCTCCTCCGAGCCAAAGGCCGACAAGGCCTCGCTTTTGGCCAGCTCCAGCGCCGATATAAATTCAACCTCCGAAGTAACCAGCCGCATGCCACGGCCGCCCCCACCGGCGGCGGCCTTGATCATTACCGGAAGGCCTATCTGCGCGGCCTTTGCCTGCAGCACCGCCGGGGACTGATCCGCCCCCTCATAGCCCGGCACACAGGGGACCCCGGCCTCGATCATCCGGCGTTTCGCGGCTGCTTTGTTGCCCATCAGGGCAATGGACTCCGCGCTGGGGCCAATGAATGTCAGGCCCGCCTCGGTGCAGGACGCCGCGAATCCGGCGTTCTCAGAGAGGAACCCATATCCAGGGTGCACCGCCTGCGCCCCAGTTTCCTTGGCCGCCGCCAAGACCTTGGCCGCATCGAGGTAGCTATCCCCCACAGGGCCTGTGCCAATGCAGACGGCTTGATCGGCAAAACTCACATGGGGGCTTTGTGCGTCGGCTTCGGTATAGACCGCGATGCATTTGATCCCCATCGCACGCGCCGTGCGCATGATGCGTAGGGCGATTTCGCCGCGATTGGCCACCAGGATCGAGGTGAACTGTGTCATTGTCTGCTCCCCTCCCATCAGGCCCGCCCCACACCAAAGGCATTGGGGTTGAGATCGCGGCGGCGGGCCTCCATGCAGGTGGCGAGGCAAAAGCCAATCACTGCCCGGCTGTCGCGCGGATCAATCATCCCCATGTCGAGCATCCGACCCGAGGTGAAAAACGCATCCGACTGATTGTCAAAATGCGCCGCGATCCCGGCGCTCTGTTTGGCAAGGCGCGCTTCGTCCACTGCTATGCCTTTGCGCGCGGCGGTGCGCCGCGCCACCTGCTCCATTGTCAGAGCCGCCTGTTCGCCCCCCATCACCCCGGTCATTGCATTGGGCCAGGTGAACAGGAAATCAGCGCCAAAGGCATGGCCACACATGCCATAGTTGCCCGCACCAAAACTGGCCCCGGTATAGAGCGAGATCTTCGGCACTCGCAGGTTTGTCACCGCCTGGATCATCTTGGAGCCATGTTTGATCATGCCCGCGCGTTCATATTCGGTGCCGACCATGTAGCCGGTGGTATTGCCCAGAAAGATCACCGGAGTGCCCGCCTGATCCATCACCTGCAAGAAATGGGTCGCCTTGGTTGCGCCATCGGGATCAATTGGGCCGTTGTTGCCCAGGATACCAACGGACTGCCCCATGATATCGGCCTGCAAACAGACCAGGGCGGGGCCATACCGCGGTTTGAAATCGCGCAGGCGGGAGCCGTCCACCAGCCGCGCGGCCAGCTCGCGCATGTCATAGGGCTTGCGATAGTCAGTGGGAATGGCTCCGGCCAGTTGCTCCGGCTCATACTTGGGCGCGTCGTGGGTCATCGGCGCAGAGGCGTAGCTCTGCCAGCCAAGCCCCGCCACCACATCGCGGGCGATATCCAGACCATGGGTATCATCCTCAGCCAGGTATTCCACGAGACCGGTGACCTCTGCGTGCATCTCAGCCCCGCCCAGATCCGCGTCTTTGGCGATCTCGCCCGTGGCCGCCTGTACCAGTGCCGCCCCAGCTAGCATCGCCATGCCATTGCCTTTTACCCCGATCACATAGTCCGACAACCCCGGCTGATAGGCGCCGCCTGCGGTCGAGGCCCCGTGCAGCACGGTGATCACCGGGTTGCCCGCCGCCGAGAGCCGCGCCAGACCGGCAAACATGCCACCGCCATGGGCCCAAAGCTCAACCGTATAGCGGGTCAGATCGGCCCCAGCGCTTTCAACCAGATGCACAAAGGGCAGTTTCTGCTTTAGGGCGATATCGATCGCGCCCAGCGCCTTATCCACCGATTTCCCCGTCATCGCGCCTGCATTGATGCCCGCATCATCAACAAAGACCATGCAGCGTACCCCCGAGACATAGCCGATCCCCAGAATGATCGAGGCCCCAGGAATAGAGGTCGCTGGATCCGGATCATCCACCAGATAGGAGGCCATATTGTAGAGCTCAAGGAAAGGCATGCCAGGGTCGAGCAATGCCGCCAGACGTTCGCGCGGCGACAGCTGGCCGCGTTTGTCAAAGACCGGCCGACGCTGTTCCGATTTGGCCGCAGCGCGCGCTTCCAACGCACGCATCCGGTCAACCTGCGCCAGCATATCGGCCCGGTTCTGGGCATAGCTGTCACTGGAGGTGTTGATCCTGCTTTCGAAGGCCTTCATCCGCATGTCCTCATCAGATTGACCATGTGGCACACGGCAGCAATGCCGCTCCCCTCGTGTCCAATCACCTGTTGTCTCATTCTAGTGTGATACATCATTCTCACCTCGCAGCAGGGCCAGTAGATCCGCATCCACCGCAACAGGGGCGGCCAGCAGCAGCTGCGCATAGCCCTTGGCCTGAGGATCATTGCGCAGCGACGATGTCCCGCCACCGCCCAAAGCCCCATGCAGCAGAATATTCATCGCGGCAGAACCGGGAAGGTAAAACCGCTCAATCCTATCGGCTACGTCCCCCTCCAGAAAATGACCAAAGACCCGCAGCAAGTGTTCTGACGTCATGGCGGCCCAGATCCAGGGCATCAGCTCTGGCGCCCGCGCCATCACACCGATATTGGCGATGTCTCCCTTATCACCGCTGCGGGCCCAGGCGAGTTCAATCAAGGGCACTTCGACGGTCCGCGGCGCGGGCGGCGTATTGGGGGGCTGAACACTGTCAGCCGCCACAGTAAGCTGCCCAATCGCTGGCGCATAGTCCAGCTCTCCCACGTCATCCCGCAACCGCACCTGAACTTGATCCTTGGGCGTCACATAGGAAAACAACGCCATCACGGGCGATGGTTTGGGCCGCGCGCCTGCAAAACCGCTCAACCCCGGAGGCGTTGCCAACCCCAGACCAGTCGCCTCTTTCAAAAACAGGGCCACGGCACGGGAGTCTGAATGACGGACTGCGATCTTGGCGACGACTTCACGCGACGGATCTGAGTGACGCAGGGCGCCAAACTGGCTCTCGGCGCCCAGTAATTCAATGCTGACATCCGTGTAGTCCGGGGCCTGCAGCCGCGTCAGGGTCGCGCGACAACGTTTGAGCACCGTATCGGCAAAATGCTGTGCCTTGGCCTCGGCCTCCAGCCCATAAAAGGTAAAAAGATACCCAGAGCGATAGCCATCACCCCAGGTGAGGCAGGTCTTATAGTTGTCTGGCACCCCAAGACCACGCGCGCCCGAGACGCGCACCCGGTTTGGGCCAATCTCTTCCAACACCACCCGCGAGAAATCACAGGTCACATCTGGCAGCACATAGGCCTGCGGATCGCCGATCTCATAGAGCATCTGCTCGCCCACGGTGCCACGAGAGACCTGCCCGCCTGTGCCCTCGGGCTTGCTGACTTCAAATGTGCCATCGGCAAAGACCTCGGCAATCGGATAGCCGATCTCAGACAGGGTACCGGCAACCGCCCGCCAATCGGTATAGTTCCCCCCCGTGGCCTGTGGCCCGCATTCTAGAATATGCCCAGCCAGGCTCCCTCCTGCCAGGACATCCAAGTCATCCGCACCCCAGCCATAATGATGGATCACTGCACCAAGCGTGACTGCACTATCGACGCAGCGCCCGGTAATGACGATATCTGCGCCACGATCCAATGCCACCGCAATGGGAAAGGCCCCCAGATAGGCATTGATGCTGGCAATCTTTTCGACCGGCGGCAGCGGCGCGGAGTGGAACATGTCCAGCGGCGCGCGCGCGGCGATCTCTTCGCGTCGCGCCAGCAAATCATCGCCGGTGATAACCGCAACCCTGAGAGAAAGCCCCTGGCTTTCAATCTCAACTCGCAGCGCGGCGGCGCAGGCCTCAGCATTCATTCCGCCTGCGTTAGAGACAATTCGGACGCCTTGCCGGGCGATTTCAGCCAAGTTGGGTGCCATAGCAGAGGTGACAAAATCCGTAGCAAAGCCGGCCTCGGGGTCTTTGGCCCTTGCCCGCGCCAAGATCGCCATGGTGATCTCGGCCAGGTAGTCATAGACAATAAAATCTACACTCCGAGCAGAGAGAAGCTGCGGCGTTGCCAGGCTGGCATCTCCCCAGAATCCACTGGCGCCGCCAATACGCACCCCCTGTGACATGTCCCCTCCTCCCCCTGCCCCTGGGCAGATGCTGCGGTCTCTGACTACCCCACCCACTACGGCCTCAACAGACCGATCGTTCTGTTTCAACTTGAGCCAAGCCCCCGCCTGCTCGCAAGCTAATTCCACAACGGCGCTGAAACGACGTAAAGTCACAAAGGCCAATATATACGTTACAAATTAAAGGATATGGATGATTTTCTGTTACGTTTTACTTGCTACGAATCACTAAGAGGCGTAACACCGACCCAGCGGTCGGCTTATTTCGCCACCATACCAGGAGACGCGAACACCATGGATGCATTCATCTGCGATGCCACCCGAACCCCAATTGGCCGCTACGGCGGTGCTTTGAGCCAGGTACGCACCGACGACCTCGCGGCCGAACCTCTTGCCGCGCTGGTTGCCCGCAACCCGCAGGTGGATTGGGCCAGCATTGATGATGTGATCTTTGGCGATGCCAACCAGGCCGGTGAAAGCAACCGCAATGTGGCCCGCATGGCTGCGCTGCTGGCAGGCCTGCCGGTAGATGTGCCCGGCACGACCATCAACCGCCTCTGCGCCTCTGGCATGGACGCCGTAGGCATGGCCTCACGCGGGATCCGCGCTGGTGATTATGACATGGCCATCGCCGGTGGCGTTGAAAGCATGAGCCGCGCGCCCTTTGTGATGCCCAAGGCAACATCCGCCTTCACCC
>CAJXIL010000139.1 GCA_913054455.1 uncultured Roseobacter sp.
CATAGATGCGGCGCAGGGCCTCCATCACGGTCTGAGCGTTCATCGGATCCAGCGAGGCAATCGGCTCGTCCGCCAGAATGATCTTGGGGTCCTGCATCAGCGCGCGAGCAATGGCGACACGCTGCTGCTGCCCACCCGACAGGGCCTCGGCGCGTTTGGCAGCATGTTCCGCAATGCCAAGGCGATCCAGAATATCAATGGCCTTGTGGATATCATCCATTGGGAAGAGATTGAACATCGTGGCAAAGGTTGAGCGCCGGTTCAACGTGCCATGCAGCACATTGGAGACCACATCCATACGCTGCACCAGGTTAAACTGCTGAAAGATCATCGCACAGTCTGACTGCCAGGCGCGCTTATCGCTGCCCCGCAGGCTGGTGATCTCACGGTCTTCAAACAGAATGCGGCCTTCGCTGGCATCTGACAGACGATTGACCATCCGCAACAGGGTCGATTTGCCCGCGCCTGACCGCCCGATCACCCCGATCATACAGGGTTTGTCGATGTCCAATGTTGCGGCATCCACCGCAATCTTGTCACCAAAACGTTTTGTCAGCTTCTCAATTCGCAGCACAGTTAGTCCCCTTCATTTCGGGCACTCACTAAGCCGAGCAATCAAACGATTTGTGTCAAATGAATGAAGCTTTTGTAAACCTCACCGATCCAGGGCATAAAAACTGCCTCTGTGCAGCGGGGTCGCAAGAGAGTATATGGCCACGCAATACTCCTCATTTGTCTTTCCAAAAGGAAACCGCCCGATGTCCTTTGACCGCAAGATCAAGATCGCCCCCTCAATCCTCTCCGCCGATTTTGCCAATTTCGGCCAGGAGATTCAGGCTATCGAGGCCCAGGGGGCTGACTGGGTGCATGTGGATGTAATGGATGGCCATTTTGTGCCCAACCTCACTTTTGGCCCAATGGCCGTGAAGGCCTTTCGCCCCCACGTGAATACCGTGATGGATGTGCATTTGATGATCTCTCCAGTGGATGCCTATATCGACGCCTACGCCGACGCCGGCGCCGATGTGCTAACAGCCCATATCGAGGCAGGCCCCCATATTCACCGCACCCTGCAGGCAATCCGCGCGGCAGGCATGAAGGCTGGCGTCGCGCTGAACCCTGGCACCCCAGCCGAAGCGGTCGCGCATCTGCTTGATCTCACTGACCTGATCTGTGTGATGACGGTAAACCCCGGTTTTGGTGGACAAAAGTTCATCGACATGACCGCGAAGGTTCGCCAGTTGCGGCAGATGATTGGTGATCGCCCCGTTCATATCGAGATCGATGGCGGGGTTGATCCGAAGACGGCTCCGCTGGTTGTTGAAGCTGGTGCAGATGTCCTGGTGGCAGGGTCTGCGGTCTTTAAGGGCGGTTCGGTTTCCGCGCCTGAGGTCTACGGCGAAAACATGCGCTCGATCCGTGCCGCCGCCGAAGGGCACTGGGCTTAAACCTAGCCGCCCCAACATACAGGCCTATCGCACTGGGCCGGGTGCCCGGTATTATCAGATTTCTATCAAAGATTTCGGAGCGGTCCTACGGGGCCGCTCTTTCTTTTGCGCGCTCTCTCTGGTCCAATAATGCCCTATTTCCAGGGGCCAATTCCCACTCCCAAGTGGACAGATGAGGCAAAGACAAATCAATTTTCAGGAAAATTAACCGAATCAAGTCACCTTCATCCTGTCGTTTTAGGTTTGGCAGTGTTTCGCCGTCTGTTTTGCAACCATTAACCACCGGTTGTCACCCTGGCAGCACCCTAGAGAATAGAAGGTTCGTTTAGGTGAATAAAGACTCTCTCTTGTTCAAATTGGCTGTGCCAATCCCTCTCTGTCTGTGCCTGGGCCTGCTCTTGGCTGGGATCGTCCTTCCCTCTGCGATGAGAAATAACGCGATTTCTACCGCCACAGAAGGCGCCAGCCAAACCGCCGAGCAGATCAAAGCCTTCCGCAGCTATTACACCGAGTTTGTGATTGGAGATGTCAAAGCTTCCGGCGATCTGTCCCATGGAACCGATCATAAAAACGACCCAAACATTATCCCTCTGCCAGCCACCATGGTCCATGATGTCAGCGCCCAGTTGTCAGGCGAAGCCCTCAGTTTTTCGCTCTACAGCCCTTTTCCCTTTGAAAACCGCGCCAACCGCCCAACAGACGCCTTCATGGAACAGGCCTGGGAGGCGCTCTCCACCGACCCAGAGGCCAGTTTTCAGCAGACCGAAGTGGTCAATGGCAGCACCTTCCTTCGCGTCGCAGTTGCCGATCCTATGGTCTCACAGGACTGCGTCGCCTGCCATAACACGGTGGCGGGTTCCCCCAAGACCGATTGGCAGGTGGGAGACCTGCGTGGCGTAATCGAAGTACGTCGCAACCTGGACCCGATTTTGGCCGGCGCACAGTCGCTGTCGCGCAGTATCCTCCTCGCCCTTGCTGTGGTCGGGGCAATTCTTCTTGCGGTCTGCATATCCGTGGCCCGTTCGGTCACTCGCCCGATTGAGCGCATCTGTAGCGACATTGCCGCAGTTTCTGCCGGCGACCTGGAAACCGAAGTGAAATCAGCGCACCGCAAAGATGAAATCGGTAAAATAGGCAAGGCTTTGGTCGAGCTGCAAAGCGATCTGCAAAAGGCCCGCGCTGGCGAAGAGCGCCGCGCCGCCTTGCAGCAGGAACAGCACGACGTGGTGCAACATCTCAGCACTGGGCTGGTCAGACTGTCACGTGGTGATTTCTCTCAGCCTATCGAGGTCGAATTCTCTGGAGCCCATGAAAAACTCCGCCAGAACTTCAATCTGACCATCGATACCCTCTCGGGCACCGTTTCTCAGGTGGTTGAGGCATCGGAATCAATCGGCAATGGCGCCACCGAGATCAGTCAGGCCTCGGATGATCTGTCGCACCGAACCGAAAGCCAGGCTGCGACGCTAGAGCAGACCGCTGCCGCGCTGGACCAGATGACAGCCTCGGTCAAGGCCGCCGCCGATGGGGCCCGCAGCGTCGAAGCCACCATGGAAGAGGCCAAGCATGAGGCCAAAAGCAGCGGCGAAGTTGTTGCCAATGCAGTTGCCGCCATGACCGAGATTTCAGATTCCTCTAGCCATATTGGTCAGATCATCACGGTGATTGACGACATCGCCTTCCAAACCAACTTGCTGGCGCTAAATGCCGGGGTTGAGGCCGCTCGGGCCGGGGAAGCCGGGCGCGGATTTGCCGTGGTTGCCGCCGAGGTGCGCGGCCTTGCACAGCGCTCGTCTGAAGCTGCGATGGAGATCAAAGCGTTAATTGGTGCCAGCGCCGAGCAGGTTGGCCGTGGTGTGGACTTGGTTGGCAAAGCCGGCGAGGCGCTGAATTCAATTGTTGGCCGAGTGAACGAGATTTCCGAACTTGTCTCCGATATTACTGAAGGCGCGGTGGAGCAATCCACCGGGCTGGCAGAGATCAATATCGGCGTCACTCAGCTTGATCAGGTGACCCAGCAAAACGCCGCTATGGTCGAAGAATCCACCGCCGCTGGCCATCTACTCAAAGCCGATGCGCTCACACTCACCCGAGTGGTTTCGGGATTTCAAATCCAGGGCGGCAAGCGCACTCCCAAACCGCAAGTGGAGCCCACCGTCGCCATCGACCCCGCAACCATCTCCCATGACTATTTGGACTGGGGCGATGAGGAGGTCCAACAGGACGAAGCTGTGCAGCAGCAGGTCAATGGCCCTGTCGACAGTGGCGAAGGAAAATGGCAGGATTTCTGATGGCAGGGACCCTAAGCACCGCGACGGTTACAACAACTGCTGTGCGAATTGCTCCAATAGCCGGTGTTTTAGAATTTTCCCGGTAGGGGCGGCCGGCAGGGCCTCGGTCAGCACGATCTGGGCTGGGCATTTGTACCCGGCCAGCTGGTCACGGACAAACTGCATCAATTCCCCCACCTCAGGCCTGTCTCCTTCTGCGACCTCGACAAAGGCCAGAACTTCTTCATCGCCTTTGCCACGACGCCCGACCACAGCGGATTGCACCACCTGAGGATGGGCATTCAGCGCCGCCTCTACCTCGGGTGGGAAAACATTAAAGCCACCATGGATGATCAGCTCTTTTGAGCGCCCCTCAATGTGCAAGAACCCCTGGGCATCCAAACGGCCCAAATCCCCACTGCTCAGCCAGCCCTCATCATTCAGCGCCTTGGCGGTTTCCTCTGGGTTGCGATAATAGCCCAGCATCACATTTGCACCGCGCATCTGCACCTCCCCGATGCCCTCGCCCCCGCCTGCAACGCTTTCGTCAATCCGTACCTCCACCCCCGGCAGCGGCGGCCCAACCGAAATATCCGGGTTACCAGTACTTTGGTTCTTAGTCGCGCAGACACCGGCTGTGGCTTCGGTCATTCCATAGCCGTTTTGCAGGGGTACCCCATAAAAGGCCTCTGCCCGTCGCTTCCAGTCCGGGTCCAGTGGCGCTGCCCCAGACGAGACATATTGCAAAACCGGGCTATCGAGCCGGTCTAACCCCTGTTCCTTGGCAAATTGCATCACCAGAGCATGCATCTGTGGCACCGCTGCCAGCCGGGTTACGCCACGGCGCAAAGCTTCATACAGCTTTGCCGCCGAAAACCGCGCCTCCAACCAGACCTCAGCACCAGCATAAAGCGAGGCTGTCATCACCGAGGCCAGCCCAAAGACATGGGTCATTGGCAAAACCCCGTAGATCACATCCCTAGGCACCATAGTCCGCAGCTCGGCAGAGGCCTTGCCCCCAAAGAGCAGGTTGCCATGGGTCAACATCACCCCCTTCGGGGCACCAGTTGTGCCAGTGGTATAAAGGATCACGGCAACGTCCAGAGGCGCATCGCCTGCGCTTGGGTAGGGGCAGACCATATGCATCGCGCCAAAGGAGCCGGTGATTTGCCCCGCATCCAGCCGCGCAGCATGAGCCTGTGCAGGGCCCTCTAGCTGAGTGGAAATTAACACCAAAGCAGGGCGGGCATGGTCCAGTATCCGATCCACCTCACTGTTGCTCATGCGGGCATTGACCGGCACTGCCACTGCGCCACATTGTGAGGCTGCCATCAGGGACGCGACAACAGCGCAGCAGTTTTCCGCCAGCACCATCACCCGATCACCGGGCTGCACCCCGGCGCCTGTCATCAACTGCGAGAGCTCAGCCGCAGCCGTCGCCAGCTCCTTATAGGTCCAGCTGACCCCCAGACTGTCGGAAAATCCCGCCGCATCGGGTCGCGCGGCGACCTGCGCTGCCAATAGATCATGCCATAGCTTCATCACCGCACCTCCCAGTTTATTTTATGTTGCCCCACATCGACTTGGGGCCGAACTAACGCCCACCAAAACGTGGGCGGCGTTTCTCCAGAAAGGCAGCGATCCCCTCGCCCGCCTCCACCCCACCGGCGGCTGTGGCCATGGCATCTCGCTCCCGATCGAGCTGCGCTGTCTCAGTGGTCTCATAGGCCTCAGCCATCATATGACGGATCACCTGCTGGGCCTCGGGCGGGCCTTTGGCCAGGGTATCCGCCAGGGCCTGTGCAGAAGCCAGCACCTCACTACCCGGCACCACCAGATTGACCGCCCCCAACGCCTCCATGCGTTCGGCCGTGACAGGGCGCGCCAAAAGACACATTTCCATTGCCAGGGGCCGTGGCAAAATTCGTGCCAGAGCAGAGGTCAACCCGCCATCCGGCACCAGGCCTGCCTTGACATAGGCCGCCGTGAATTTGATGCCTGCCTCTGCAACAATAAGGTCAGCTGCCAAGGCCAGCGACAAACCAGCGCCAGCCGCGCCGCCTTCGACCGCAGCAATCACCGGCACCGGTGCACCGCGCAGACCCCGGATCATCCCGTGCAGCTCATCCACCTTGTCGCGCCGCTGGGATTCGGTCAGATCGCGCCGTTCAATCAAGACGTTAAGATCGCCGCCCGCGCAGAAAAATCCGCCCTCGGATGTAAGCAAAATAGCGCGAATGCGTGGCTCCTGCGCCAAGGCGACCGCATCATTGATCGCCTGATACAGATCCGGCGACAGAGCACCGCGCCGCGCCGTATTCATGTTCACGACAACAGCGCGATCACCTTGGTCTTCCAGTCGAGCCAAAACCGTCATTTTCTGATCCTTTTGAAAACACCTGTGGCCGTCGCCAAGAGCCGCCCCTCATCATCGTGCAGTTCGCCAAAGAGATGCGCAATCGAGGCACCACCACCGGTCACCCGCGCTGTGGCTGTGATCCGACCCTCGTGCACCGCTGCCACATAGGACAGCGTCAAGGACACCGTGACCAAGGCAGCATGGTTTTCACGATCAAAGAACTGCGAGGCCGTATTGCCACAAACCACATCCAGCAGAGTGGCCACGATGCCCCCATGCAAAATTCCGTGGCGGTTCAAATGGGGCGGCTGCAAATCCAATGTGACCAAACAAGATCCATCCTGCCGGTCAATCGTAGTCTTGTAGCCGACCAGTTGCTGCACCCCAGGATCTTCGATCTGGAAGGTATGGTCTGCTTGCGACGGGCCAGTTTCACCCTGACCCGTCGCAGGCTGATCTGCCTCAGGCAGCGCTTTGGTCAATGAACCGCTCCAACTGCGTATCCGTGTCGCCAAAGCGGTGGTCCGCCATCACGATCCGCTTGGCGATATGAGCCAGCTCATATTCTTCGGTCATGGCAATACCGCCATGCAGCTGAATGCTTTCCTCTGCGACCAAACGCCCAGCGCGGCCAACCAGATTGCGCGCTGCTGAAATCTGCAGGGCCTGTTCGTCAGCGGAAGTCTCCAGGTGACCTGCCGCATTGATAACGGCAGAGCGTGCTTGCTCTAGCTCGATCAACAGGGTCGCCATACGGTGCTGCAAGGCCTGGAAACTGCCAATTGGCCGCCCAAACTGTTGCCGTGTCAGCAGGTATTCCCTCGTCATCTCGGTCGCCGCTTCCATGGCGCCCAGCGTTTCGGCAGCCAGAGCCACCTCAGCCCGATTGCTTGCCCGTTTCAGCGCTGCATAGGCTGCACCAGACGCCCCCAGGCGTGCATCCGCGGACAGACGGAGCCCGTCCAGGTCGACCTCAGCGGCACGACCTCCAGCCAGTAGCGCATAGCCACGCAGAATCAGCCCCGCGCTGTCGCGCGGCACCAGGAACAAGGAAATACCCTCTTCATCGCCCGTCGCACCGGATTCGCGCGCAGAAACAATTAGATAGTCCGCAGCTTCGGCATTGATCACAACAGCCTTACGCCCAGTAAGAATAATGTCATCGCCCTCGACCTTTGCCGTGGTCTCCACCTGCGCCAGATCATAACGGCTGTTGGGTTCACCATGGGCCAGAGCCAGGTGTACTTCACCACCGATAACTTGCTCGACCAGCTCTTTTTGCGTGTCGTTGCCCAACGCGGCGATTAAGCCACCGCCCAGAATTGCGGTATCCAGCAGCGGCTCTACAGCACCGGCACGCCCCAGCTCCTCAAAGACGGTGGTGAGGTCAAAGCCCGCACCGGCAAACCCGCCGTCCTCTTCGCTGAACAGGGCACCGATAACACCCAGCTCGGCCAGTTTGCTCCAGATATTGGCATCAAAGCCCTTGGAATTTTCTGCATTGCCCAAACGGGTGCTGGCGCGCAGCGCGTCCTGATTGTCCCGCAGGAACCGACGCAGACTGTCTTGCAGCATTTGACGTTCTTCTGTCAGATCAAAGTTCATGCCCCGCCTCCCAGTTTGACTTTGGCAATGATGTTCTTCTGGACCTCGTTAGAGCCTCCAAAGATCGAAAGTTTGCGATTGTTGAAATATTGCGGGGCGGCGGCGGCACTGCCTTCAGGACCCATATCGGGCTCATTGGCGCCTTCCAGAGCCTCTGAAACAAAGGGCATGGCATAGGCCCCAGCGGCGCGACGCGCCAGATCGTTGATCTCTTGGCGGATTTCAGTTCCCTTTACCTTGAGCATCGAACTTTCAACCCCCGGGGCCTGACCCGAGGCGGCGCGGGAGATGATCCGCAGATTGGTGGTGGACATGGCCATCAAGTCAATCTCTGCCCGCGCCACACGAGCGGCAAAATGAGCGTTCTCGCTCAACGGCTTGCCCCGGTGCATCTGAGTGCTTGCCATGCGTTTCACCGCGTCCAGACCAGCGCGACTAAAGCCAACACCGGCAATATTGGTGCGCTCATGGGTCAGCAGATATTTGGCATAGGTCCACCCCTTGTTTTCCTCACCCACCAGATTTTCGACCGGCACTTTGACGTCTGTGAACCAGACCTCGTTCACCTCATGAGTGCCGTCCAACAGGATGATGGGGCGGACTTCGATACCCGGCGTGTCCATGTCGATCAGCAGGAAGGAAATACCAGACTGCTGCTTGGCATCCGGATCTGTGCGCACGAGGCAGAAAATCCAGTTGGCGTGCTGACCCAGAGTGGTCCAGGTTTTCTGCCCATTGACCACATAGTGATCGCCGTTCCGCACAGCGCGGGTTTTCAAACTGGCCAGATCCGACCCGGCGCCAGGCTCGGAATAGCCCTGGCACCACCAGTCTTCACCAGACAGGATGCGCGGCAGATAGTGGTCTTGCTGCGCCTTGGAGCCGAACTTCTGTAGCACCGGTGCCAGCATCGCCAGACCAAAGGGCACAATGCGCGGCGCATGGGCACGACAGCATTCTTCTTCAAAGATATGGCGCTGCACCGCGTTCCATTCACAGCCGCCAAATTCTTTAGGCCAGTTGGGAGCCAGCCAGCCCTGCTCGTTCAGGATGGCATGCCATTTCTCGTGGCCCTCTTTGCCAAGCTCACGTCCCAGGCGAATGGCCTCGGACATTTCCTTTGGCAATTTCTGTGCGAGAAACTCTTGCACTTCGGCGCGAAACGCCTGCTCTTCAACAGAGTAATTCAGATCCATTTGGTGCTTCCTCCCCGAAAGCCGCCCCCCGGCCCACAGGCCGGGGCGCGCCCATGCGACCCTCGATGGGTCGTCTGGGCGCTCGTTTTTGTTGGGTTAAACACTTTCGATCAATAGATCTCGAACAGGCCTGCAGCGCCCATGCCACCACCGACACACATGGTGACAACGCCCAGCTTGGCGCCGCGACGTTTGCCTTCACGCAGGATATGGCCAACCATCCGGGCACCGGTCATGCCGAAAGGATGCCCAATCGCGATAGAGCCGCCATTGACGTTACATTTCTCATCGTCAATGCCCAGGCGATCGCGGCTGTAAAGCGCCTGGCTGGCGAAGGCCTCGTTCAGCTCCCAGATATCGATGTCATCCACAGTCAGACCGTGGCGCTCCAACAGACGTGGCACAGCAAAGACCGGGCCAATACCCATCTCATCCGGTTCACAACCTGCTACTGCAAAACCTTTGAAGGCGCCCATGGCCTCCATCCCGCGTTGCTCAGCCTCTTTTGCATCCATCAACACCACCGCAGCAGCGCCATCAGACAACTGGCTGGCATTGCCGGCGGTAACAAAATTGCCCTCGCCCCGCACCGGAGCCAGGCCGCTCAGACCATCCAGCGTGGTGGTGGGGCGGTTGCACTCATCCCGATCTACCAGCGCCTCCTTCATTGAGATCTCACCGGTTTCCTTGTCCTTGACCGCCATGGTGGTGGTCATGGGCACGATCTCATCTGCGAACAGCCCGGCTTCTTGCGCCGCTGCAATGCGTTGCTGACTGCGCAGCCCGTAGGCGTCCTGATCTTCACGGCTGATGCCGTAACGCTGTGCCACAATGTCAGCGGTTTCGATCATGGTCATGTAGGTTGCGGGCTTGTGTTCCGCCAACCAGGCCTCTTTGACCGAGCGCGCCTTGGGCTGCACCA
>CAJXIL010000140.1 GCA_913054455.1 uncultured Roseobacter sp.
GCCTACACGGTCTTCATTGGGGCGCTGTTCGGCCCGTACCCAGAGATGTGTCATTGTGGGATCCTTTAGAGCATGTCCTTGGCATAAACGGCGCGTAGCGAGTCGCGTTGTTCCATTGCCGTCATGAAGGACTGTATTTTGGGGAAATCTGCAAGGGTGACACCGTCGCCCTCCAACCAGGTGCAGACCACATAAAGGTAGCAATCCGCTAGGCTGACCTCGTCCCCCAGCACAAAGGGCCCGCGCAGCCCGTATTGGCTCAGATGGGCGCAGCTGTCGGCCATGGTCTGTGGCACCTTGGCCTGCATGTCCTTGTAGCTGGAGGTCTTGCTGGCCCAGCGGCTGCCGCGCAGTTTATGGGCGTGGTTCACATGCATGGTGGAGGCCAGATAATACATCACCTCGCGCATCCGGGCGCGCAGCACCGGGTCGCTGGGGCGGAGGCCCGCTTCCGGTGCAATATCGGCAATGTAATCCAGCAGGGCACCGGTTTCGGTCAGGATGCCGCCCTCCACCGCCAGCGCAGGCACGCGGGACTTGGGGTTGATCTGCGCATAGGCTGGGCTGAGCTGTTCTTTGTCGGCAAAGTTGATCTTGATGGCCTCATACTCGAGGCCCGCCTCTTCAAGTGCGATGGCTACAGCAACCGAGATGGTTCCGGGGGCGTAATAAAGCTGCATGTCAGATCTCCTGTTGGGGCAAGGTGATTATAGATGCGTTTGAGCAAATTGCCGATCAGCTCGGTCCAGATGGGGGACTGCGTTGAACAGAACGGGGCTCAGATGACCGCCAATGGGGAAAAGCCGGTGCATTGATGTATTCATGATTGCCAGCGCCATCCGGGCCATACCATCTGTATCCAGTCCCATAGCCTGTCGCATCGCCATCGAGATAAAGCCCCCAGAGGTGACCACCAAGGCGGGGCCATCGCCTGCGGCAATCTCGGACAGTACCGATCGAGTACGACTTTCAAAATCGCGCCAGCTTTCTGGTGGGTTCTCAATCTCACCCGCCGACCAGGCTTTGAACACCTTGGGCAGATGGGCAATAAATCCCTCGCGCTCCTGTGGAACGGCTAGGCCCTGCTGAGCTTCCATGGCCTGGGCCATAGTGAAATACTCCATCTCGTTGAGACGGGCATCCTGAATGACCTCATGGTGTCCCATGCCTGCGGCGGTCTCGATATGGCGGGTCAGGGTGCCACAATAGACGCGCGGGTGATGAGCGCCGCTGCTTTCCAGATGCGCACCAAGCCAGGCTGCCTGCTGATGACCCAGCTCACTGAGCCGATCATAGCTTACCTCATCGCGGGCCTCGGTATTGGCCTGCCCGTGGCGGATCAGGGTGATATGTGTCATGCGCCGCTTCCCACTGTCGTTTCAAAGAATTTCATAGGTGAGCTGGC
Organism: uncultured Roseobacter sp.; assembly: GCA_913054455.1. Taxonomy (GTDB): domain Bacteria; phylum Pseudomonadota; class Alphaproteobacteria; order Rhodobacterales; family Rhodobacteraceae; genus Pseudophaeobacter. The sequence goes on from CAJXIL010000140.1 coordinate 1,406, forward strand.
AGCGACATGGAAGAGAGGGTTTTAGGCGACCGCAACTTTTTAGAGCGGTGAAATTTTTTGAGGTCCCATAGGGAGATTTGACTTCTAAATGTTCGATTTGGCTATTTTGCCGATACCAAAAGTAAATGTACCCAAATCCAATCTTGACCATTGCGCTGTGGGCAAAGGCATGAATTATATCAAATATCGCAGAATGCGAGGAGACCGGTGACCGTCTTGGTGCACCCAAAGTAGAGGTAGCCCTATGACATTGAACCCTGATCGTTTTCTCGATGATTTGCACCGGCTGCGATCATTTGGCGCTTCGGGTCAGGGAAAGGGAGTAGTCCGACCGGCCTTTACAGCGGTGGATATTGCTGCCCGGCGGTGGCTGGCCGCCCGGATGAATGAGGCGGGATTAAAAACCCATTTTGACCCAGTTGGTAACCTTTTTGGGCTCAGTGGAGAGAAATCTCTGCTGATTGGATCCCACAGTGACAGCCAGCCCGAAGGAGGCTGGCTCGACGGGGCTTTGGGCGTGGTTGCTGGGCTTGAGATTGCCCGCGCCGCTAAGGAGTCGGGTGGTCCCCCCATTTCTGTGGTAAATTTCCAAGACGAGGAAGGGCGCTTCGGCATTCTCACCGGCTCTGATGTCTGGACTGGGAAGATCTCGTTGGCCGAGGCGGATATGCTGACCGATACCGAGGGCTTGGCCCTGGGCGCAGCCCGTGCCCGTATGGCGGAGCGCGCCCGTGAGTTTTTGCCCCATGATATGTTTTCCGGTTTTATCGAAATGCATATTGAACAGGGGCCGGGCATGGATGTCTCCGGGGATCAGATCGGTGTGGTGAGGGACATTGTCGGCATTCGCGAAGTGCGGATCGAGATAAAGGGCCGCCAGAACCACGCAGGGACCACGCCGATGGCCCTGCGCCAGGATGCCTTTCAGGCGCTGTCCAGCTTCAACCAGCGGATCAATGAGCGTTTTTCTACTGTGGCAACCCCCGAGACCGTCTGGACCCTTGGCCATGCCACGTTAAGCCCGAATGCTTCCTCTGTTGTGCCAGGGCTGGCCCGGTTTTCATTGCAATGGCGTGACGGAGATTCTGCACGTTTGAACTATATGGAAAAAATCCTGCGGGAAGTTGCAGAAGAAGTCGCCTGCGATCGAGGGGTTGAGGTTGAACTGGGCGAGGTGGGCGGTATTGAACCCTCGGCGATGGATCCGCGCCTCAAGGCGGCTTTGCGCCAAGCCGCAGAGGAGCTCGCGCCGGGCAGGTGGTTGGATCTGCCCTCTGGTGCCCTGCATGATGCGGCCAATGTGTCCAGTGTGATACCATCGGCGATGCTTTTTGTGCCCTCAATAGGTGGCATCAGCCATGCCTTTGATGAAGACACCAAAGAAGAGGATCTGGTGAAGGGGCTGGAGGTTTTGAATCAGGCGGCGCTTGCCCTGTGCGCTTAGCGTTCAGGCCAGCTGCGCGCGTAGCCGCGTTTCAGCATGCGATTGCGATGCTTATCCGCCGCCAGGGAAGCCTCGCGCAGGTTGTCGTAGATGTTGATGGCGCTTTGACCATGGCTTCCAGCAATCCCCCATTCCCGAAGGACGGACACCTCGGAAAACAGGTTGAGTGCCAGCTCGATCCGATAAAACCGAGAGCGGCGGCTTGGGGTTTGGCTATATAGAAGACAGGTGGCCATGGGGTGATTCTATACCAAAGCGAATCGCCACGGCAAGAGGCGGCCGTCAGGATTTCCTTGGCGCTGCCCAGAGGTTAGCTCCAGGTCACATCGCCCAGAAAGATGTAGCCAGCGCCGTAGATGGTTTTGATCAGGCGGGGATTTTTGGGATCTTCCCGCAGTTTGGTGCGCAGGCGCGACACGCGTACATCCATGGCGCGATCAAAGCTGTCACCGGCCCCACCGCCGAGGCTTTCTTGCATCTGGGCCCGCGAGATCAGGCGTTTGGGACTGTCTAGGAACAGCCGCAATACCTCGCCTTCGGCGTGGGAAAACGGCACTTCTACGCCCTGATCATCTTCGAGCAGATAGCGATCAAAATGTGCGGTCCAGCCAGCAAACCGGGCGGAGTTTCCACTCACAGGCTGGCTGCGGGGGCCTGAGCGCAGTCGGGCCCGAATGCGGGCGACCACCTCGGCGGGGTCAAAGGGTTTGGTGATATAGTCATCTGCGCCAAGTTCCAGCCCAGTGACGCGATCCTGTACCTGGGCGCGACCCGAGATGATAATCACGGCAGCCCCCTGCTCCAGCGCTAAGCGATGCACAAGGGCTAGCCCATCCACGTCTGGCAGCGACAGATCGACCAGGCAAACATCAGGTGTAACCCGTTTCAGTGAGGCTTCAAATTCGCGGGCACGGGCAAAGCTCTGGGTGCGAAACCCGGCCTCCTGTAAGCAATCCGTAAGGATCTGACGAATTTCGGGTTCATCGTCCAGAATGGTGACAAGAGGCGCGGTCATGCTGGTGTCTCCGTGGGGATGAGGGCCGATAGTTGCTGTGTCGTAAAGGGTTTTGGCAGCACAGGTCCAGCCTTCAATGCCAAACGGAACTGCGGATCACTGGGCGGTAAGGAGGTCATAAGGATAATAGGCATGTGGGAGCCCTTGAGACGTTGCGCCAGATCAATGCCGGTGGCTTCGCCTTCTAGCCGCACATCTGACAGGACTAGGGCAATATCAGGAAGGTCCGCCGCCAGGGCCGATGCTTCGTCGACGCTGGTGGCTTCGATCACCGAATAGCCAAGATCAATCAACATATCGCGGAAGGTGGCGCGCAACTCTTCACTGTCCTCAACCAAGAGGGCAAGCCCCCCCTTGGGATCAGGGGCGAGCCGGTACGGCAAGCGTAGGGTGACGCTGGCACCAGAAACTGTGTTGCCAACCCGCATGTCACCCCCCGTAGATTTTGCCATATCATAGACCATGGGAAGACCGAGCCCAGAGCCCTCGCTGCCCTTGGTGGTGAAAAAGGGATTGAGCGCGTTTTTGAGTGCATCCGTCGAGAAGCCGGGGCCGGTGTCCGAAACGCTGATCTCCAGCCAGACTTTGCCAACGACATGGGCGCTGACAGTGATCTGGCCATTAACGCCACAGGCGTCACGCGCATTGAGGATCAGGTTCAACAGCGCATCCTGCAGCTTACCTGCATCCAGCAGTAAGAGCACATCGGGCGTATTGTCCAATACGCTCAATCCCACACCCTGGGGCAAAGACGGGGTGGCGAGAATTTTCAGCTCGGAGAGCAGCGCGTGCATATTGGTGGCCTGCGGGCGGAGGCTGCGCTGTCCGGTCATCTCGCCGATCCGGTTCAGCAATCGCCCGCCGCGCCGAGCCGCTGACAGGGTGCCACGCACCATTTCCTGGGCAGCGGCGGGCAGCTCCATCTTGTCTAGCTTGCCCTGCATTCCCAAAATGATGGTCAGCAGGTTGGAAAAATCATGGGCCAGCCCCGAGGTCATCTGCGCCGCAATCTCGCGGCGGCGCGCCTGCTGTAAGGCGACCCGTGCCTGGGTCTCCTCGGTCACATCCATAGACAGGATATAGACACCGCCGCCCAAATCGGGGGTAAAGGCCACCCGGATGCGGCGGCTGTCATGCACTTCGGTGAATTCAAACACCGGGCTGCTGCCCTCATAAGCGGCCATAAGATGCGGCTCAATCTTGGCAAAGGCTTCGGGTCCGAGCGCGTCGGAAATATGCATCTCCAAAATATCAGAGGGACGGCTGGGAAAGACTGAGCTCAGCCGTCTGTTGGTATAGGTGTAATAGCCATCCGCATCGACATGGGCGATATGGGCTGGCATCATTTCGGTTGTGAGACGGGTACGACCCTCGATTTCGGTGAGCTGTCGCTTGGCCTCTTCCAGCGCGGTGATCGTCGCCGCCAGCTTACGGTTGGTCGCCGAGAGTTCCTCGGTGTGAGAGATCAACCGGTCCGACATTTCCTCAGATTTTGCGCGTAGCAGCTGTTCGACCCGTTTGGTGCGGCTAATGTCGGTATAGACCGCAACCCAGCCCCCCTGCGGCAGCGGTGCGCCCTCGATTGAGATCACCTGACCATTGGCACGGGTGCGCTCAATATAGTGGGGTTCAAAATCCAGCGCCTGTTCAACGCGGGCCAAGACAAATTCCTCGATGTCCTCCATCGGGCCGTATTCGCCACTGGCCGCGATATGGCGAATGGTGTCGTCAAAGCGGGCGCCGGGACTAACCAGGTCATTGGGCAGGTTGAACATTTCTTGAAATCGACTGTTGCAGACGGCCAGCCGCAATTCGCTGTCGTAGATTGAAATCGCCTGCGCAATCAGGTTCAGCCCGGCGGTGGTCATTGCGGCGCGTGATTTGTCGGATGTGTTCATTCTGTCTCCCCGCTCTTGGGGTAACATCTTGGCACAAAAGAGCAAGGGCGGCGCGACGACGCGGGGAGGCCTAGCTGCCTTTGAGGGCGCGCATCGCAGCTCGGGTGCCAGGGCCGATTTTGCCATCGATCGCGCCTGTGTAAAGCCCCATGTCGCGCAGCCGACGTTGCATCGCCATCAGGGTGCTTTGCCGCCAGGAATCGCCGGACCAGCCCAAGGGGGTTTCGCTCCCCAGTTTTAACCCGTCGATGTAATAGGACACCGCGCGTTGGTCATTTTGGGTGACTCCGCGGCCCAGTTCATATTGAACCCCGATATTGACGGTTGCCGTCGCATTCCCTTGCGCCGCAGCCTTGTGGTACCACTCCAAAGCCTTGCTGTAGCTTTGCTGTACCCCCCGGCCTTTTTCGTACATCCACCCCAGTGACGTCTGCGCCTTTGGCAAATCACGCGCTGCGGCCATTCGGAACCAGCGTACGGCCTCTACATCATTCTGAGAAACGCCGTACCCTTCCCGGTGGAACACGCCGATCTTGTACTGGGCGTTGAGATAGTCAGCCTGCGCTGCTTTTTGATACCAGTCATAAGCACGAGAATAGTTCTGGCTTGTGCCGCGGCCGTTTTCATACATCCAGGCCAGATTGTACTGGGCGCGCGGATGGTCCCTGTTGGCAGCCTTGCGATACCAGGACACAGCCAAGGTATCATCCTGTGGTACAGCGCGGCCTTTTTCGTACATCCAGCCAAGCTGTGTTTCTGCGATCGGGTATCCCTGATTGGCAGCGCGTCTCAGGTAGGTGACCGCGAGCTGGTCGCTTTGGGCCACACCCTGGCCCTTGCGGTACATCAACGCCAGATTGGTTTGCGCCATCGGATCCTGCGCCGCCGCTGCCGCGCGATAATGGGACAGGGCTTGGGGCAAATTATTGGCCTTGTCATAAGCACGGGCCAAAAATGCCTGGACCGCCGGTGTCTCCGGGTTGAGCTGTTCAGCTCGTTTGCAGGCGAGGATGGCGGTTTCAGCTCTTAAGTCGTCCCATTTAATGCCAGCGGAATTGATGCGCTGGCCTGTCAGTTGCGGATGGCGTGGGTGCCCGGCAGCATCGGCGCAAGACACAAGAGACGCCTGTTGCCGCGTGGGCGAGGGCGCCGCTACGGCTTCTGTGGGACTGGGTGAGGCAGGCGCAGCGGGGGAAGGAGCTGGCCTGTTGCCTGCAAAAATAGAGGCAGGGACATTATTCCCCTTGTTCTTTGAGAGCAGCGCCAGAAACTGGTCAGGATCGGGCGACGGCACCGGTTGTTCTGTCTGGGCGGGGGCAACAGGCGCAGGCTCGGCCTGAACTGAAGCGATAGTCTCATTTTCAAGTTCGCTCTGCGCGCGGGTTTGCGGGGTGGCAGGCGGTGTGGGTACCGCAGCTTCACACCGCAGTCTCACATAGGATGCGGCGATGGGTGCAAAGGTGTGATCCGCGCAGTGAGATTGATAGGCCAAATAGGCGTAACATTGGTCCGTGTCCTGCGCGACCTTGAATAAGGCACTGCATTGGTCAAGAGCCACGGTCTGCGCTGCGGTATCTGCGGAGGGCTGTGGCGGCTCTGGAGCCTGAACGCCACATTGGCCGGCGAGGCATATACGCGCTGTTGTCTGGTCATAATAAGCAGGTAACTGTTGGTGCCCACCATAGGAGGCGGCTTGCCGCGTGGTTTGCCTGCGGGCATCCAGAATCGCATCCTGCAGATAGGTGCCCGGTTTCAGATGTTGGACGAAATTGCGGGTAAAGACTGAGAGCTTTTGATCTGGACTATCTGTTGGAAGATGGTCCAGGGCCTGCTGCCCCTTCCCTGCCGAGTAAACAATAAAGGTGCCGGTACTGGGCAAAATCGGCGTTAGGCCCCGCGTAACGCCGATGGATTTTGTGCCGGGGCTTTGCAAAAATGGACTGTCACGGCAGGCATCAATGACAGCGATGGTCAGGGCAACACCCTTTGCCTCCAGCTCATCCAGCAGGCCATTATGTCCGTTTTGCAAGGGGATAGTGGCATCCTCCAAAAGCTTTTGAAACTCTGGCTGGGGGCGTTGGACTTTGGTTGGGACGATGTAGTTGACCCGGCCGTTGCTCCAACCATGCCCGGAATACACAAAGGCCACGTCGTCCCCAGGGGCCACCTGATTGAGGAAACTGTAAAAGGCATGCAGCGTTTGGCGTCTGTCGAGGTCCTTGTTCAGGGTTATCGCAAATCCTAGACCTTCCAGTGCCTTAGCGTAGGCCTCAGCGTCGGCGTGGGTATTGGCCAGATCCCCCAGTTCCGCGTAGTCGGAGTTTCCCAAAATAAAAGCGTATCGGGCCGCAGATACAGGCGCGGCGAGCAATAGAGCCAGAATCAAAGCCAGAATGCGTCTCATTTTAACCCCCGCTACTCAACACACACTGTTTCGATGTTGGCTGACACCCCCCTGTCTTGGCAAGGGCTGTGATTGAAGTCCTCCCAACCACTGCGGCCCAAAGCCCAAAAGGGACTGTCTGACGGGCCTGTTACAATTCGTTAGATTTGTGAAAACTTCACGAAAAAGTTGACCCGCTAGCATGAGGCAGTCCCTAATTGGGGCCAGAATCGTGTGACAGCGATCTGCCGGTCGGGGAAGGCCGGAATGGGAGGAGAAAGACATTGGCTCAGATGCAGTCAGGCGCTGCGGGGAAACTCTCCCTGCCGGCGCTGCTTGAACGCAACGTATCGGAATTTGGCGACCAGCCGGCTTACCGAGAAAAAGAATTTGGCATTTGGCAGTGCTGGACCTGGGCGGAGACCGCCAAGGAGATCGAGTCACTGGCACTTGGTCTTATCAATCTTGGTGTGAATGAGGGCGACTTTATCGCCATCATCGGGGGCAACCGCCCCTATATGTATTGGTCGATGGTTGCAGCCCAATCTGTGGGCGCCATTCCGGTGCCGCTTTACCAGGATGCCAACGCCGAAGAGATGGCCTATGTGCTGGATCACTGTGGTGCACGTTTTGTGATCGCGGCGGACCAGGAGCAGGTCGACAAGGTGATCGAAGTGCAGGACCAACTGCATCAGTTCGAACACCTGATCTATCTGGATCCACGTGGTCTGCGCAAATACGACCACCATACGCTCCATCAGTATTCTCATGTTCAGGAGCAGGGCCGCGCCGCCTATGACGAGTGGATCACTGATCTGAACGCGCGTCGGGCCAAGCTGACTTATGACAGCACCTGCGTGATGCTGTATACGTCGGGAACCACCGGTAAGCCTAAGGGCGTGGTTCTGTCGAACCGCAATATCATCGAAAGCGCCAAGAACGCTTGTGAATTTGATAAGCTGAAACAAACCGACGAGATTCTTGCCTATCTGCCGATGGCCTGGGTGGGTGACTTCATCTTCTCGATTGGTCAGGCCTATTGGGCTGGTTTCTGTGTGAACTGCCCAGAAAGCCCCGAGACCATGATGACCGATCTGCGCGAGATCGGCCCCAGCTACTACTTTGCACCACCGCGTGTGTTTGAAACCCAGTTGACCAATGTGATGATCCGCATGGAAGACGCGGGCAATTTCAAACGCAAGATGTTCCACTACTTTATGGATCACGCCAAAAAGGTTGGCCCCAGCATTCTGGACGGCAAGCCCGTGGGCCTGATGGACCGGCTGAAATACAAGCTGGGCGATCTGATGGTTTATG
>CAJXIL010000141.1 GCA_913054455.1 uncultured Roseobacter sp.
TTCAGATGCCCAAGATCAATGGTAACGAGATCCGCCCCGGCAATGTTCTGGAGCACAACGACGGTCTGTGGGCCGCAGTCAAGGTCGATCACGTAAAGCCCGGAAAAGGCGGTGCCTTTGCTCAGGTGGAAATGCGCAACCTGCGCAATGGCTCCAAACTGAACGAACGCTTCCGCAGCGCCGACAAGGTTGAGCGCGTGCGTCTGGAGCAAAAAGACCAGCAGTTTCTCTATGAGAGCGACGGCATGCTGGTCTTTATGGATACCGAAACCTACGAACAGATCGAGCTGCCTGCTGAGCTGCTGGGGGACCGTCGTCCTTTCTTGCAGGATGGGATGACTATCGTGGTAGAGTTCTATGAAGAAGAAGCGCTGAACGCCACTGTGCCGCAGAAGGTGATCTGCAAGATCGTCGAGACCGAGCCAGTGGTGAAGGGGCAGACCGCTGCCAACTCCTTTAAGCCTGCTATTCTGGACAATGGGGTTAAGGTTATGGTGCCGCCCTTTGTCGGCCAAGACGAGATGATCGTGGTCAATACCGACACTATGGATTATTCTGAACGCGCCTAATTCCGGTGCCACAGAATTTGAAACCCTCGCTTGTCCAACGGCTTGCGGGGGTTTCTTTTTTGCTTGATGTGAGCTGGGCCTGTGAACCTGAATGACCCTTCAGCCGGACGCGACGCAGCTGTGACGCAGGAGGGCTGCTCTGCCTGCACTGCGCGCAGGGGGCCTTCCATTGCCGATGATCATGCCTTCACGGATCTGTTTTAGCTTGGGTCGGTGATTTCGATCGGAAAGCCACATTCATCCATCATTTTGCCATAGGCGGCGGTAAACCCCCTGAGCGAGGCCTGCATGACGGCCTGTCCAGGGCCGTAGGGCTGGACGGTGCGGATGTCGATGGTTTGACCGGCCTTCATCCAGCGCAGCATATTGGGCGTATCCTGCCAGCGCGGCGCCGCCTTGGCATGGGCAAAGCCATCTGCGTCGAAGTAGCCATTTGCGATGCCATAAAAGGCTGCCTGTTGGTCAAAGACAAAGCCCACGGCCTGGCCGTTTTGTACCAGGGTTGGATGCCCGCGGATTGCCGATTCGTACAGCGTTGGTGCTGGGTAGTCCGAGGGTGGGCCTGCATCGAGATCATAGACAGACAGGCGCAGTGAGGGCGCGCCATCGCCACCGGTCAAGGCCGTGCAGGTTCGGCTGGTGTGTTCGGTGCTCTCTTGGACCTCGACAAAGACCCGCCAATCGCCAAACTCCCAATACTGGGCCGCGGCTGGCAGGGCAGGCAGGAAGGTCAGGGCGAGGGCAAGGCAGGTACGGTGCATATGGGCTCCGGAAGTAATTGTGTGCGTGGGCTCTGTTCTCTCCTTCTTTCTTCAGGGAGAGGGTTTCAGTTTGGCGCAGGATGCCCCGCAAAGTTGCAATAAAATAATAACGCAGGTAAAATTCAGTATCGCTGGAGGTGGGCTTTCGCCAGTTACGGCTGCCAGTTCAGCTTGGCGTCGCCAGCCGTCATTTCACCCCTGGCACGATCAAAGCGCAGGTAGGCAATTGCCTGCCCGTTGGATTGGGTGAAAACCGTTCCGACAGCTTTGCCCACTGCGGTAATTTCGCTGCCCACCGGGGCGGAGCCGGTGATCTCGACCACGCGCAGGCCTTTGCGTAGCTCGGTTTTATGTTTCATGCGAGCGGTGACCTCTTGGCCCACATAGCAGCCCTTGCGGAAATCCACCCCGTTGAGAGCCTCAAACCCGGCCTCCAGGATATAGCTGTCTGGTCCCAGCTCGATACCACTGCGCGGGATGCAGTGGGCAACATGTAGGGCGTCCCAGTTGCTCTCATCTTCGCCGAGCTCTTGGCCGATCAGACGCCAGCCCAGATCTGCATGGCGAGGATCCGCCAGAGCGCCGGTCGGGGCAGCGCCGGTCCCACGCTTTACCTGTAGCTCGGTTTCGGTGATCTCTACCTTGGCACGCAGGCGATACATAGTCAGTCGTTTCATCAGGGCCTCAGCCTGGTCGGCATCCGCATCCAGCAAAATATCGTCGCCATCCGCTGCCAGAAAGAAATCAGCAAGATATTTGCCCTGGGGTGTCAGCAGGGCGGCATAGACCAGGCCCTGGTCGATCTTATTGACGTCACTGGTGATTAGCCCTTGCAGGAAATCGCGGGCGTCAGCCCCGGATAGGCGAAGGATCTTGCGCGCGCGCATGGCGAATTCTCCAAAGGGGCCCGCGCGATCTTGGCTGCGGGCAATGATATGATCTGGCCGGGGTCACCCAACGGGGGCGTGGCCAAGCCTGTCAGTAGTGATATAGGAACGAAATCTGAGTTGAACCAGGAAAACACCATGCCCGCGCCAATTTCTGTTGTGATCCCAACCCTGAATTCCGCGGCCGAGCTGTCGGGCAGCCTGGGCGCGCTGATGGAGGGGCTGGCTGAGGGGCTGATCCGGGAGGTGGTGATCAGCGATGGTGGTTCGACGGATAAGACGCTGGAGCTGGCGGAGGAAGCTGGAGCTGAACTGGCGGCGGGCGCACCCTCGCGTGGTGGGCAGCTGCGGCGTGGCTGTGCTTTGGCGCGGGGAGAGTGGATCCTAGTGCTGCATGCGGACACGCTGCTGGCCCCTGGCTGGGCCTCTGTGGTTGCGGCGCATATTCAGGAGGAGGAGGCGACCCCCGCCTATTTCCAACTTCGATTTCGCGCCAAAGGGTTGGCACCGGCACTGGTTGCCGGATGGGCAAACCTGCGGGCGCGGCTCTTTGGGCTGCCCTATGGCGATCAGGGGCTGTTGGTCCCACGCGCGGCCTATGTCGCGGCGGGAGGGTACGCAGATCAGCCCTTGATGGAGGATGTGGCGCTGGTGCGTCGCCTGACATCTTTGACGCCACTGCCTGTGACAGCCCTGACCAGTGCAGCGCGCTACCAGCGGGACGGCTGGTTGCGCCGGGGCGGGCGCAATTTGCGGACCCTTCTGCGCTATTTCCTCGGCGCAGATCCGCAGAAACTGGCACGGGACTATCAAAAATAGCACAACGCTAGCACAGTGCGCTGGCGCCAGATTTCATGAGGTGAGCCGTTTCAGCCTAGGAGCCGCGTGACAAGGCGGCGGAACCATCCGTTGGGAGTAGATTGCTCTGACGTTGCTGCGGCGGGGATCTGTGCGGCAATGCCTTTTGGGTCCAACAGAGTTTTGCCATCCTGAAATTGCAACCGGTAGAGGTCGGCATAGATGCCACCGCGCTCCAACAGCTCATTATGTGTGCCCTGATCGGCAACCTGGCCTCGTTCCATCACGATGATCTTGTCGGCGTTGCGCACAGTGGAAAGACGATGGGCGATCACCAGGGTGGTGCGACCGCCGGCAAGGCTGTCCAATGCCTGTTGCACCACCTTTTCAGACTGTGCATCCAGCGCTGAGGTGGCCTCATCCAGCAACAACACCGGCGTGTCGCGCAGCAGCGCACGCGCTATCACTACCCGCTGGCGTTGCCCACCGGAAAGCGCCGAGCCACGCGGCCCTACCAGCGTGTCCAGCCCATCGGGTAGCTTTGCCAGGAAGTCCGCCACATGGGAGGCCTCAAGCGCTTTTTGCAGGTCTTCGTCGCTGACGTCCTTGCGCCCCAAAACGATGTTCTCACGCAGGGTCTCGTCAAACAGCAGGCCTTCTTGGGTTACGACCGAGAACAGCCCGCGCAGGTCCTCGGTGGCGAGATCGGCCACGCTGGTGTCATTGATCTGCACTGCGCCCGATTGTGGATCCACCATGCGGGTTAGCAAGTTGAAAATGGTAGATTTCCCAGCACCGGAGGCCCCCACTAGGGCCGTGGTCTTGCCCGCTTCTGCGTCGAGGGTGAGGCTGCGCAGGATTTCCGCTTCGCCGTAGTTCAGATTGACATCTTTCAGGTGAATGCCTGGCAAGCCCTTGGGGGCGGGTTTAGGCTTATCTGGCGAGGTCAGCAGGATTGGCGCATCCATCAGCGCCTTGATCCGTTCCAGAGCGGCGGCGGCAGCTTGCCAGATGCCGGCAATATTGGCTAGGCGGCGCATCGGCTCAAAGGACAGGCCAATCGAGGTGAAGAAGCTCATGAATTGGCCAACGGATTTTTCGCCGGCAATGATTTCGGACCCGCCATAGAGTAGCACCGCCATGAAACCGACACCTGCCATGATATCGGTCATGCCGGAAATCGCCGAGGTGCCAAAGGCGGATTTGACTTCGGCTCTGACAAACTGGTCCGTGTGGTTGGAAAACCGGCCCAGCTGGTAGTCTTCGAGCTTGTTCAGTTTGATTGGCACAATGCCATGAAAGATCTCATCCAGACGGGTGGCCAGGGTGGCGCCCAGGTCACGCGCTTCCGAGGCCTTGCGGCGCACATACTTTTGCAACAGTGAAATAGGCAGCAATAGCCCTGGCACCCCAATGAGCAAGATCAGGGTCCAGCGCCAATCGATGCTGACGGCCACGCTCAAAACAGCGATCAGCGCGACAATATCGCGGCCCGCGCCGGTGATCATCGCTTGCCAGACGGCATTGATAGCGCCGACGTCGCTTTGCACCCGCTGCAACAAAAGGCCGGGCGCATGGGTCTGGTGAAAGGCGGGGTCTTGGCGGATAAGACGGGCCAACATGTCCTTGCGTAGGCGGGCCGCCGAGCTTTGTGAAACCTTGCTCAGGAGCACTTTCTGGGTGACGCTGGAGATACCGCGCATGGCAAAGATCCCCAGAAAGGCCAGGCTGACCCAGAACAGAGCATCTGTGTTACCGGCGACAAAGACCAGATCAAACATTGGCTGCATCATGTAGCCAAGCGCGCCCATGGTGGCACCTTCGATCAGCATAAAGATCACGGCGAAGCCCAAGATCCCCATGTATTGTCGTAGATAGCCGCGCCAAAGCCAGCCGATCAGCTCGCGCGAGGAGGTGTATTCCTGCGCGCTGGACGGGGTGTGTTCATTGCTCATGATGGGACTGCCCGGCTGGAGAGTGTCGAAACTCAAATGTCATCTGGCGCCTTCTCGTGTCTTGATCGGGCCATTTAAGCAGCTCATGGCCGGGGTGCAAGCGTTGTGCATCTCTTCTGCCCGACCGCTCCCCCGGCGTAGCGAGCTAACTTCGGGCTGCGAAGAGAGGTTTTCCAAGATTGACCTCAGCAAAGCACAGGCTAGGGTTGCCGTGAATTCACCTGGTCGCGGCCCGCTAAGAGCAGGTCTCGATCCCATTTGGGACAGATAAGATGAGTACAATCTCAAACCCATCGGGCGGGCGGCCCTATTTGGCAATTCCAGGACCATCGGTGATCCCGGATTCTGTGCTGCAGGCGATGCACCGACCCTCACCCAATATTTATGCGGGCGAGCTATTGACCTTGACGGACAGTCTGGTCCCGGACCTCAAGGCGGTGGCGGGGACCGCCCATTTTGTGGCGATCTATATCGCCAATGGTCATGGGGCCTGGGAAGCTGCGCTGATGAATACGCTGCAGCCCGGAGATAGGGTGCTGGTCCCGGCCTCTGGGCGCTTTGCCATTGGCTGGTCAGAAATGGCCGCAGCTTTGGGGATTGAGGTCGAGTTGATTGATTTTGGCACGGCTGCGGCCTGGGATCTGAACCGCGTTGCAGAGCGATTGGCGGCGGATAAGACCCATGAGATCAAAGCGGTGCTGGGGGTGCATGTGGATACTTCCAGTTCAATTCGCAACGATTTCTCTGCCCTGCGTGCTGTGATGGATGAGGCGGGCCACCCGGCTTTGTTGATGGCGGATTGTATTGCCTCGCTGGGCTGTGACCAGTTTGAAATGGACGCCTGGGGTGTCGATGTTATGGTGGCCGCCTGCCAGAAGGGGCTGATGACGCCAGCGGGTGTGAGCTTTGTCTTTTTTAATGATAGGGCGGCAGAAGCGCGGGCCAATTTGCCCCGGATCAGCCGGTATTGGGATTGGAGCCCTCGGGCAAATCCGCAGGAGTTCTATCAGTACTTTGGCGGTACGGCACCGACGCATCACCTGTTTGGGCTACGCGCGGCTTTGGATCTGATCCACAGCGAGGGGCTGCAGCAGGTCTGGGCTAGGCATGCGCAACTGGCGCAGGCGATCTGGGCCGCCTGCGAGACCTGGGGGCAGATTGATGATCCCGAACAGGGGCTGCGGATGAACGTGACAGATCCGTCCTTGCGCTCGCATGCTGTGACGGCCCTTCACCTGCCCACGCCGCGCGCCAGCGAGCTGCGCCACTGGTTGGAACAGAATCTTGGCTTGACGCTGGGGATCGGTTTAGGGCTGGCACCACCGGACAGCCCGGAGTGGCACGGCCATTTCCGCCTAGGCCACATGGGCCATGTGAATGGTCAAATGATCATGGGGCTGCTGGGCGGGGTCGAGACGGGTCTGCAGGCGCTCAAGATTCCGCATGGAAGCGGAGCGCTGAGCGCTGCGGCACAGGTCTTGGCTGGATCCAAGCCGCGATAACTGGGCGAGTCCCCCAGATCCTAGCGGTGGCTCATGGCTTAGGGGCGCCGCTACAAGGCACGACCAAAGACGGCTTGCCTGGCCAAGGGGCGCGGGGGTAAGGACCTGTCAGGTCTCTGGATTCTGAAGGTGATCTTCAAGACGGTCAATCAGATGATTGAGAAACAACGCAAAAATCAGCACTGGCACCATACCAAACAGCATCCAGCCGGCAAAGAAGACCCACATCAGATTGAGCCCGACAAAAGAGAGTGCAGCAGCAAAGAGATCAATCGGTTCTTGTTGCTGATCAGAGCGGGTCTGCTGGGCATTTCTGTTTTTGTGATCATAGTCCATAGCGAGGCCTCCTGGGTGTCTACCCGAAGAAGCTAGCGCGTGAGGGATGAAAGTCCGGTAAAACGCTCGCGAATTCTGCGAAGGGCCCAGGTTAGGGCTGTTTGGTGGCCATGTGGGGTTTAGCGATCGCCGGGCCGTGAGTCTCGTGCATTTTTCAAGGCAACAGGCAGGGCAGCAGCAAAAAGCGCGAGGTCTTCGTCAGGCCCGCAGCTCACCCGGATGCAGCGGTTTTGTGGCGCAGCAAAGGGCATGCGGACAAAGACGTCCTGGGCCAATAGGGACTCCAGTACGGATTGGGCAAAGGCCCCATCCTGGCCGCAGTCAATCGCGACAAAATTGGTGGCGGAGGGGAGGGCGGTCAGACCATTTTCCGCCGCGATTTCGGTAATATGGCTGCGTGCGGTGGCTATTTCCCCCAGCACATGCGTGAGCCAGTCCTGGTCCTTGAGGGCAGCCAATGCGCCAGACTGGGCTGCTCGGTTCATGCCAAAGTGGTTGCGGACTTTGTTGAAGGCCTGGATCAAATCAGCCTGGGCCAGCGCATAGCCAACCCGAGCCCCCGCCATGCCATAGGCTTTGGAAAAGGTCCGCATGCGAATGAGGCGGGGGTCATTGATATCTACCGGCGCTGCGGTGCCCTCTGGCGCGCATTCTACATAGGCCTCGTCCAGCAAAAGCAGAGCGCCCTCAGGCAGGTGTTCTAGCGCGTCGACAATGTCTTGCCCACGATGCCAGCTGCCCATTGGGTTGTCGGGATTGGACAGATAGACCAGCTTGGCGTCAACCTCTGCCGCCTTGGAAAAGAGCGCCTGAATGTCTTCGTGATCATCCCGGTAAGGCACCATATGCAGGGCGCCACCGAACCCTGCCACGTGGTAGTTGAAGGTGGGATAGGCCCCTTGTGAGGTGACAACCGCATCACCAGGGCCGATCAGCAGCCGCACCAGATAGCCCAGCAACCCGTCTATGCCTTCGCCGACAATAATGTTTTGCGCCGCAACCCCGTGATAGGCAGCCAGCGCCTGGACTAGATCATGGCTTTGGGCATCGCCATATTTCCATATTTCCTCTGCGGCCTGTTGCATGGCCTCGATCGCCATCGGAGAGGGGCCAAAGATGTTTTCATTGGCACCAAGCCGGGCGGCAAAGGCTTTGCCTCGGTTACGCTCTTGGGTTTCAGGGCCAACGAAGGGCACTGTGGAGGGCAGGGATAGGGCTAGCGGGGTATAGCGAGGCGTTTTCATGCAGCGCAGATAGCCCGAATTGTCATGCTGCGGCAAGGCTTGCGTGCAATCACAACTCAGAGCAGACTGGCGCAAATTTAACGGGAGATTTGGGATGAAAAAGACTTTGCTGGCGGCACTCGCCTTGGGGCTGGGGTATCTGACCCTTTGGCCGGTTCCCTTGAGCCCAGAAGTCTATGAGCCACTCAAGGCGCCAGCCTTTACAGGTGATTTTGAGGGCAATGATGCCATGGCGACCCTTGAGAAGATTTTGCTGCCCGGTGAGGCAGTTGGCCCCGAAGATCTGGCCGTTATGCCTGATGGCAAGGTCTATACCACTGACCTCACAGGCAAGCTCTATCGTATTGACGGTGAGGTTCCGGAATTCATCGAGGATTTGGGAGGGCGTCCGCTTGGGCTCAAGGCAGGGCCTGATGGGGCGCTCTATATTGCGGACAGCTATCGCGGCATTCTGCGTTGGACCGGGCCGGGCCGCCTGGAAAATCTGGTGTCCGAAGTGGATGGCGCTCCGCTTATCTATGCAAACCAACTTGATATTTCGCGTGACGGCACGATCTATTTCTCCAATTCAACGGATCGTTTTGACCCAGAGCTCCTGGGCGGTACCAAGCCGACTTCAGTCATGACTGTTTGGGAGCAATCCAACAGCGGTTATGTGGCGCGCCGCTTGCCGGATGGAACGGTCGAAAAAATCGCCGATGGGTTTGTCTATACCAATGGGGTTGCTCTGTCGCAGGCAGAGGATTTCCTGCTGATCGCCGAGACCGGACGGGCGCGGGTGCACAAGCTCTGGTTGACGGGGGGGAAGGCGGGGGAGCGGGAACTGTTTCTTGGCAACCTCCCCGGTTACCCAGATAATCTGGAGGCTCAGGGGGACGGAACCTTCTGGCTGGCCTTTGCCAGTCCACGCTTGCCTTCGGAAAAATTGATGCCCTATCCCTTCCTGCGCAAGGTTGTCTGGCGCTTGGGGGCGCTTGTGCGTCCGGCTCCGGTTCATCGGGGCATGGTTATTCAGTTTGACGAAAACGGAAACATCCTGCGCAATCTGCAGGATCCCTCAGGGCGGTTTGGGGTCACCACCAGCGCTTTGATCACCGGGGATCAGGTCTATGTGATGTCGCTGGATGGGCGCGGTTTTGGGCGCGGCAGCGCCAGTGACCTGCCGGAGCAGCAGTGATCGGCCTAGTGGGCAGGGGGCGGAAGGGGCTTTGCCGAGATTGCAGCGATGAGGGTTTTGCCCCGGCGTTATGCTGGATCAGAGGCAGGAACCGGGGCAGTCTGTTGGCAAATGAAACAGGCAGGAGGTGCCACAATGGCGCGG
>CAJXIL010000142.1 GCA_913054455.1 uncultured Roseobacter sp.
AATGCCCTGCCGGGCAGTGAACACGTGGCTTGCCATGAGATTTGGGGAAGTAGGGTTCCAAACGTGCCATCTGCGCGTCGTTCAGCCAGAAAAGGTCAGACATGTTCTCCGCTCGTTTTTTCGAACGATGAATCACGAATCCTAGAATGAATCAATGGGTCCTGAGCCTAGGCTGAACCCTCGAGCCGATATTCTTTTTTCAAACCATCCAACCGGTGCTCTCTTAGAGGGGAAATCCTGCAAGATCTCGATTTCACTAGATTCTGTTTCCATACCCCACCATATAGTGAGCATCACCAAAAATACACTACCACTATGAAACGCAGGCGGCCCATAGCCGCCGTCCGCAGTGTTTGAGTTCGCTGCGACGCAGCTTCACCGAAGCAGAAATGAACTGCACTACAGAACTTCGGCGAATGGCCCCTATGTCCGAACGTTCTTCGCAAACGAGGAGCGCTGATTTTCCTTCGTGTAAGTCCAAGCAATAAAGCGACTGGTTTTTTGTCCCTGTGCCATTTCCACGACTTTATAGTCAGCAACCCTGGCTTTGCCTAGAATTCGGCTCAGGGGCTGGAGGTTATCTTTTTTCGACACCAACGAGGTAAACCACAGGCACTGGTTGGCGAAATCCGTGCTCTGTTCAACCATGCGAGCGATAAACTTTATCTCGCCCCCAGGACACCAGAGTTCAGCATTTTGACCACCAAAGTTGAGTTTTGTTGAACGCCCTTTGCCAAGGTTTGCCCACTTACGTTGGGTACCCTTATTCGCTGCTTCGATAGACCCATGGAAAGGTGGATTGCACATGGTTATGTGAAAAGCATCGTTGGGCTGGATCACTCCGCGAAAGATATTCTCAGGATTGCTTTGTCGCCTAAGAGTAATTGCCAACTTGTTGGATCCACAAATTTGCCGTGCCGAATTGATCGCGCCAATGTCGATATCGACGCCAGTGAAGTGCCAGCCGTATTCGCTCTGGCCCGTTAGCGGGTACACCAAGCTAGCACCAGTGCCGATGTCCAGGGCCTTGATATGACGCCCACGCGGGATTTCTTGGTTGTTGCTGTCGGCGAGCAAGTCCGCGAGATAGTGGATGTAGTCGACACGGCCGGGAATTGGTGGGCACAGATAGCCGGTGGGAATGTCCCAAAAATCAATATCGTAATGGGTTTTTAGCAACGCCCGATTCAGCATACGGACGGCCCTCACGTCTTGGAAGTCAATCGTCGTCTGACCGACTGGGTTACAGATCGTGAAGGCCCCAAGCTCAGGCGTTTGCGCTACTAAACGCGCGAAATCGTAGCCTTCTGAGTGTTGATTGCGGGGGTGCAGCTTCGTTTTGGTGGCCATGGAGACGCCTTCGCTTTAGGTTGGTGGAAGTCACTCGCCAGACGATTTATCGCTTTTAGACCCTCATGCGAAAATAGTAAAACGGGGAGCTGTGCAGATCCTCCACTGATGCGACGGCCCGACCATTCAGTACGTGTGCAGCATCTATCATTTTGG
Source organism: uncultured Roseobacter sp. (assembly GCA_913054455.1). Lineage (GTDB taxonomy): Bacteria > Pseudomonadota > Alphaproteobacteria > Rhodobacterales > Rhodobacteraceae > Pseudophaeobacter. Next base: position 1,507 of record CAJXIL010000142.1, read on the forward strand.
CATCGAAGTTGACTTTCTCTAACGCACAGCATTGCGCTGATCCAAGAGGAGCGTCCGTCAATCACGGCCCTCACCTGCCGTTGAGCTGAAACTCGCGTTGCTGCGGTGCAGCCCGCCATAGCTGCCGTTCGTGCGTGTCGCAGCATGCCAGGACTTAGAATGACGGTCTCACGGGACAAGGACGAGACCCGCCTTTAGGCTGCTTCCTTCAACTTCTACTCTCCAGGACACCCCAATAGCGATCTTCCAAAATTGGCCCTGTACGCACGAAGGGGGTCAAAAACGGCAAGATTTCCGAGTTTGGTATGATACGTTGACAAAGGGGAGTGTTCCGTAAGTATATTCCGATCTAGCAGTTGATTGGAATTGTCTGACGTCAGCGGCAAGTGCTTCGGCAATAGAAGGCTACGCGTAGACTTTTGCAACTGTCGCGTGCTTACTTCTTTCAGATGAATTGCATTGTTTTGCCCGGAACGACCCGAGCAAAATCACTCTGATCAGGCTATTGTAGTTCTGGTCAGTGCATTCCCTCAGACAGCTTAGAAAGCTACTTCGGAAACAGAAAGGTGACGTTAAATCGAAACGCTGTTCCGCCGGGGCCAAAGGCCGGGCTCTCGATGAACTTGCGTACCCCTAGTGAAAAACTGACTGGTTGATCAGCGAAGTTCGCAACCTTTGAAACCACAACCCCGACAGGTATTGACCATTGCTCAGAATTCCAGTCGTAAGTCGCCTCAGCTTGGGCAACAAAACTCCATGCTTTATCTGTGGTATAGCTGACGAAAGGCTGCATAAAGGACGCGTTCAGAGCCGTCTTACCAGGGCCCGGATCAATCCCCCAGATGTGATTGGCCAACGCGCCATAGGTCCACCCCCCCTGTTGGCGCAATGCAACGGCGGTCGGACCAAGACCGAACTGATCCTGCGAAAACTGGCTGGATCCAGTTGGCAGATAAATCACTGGTCCCACCCCCCAAATCCAACCATCGTCGGTTGGCGCTATTGGCGAGAAAAAGAAGCTTTGAACAATATCGCCCATTCCAGACTGTTTTTGCCCCGGACCGGTCACCCCATCCTGTTCGATATAGGGAATGATGGTACGCGAGATCAAATTCCAGTTTCCGTTTAGTTCAAACGGCACAACTGGTTGAATGTTCAAAACCTTGCGTGACCCGTTCTGACCGGCACCAATATTCTGCTCATAGTTGAACTGGAATGGTACGCTTATCAAGGCCGCAACCGGATTTTGCAACTCTAGCGCCAATTCATTGCTGGCGTCTTGTGCAGAAACAGAAGGGGTCCACAAGGCCAGACCAGAAAGGGCCACTAGCAAGAGGCTTCTAAATGTCATTTTTGTTGATCTTTCAGCTGTGCTGTCAAAAAGGCAAGGACACGATCACCTAGCGAAATACGGGTCCCATCGTCCGCAAGCGAGGGGGCGTTGTGTGGATAGAAATGCATAAACCCAGGGATCCATCCAAGTGTGAACTCTGCCCCGGAGGAGCGCAGCATTTCTGACAGGGTTGACGCATGGCGCAACACGGGTTCATCATCATACTGTGAAAAATGCATCAAAATGGCAGGCAAATCCTGCCGCCCGACAATGAAATCACTTTCAAAGAAGGTGTTTGGAGGTGAGAGCGGAAAAGCAGCCTTCAGTGGGACATCCCGCCCAAGAGCCACACTTGCAGTAATACCACCGCCGGCGGAGTGTCCGCCCATGCCAATATTGTTGGGGTCAATATTCAGCTCCTGAGCGTGCTCAACGATGTAACTGAGCGCAAGCTCAGCGTCCTCGACCCCGGACATGTAGGCGTCCCAGATGATATCCAGATCCGCATCGCTGTATCCCAATGGAGGCAACCCAATGCCACCCCGCCCCCGGGAAAACCCCTCCATCATGTCTTCGCTGATGATGGATCGCAGATCGGTCAGGGTATGATCCTGTCCCGGAACAAAGGCCGTTATCGGATTTTCCGGGGCCAATCGATACTCAAGCACAAATGTCTTGAACCCGTTTGCAGCCAGAAGGCGCGCCCAGTCCTCGGGCGAGGAATGAACCGCGCCGCCCAGCTTGTATACCGGGTTTCGCCGCCCGCCACGATGAAAAGCCCCGCCATGGATGTAAACGACTGCCGGCCAAGGGCCAGTACCCGCAGTCGTTGGGGTATAGACATCCATCTTGAGATCCCGAAGCAGCTCTACGCCATCGGGGGCAATGCGTCCCTGTCCGTAAACTACATCGATCTCCACATCATACCCAAACAACGAGTTGGCAGCGGCAGTGCGTGGAGAAACCTGCGACGTGAGGACGAGGGCCATGACAGCCAGAGCCCTGATTAACATGTTATCATTCCTGTAGTTTTTCCGATGACAAAGCTTGGATGCGCAGGGTATCCCCGCTCTCGTAATTCACAAATTTGAGACAGAGACTGGCGCCCATAGGTCCCACCACGGCTGTGCCTCTTCCAGTTCGTATGCAAGCGCGTACAGCAGGTCCTCTCGGCCAGCCGCTGCCACGAAATGGCACCCAACAGGAAGGCCTGTTGTACTAAGACCAGCGGGAACGGACATCGCGGGCAGACCTAGGGGGTTCTGAATAGGCGTATAGGCTGCAAATCGAGTGAGACGAGGGAACATTTCGTCAAACGGAACACTCGGATCATACAAAAAACCAAGCTCAGGGGCGGGCGCTGGCGTGACGGGAGAGAGATACGCGTCCATTCCCGACAACCACTCCGCATAATCCAATTTAAGCTGTTGCATGTATTGATTTGCCTGCGCCACATCTTCGGGTGTGTAGTTGCTCGCGAACTCGGCCCATTGAAGCACAACCGGTTCGAGCATGCCGGTTTCCGATGGTGGGCGGCCCGCCTTCGCAGTTGCGACCTCGGCAAGGCCAACCATACGAAATCCGAAAATCTGATTGAACCGGGTCAAGAACTCTTCATTCACGGGTTGCCGTGTCTCCACAACGGTATGCCCCAAATCCTCACACAGCTGGGCCATGTCTTCAACCGCACGCTGCACCTCTGGATCCGGCATATCCCCAAAGTAACTGTAAAGGTCGACGCCTATCGTAAGCCGGTCCTTTGATGGCCCTTCAACAAACGGGATCGGGCGGAATGGCGCTGTTGGAGACCGGTCCTGACCCAATGCAAACAGCATGGCGCTATCGCGAACCGAGCGGCTAACACAGTTATCGGCCGCGTAGGTCTTTTGATCGCTTGAGCCCCACAACATGCGCTGTCGACTTGGTTTGAGACCAAAAAGCCCACAGTTTGCTGCAGGAATACGGATTGACCCGCCGCCATCACTGGCATGGGCCAAAGGGGTAATCCCCGCGGCGACTGTCGCTGCAGATCCACCGCTTGATCCGCCGGCAGTATGCCCCAGCGCCCATGGGTTGCTGCAAGGGCCCAGCAATTGACCTTCGGTGGTGTTCAAAGCCCCGACCTCGGGCATGTTGGTCTTTCCAATAAGGTTCAGGCCTGCGGCTTCCTGCGCTAGGGTGAGCGGAGCCGAGCGCCGTGCATAATTGTCCGCATAAACCCTTGAGCCGTTTGTCGTATACTGCCCGGCGACGTCAAGATTGTCCTTCACCACAAAGGGCACGCCAGCAAATGGCCCTTGCGGTCGCATGACGGCCGCTTTTTCCAGCGCTTGTTCATACATCGGGGTGGTGATGGCATTCAGATCACCGTTCAGAGCCAAGGCATTCTTGACCGCTGTTTCCGCCAGCTCCAGCGGAGTTATCTCCCCCTTTTTGACAAGCTGAGCAAGCCCGAGCCCATCTGTGGTAGTCATCAAGTTGTTGATGTCAGAACTCTGTGCCGATGCTGCTGGGGCAATGCCGGATAGGGCAACGGTTGCGGCCGTTGAGCCTAGAAAGCTGCGTCTAGAAATCATAATTGTTCCCTTTTAAGGTCGCCGGTCGCCGCGCGGATAATTAGTCAAATAGACCCGATGTCGCGATTGGGCGTAAGTATTTTTGAACCATCATGGAGGGCTCGGTCGAATAGAAGGCGATGACCAAGTCGCGACTCGGCGATACGTAAAGCCCCTGCGCATTGAGACCTGATTTGAAGAAATCGCCGTCTGCCCAGATCGCATCCCATTGGCGGGCGGCCGTCTTGACGGTGTCGTCGCCCAGCCGTTCATTGAACAATTGGCCACTGCCTGAAATATAAAACTGGTTTGTACGGGGGGTGTTCTGGATTCTGTCAAGCGCCGCCGGGGACACGACCCTCTCTGTGGAAATTGCGTTCCAGCTTGGTGTATATAGCATCCCGATCCGCGCAAGATCACGCAGGTTCAGCGACATCGGGCCGTGAACGATGGCTAGGCCATCTGGAGACAGGTGCACCTGCAGGGGCCCCTCGACGCCCATCTTCGACCAGACGCGTTGGTCGAAAAAATCCGACCAGGATTGCTTGGCGATGGCTTCGGCCAGAAAAACAAGCGACTGAGTAACCGTTGAAGAATAGACAAAGGTTTCCCCGGCTTCGCCCTGCGGTTCCGCGTCGCGCATCACGCCAAGCATGGTCTCGAGCTTACCGTTGATGGGCTCGCCCAATTCGGCAGCCATCAAGCGTGAAATAATCGATTGATCACTGGTGCGGTCGTATTCCGATACGTTTAGCCCTACGGTCATGTCCAGAGCATCGATAACTGAAACATCGTCCCATTCGGATCCCTCAAATTCTGGAATATACGAACCCAACGTAGCATTTTCATCGAGCAATCCGTCGTCAATCAGCAATTCGACCACTAGAGAACCAAGTATTTTAGAGACCGATGCGGTGAAATGCGGGTCAAGCTCGCCCATACCCGGATAGCTTTCATAGGCTATTTTGCCCTCATGAACCACGACGAAACCCTGAGCATAGCTCTTAGGGTGGGCAAGAAAAGCATCCAGCGACATCTCGCCGAGGCTTGTTTCGGCCTGCAGCTGCCCAAGCTCTGGCAACAGGGCATAATTCAGTTCCATGACGGGCTGACGGCGCACGAGGATCGCAGTCTTGTTTGTCTGGGACGCATAGCGATGATACCAGAGCGCCTTTTCAGTCGGGGCGATCAGATCACTAACTGAGAAGGTGCGGATATTGTTCAGTATTTCCTCGGCGGTCCATCCCTCCAGCGCCTTTTGCACTGGAGCGGGGCTACCTTTATCCTGCGCAAACGCAGTAGTGGCCAGAGTGGTGAGAATTATGTAGAAGGTACGCATTAAATTTTTCACTAGAAAAACTTTCTTCGGAAGAAAAAAACGGGCCAATCGTTTGGATCCGCGATGCGGCTAAATCGACTGACCGTCAACCCGCCAAAGCTCGAAATGTTTGGGAGCGGTCCATACTGCATAAGCCACCCAGCTTCGAAGTTACTCAATACATGTCCCTGCGCCGTACAGTCTCCCGTAAACGACTGTATCCCACGCGTTAGCCTTCGACTTTGCAAAGCTCGCTTTTCTGCGCATGGCGGACTTTGGCGCGCAACTCAGCAAGTGGGTTTCTACCTGCTAGGGCTTGAATTGCCGCATTTGCATCAGTGCACAAACAGTTTTTCACCCTGAACGTCCGCTTTTTTCTGGCACCTTATCAGATATCGCAATTGCAGCGAACTTCCGGTTTCCGCCCTTCTTTCGGGACCGCCTTGGTGCTGCGGTTGAAAAGATGATGTCCGCTTTGGGCTGTAAGCTGCCATTCACGAGAAATCCTAGGTCTCTCGAATGCTGCGCCCTAAACGAGCCTCAACGATGCGCAGTCATCATTTTAGGTGAATTTCGTCAGCTCGATAAAGCTGCTTATGCGCCCCGTACCGACTGCCACATTCAAATTCGGTTAGGAGAAACTTGATATCAGGTTAGGTTCAGGTATGCACATGGCACCCGGATAATCGATCATGTGTTCCAGTGCGCAGAGGAAATGACGCGTGAATCAACTGCAAGTGAACGAACTCTATGCCATATTGGATGCCGTGGGCATGGCTGTGATCGTTTTGGAGGTCGGCGACGACGGGATCCCCCGATATATCGCAATTAACAAGCGCTCGCGCGAGTTTACAAAAATTCCTGAAAAAGGCTGGTTCGGGAAATCTGCTTTGGAGATTTTTGGTGGTTCTACCGGAGAGAGAGCCCTTGCGATCCATAAAAGTGTGGCGCTGACTGCCAAAGAAACCAAATACGAGATTAATTTGCCTGCGATCCAGGGGACCCGGCACATTCTCACGACAATGACCCCTGTTTTTGATCCGGCAGGGAAACTGACTCATTTGGTTGGTTGTACCGAAGATGTGACCTCTGAACGTGAACGCGATGCAGCATTAGAGCTAACCCGGATAGCCAAAGAAAAGGCGGAAGAAGCGAACAAGGCCAAAGAAAGGTTTCTGGCGAATATGAGCCATGAAATCAGGACTCCTATGAACGGTATTCTTGGCATTTGTGAGCTGCTGAAAGAGACCGACTTGGACCAAGAGCAGTCTCTCTTTGCCAATACGATCTTCAATTCCACCAATGCCTTGCTGGAAATCATCAACGAGGTGCTAGATTTTTCACAGATCACGGCAGACAAAGTCTCTTTGAACCATGAACCTTTTTCACTGCGTGTTCTTGTTGAGGAAATCGCGGTATTGCTTTCTGCCAAGACGGCCTACAAGGGGTTGGATTTTCGTGTAACCTACCCTGAAAGGGTCTCATCTAAGTTCGTGGGGGATGCGAACAAAGTTCGCCAAATCCTTTTGAATTTGATCGGTAACGCGATAAAATTCACTGAAGAAGGGTATGTTTCAGTCACGGTTTCCCAAGACAATGCGGCATTGTCAGGCCCACTGCGGTTTGAGATTTCTGACACGGGCTGCGGAATTGAGGAAAGCAAACTGCGCTCCATCTTCTCAGCCTTTGAACAAGCGGATGGCTCGCCAAAAATGCTTTCCGAAGGAACAGGGCTTGGACTTGCGATTTCACAGGCTTTGGTTGAGCGAATGGGGGGAGAGATTTCGGTCAAATCTACGCCCGGCCAGGGCTCAACATTTTCTGTATGTCTTGACCTAGAAACTCATCCAGCAAAGACTGTCGTGTCAGCTCCTGAAGAAGAAAAGATTGCGTCAGTTCAGCTGTCCCCAAGCCCCACTGGAACAACTGTTTTTCCAGCGAGAACGGAGGCGCAAGGATTAGGGGGGATGCAAATTCTTGTGGCCGAGGACAATAAGACAAACCAGTTAGTTGTGGAAAAAATGCTCAAGAAATCAGGTGCAGAACTCCACTTTGTGGTAAATGGAGCTCTTGCACTCGAGGCCTATCTCGCTTCGGAATACGATTTGATACTGATGGATCTATCTATGCCGGTTATGGACGGTCTTGAGGCGACCCGGCGGATAAGGCAGCACGAGGAAGATACTGGACGAACGAAGTGCCGGATTATTGCTCTAACCGCAAATGCACAGCAAAGCGATATGAGAGCATGTTCTGAAATCGGCATGAATGGCTTCTTGTCAAAGCCGTTTCGAAAGCATGAGCTACTAACCTGCCTAGGCTTAGGACTCATAGCCAATAAATGACTAGGGCTGCGAGGGCTATGGTGGACAGGAAAACCTTGGGACAGCGGTCATATCGGGTTGCGCCGCGCCGCCAGTCCTTTAGCCTGCCGAACATGATCTCGATCACTGCCCGGCAGTGCATTGCGCAGCAATGTCACGAGAGGGGCGGTTTCGTCGTTTATATCGGCGTTTGTCGTATCGGATGGCTTTGTTGCACAAATCGGTTGGGGGATTCACTGCATGAATCCAGCATGATAGC
>CAJXIL010000143.1 GCA_913054455.1 uncultured Roseobacter sp.
CACGGGTGGCCAAGGCGGATCTGTCGTCCGAGATGGTCTATGAATTCCCCGAGCTACAGGGGCTGATGGGCCGATATTATGCGGAGGCCGCAGGCCTGCCGCAAGAGGTGGCCAATGCCTGCGAGGCGCATTACTCGCCGCTGGGGCCCTCGGATGATGTACCGTCTGAGCCGGTATCGGTCGCTGTGGCGCTTGCGGATAAGCTGGACACCCTCACCGGGTTCTGGGCGATTGATGAAAAGCCCACAGGATCAAAAGACCCCTTTGCCCTGCGTCGCGCTGCCCTGGGTGTGATCCGTCTGGTGCTGGAAAACGACGTGCGAATTCCCTTGGATAGGTTCTTTGACGGGCATCTGTTGCGGGTCGAAAGCGCGCTGGACTCTTCCCTGTCTGCTGCCGAGATTGCGTCTCTGTTGAAGGAAATTGGCGAACACGGTGTCTTTGGCGCGGCTTTCCGCACGGTTAAGGACAGCTTGGGTGATCTGGCAGAAGGCTCTTTCTTGGCTCTGGAGACAAAAGTGCCGGATCTGTCGGTCGATCTGTTGTCCTTCTTCCATGACCGCCTGAAGGTTTTCCTGCGCGATCAGGGCATTCGTCACGATGTGATAGACGCCTGCATCGCCATGGCAGGCAATGACGACCTGACGCTCCTGGTAAAACGCGCCCGCGCGCTGGAGGATTTCCTCAAGTCCGAGGACGGCGGCAACCTGTTGCAGGGCTTTAAGCGCGCCAACAACATTCTGACCCAGGCCGAGGAAAAGGACGGGGTGGAATATTCCTACGGAGCAGATGTGAAATTTGCCGAAGACGAGAGCGAAAAAGAGCTGTTCGCAGCGCTTGCCTCAAGCGAGGGAGCGATCTCCTCGGCCATCGAGGCCGAAGATTTCGCGGCCGCCATGGGCGGCATGGCTGCGTTGCGTGGCCCCGTGGATGCATTCTTTGAAGCGGTGCAGGTGAATTCCGACAAGGAAGTGGTGCGCCGCAACCGGCTGAACCTGCTGAGCCAGATCCGCAAGGTTTGTGGGCAGGTTGCTGATCTGAGCCGTATCGAGGCCTGACCCAAAGCCAAGGGTCTGCGATTTGGGGGGGGGCTGCGCTTAGGCGCGGTCCCTGTTCTTTTTGCGGAGCTGGTTTTTCTGCTGAGAAGCGTTTCAGGGGCAGATCTGCCCCTGAAAGCCCCCTGGCAATTGTGCGGGACCAATGCGCGCCTCAAGGTTGAACCCTGCCGTAGGCAGGGCCGCTGACGCGGACCTTGACCCGCGCATTGGTCCATCGTGACGCTGTGGCATGGAAGTGATCTCTGGGGAATTTCCGTTCCTGCGTCGGGCTTCACCCTTGCGAAGGGGGCTGGCGTGCTTATGCTGCGGAGAAATAGAAGGTGCCGCAGTGCAGAAAAATTATGTCTGAGATCCCGCTTGCTTCGTTGATCACCGCCACGGCGCCCATCATGGCGGCAAGTCATGGCGGCCGTGCGAAATGCCTGCAGCGCCTGGTGCGGCTAGACCTTCCGGTGCCCTGTACTGTGGCCCTGTCTTTTGCCGCGGTGCAGAAGGCGGCTGCGGGTGATCTGCCCGATATCCGCGCCATACTATCTGAGTTTTCAGAGGATGCCCTGCTCTGCGTGAGGCCTTCCTCTGAGGTGCCAGACTGGGGCGGGCCAAGTGCGATTTTGAACATCGGCATGAACGACGCGCGCTATGTCTCGCTGAGTGAGTCCTTGGGGGCCGCAGCGGCGTCTTCGCTGTATCTGCGGTTTGTGCAGTCCTACGCGGTGCATGTGGCCCGGCTGGACCCCGATGTCTTTGACGATGTCGAGGACGGCGGGCCAGACGCGCTGCGTGAAATCCTACAGGCCTATGAGGCCGAGACCGACGAAGTGTTTCCGCAGGACCCGGCGGAACAGCTGGCGGCTGTCTTGCGTTCGATGGCGCGGGCCTGGGAGGGGACTTCAGCACGCTTGTTGCGGCAGGCCAAGGGGGCGCCGGCCGATGCCGGGCTGGGGCTGGTGGTGCAGGAGATGATCCCCGGACTTGGCCAAGGGGAATGTGGCTCTGGCGTATTGCAGCTGGTGGATTCGAACACCGGGCTGCCGCAGTTGACTGGCCGTTACTTGAGCCAAAGCCAGGGGCGCGAAGCGCTGGGCGCGGGCACAGGGGCACTGTTCTTGGAAAAAGATGCACGTGGGCCTTCTCTGGAGGAGCTGGCACCTGAGGCTTTTGCCTCGATCAAGGCGGATGCGGCGTTGATGCGGGAACGGCTGCGCGAAGAGATGCAGGTGGAGTTTGTGATCCAGAATGGCCAGTTGCACATTCTGGATGGGGTGCGGGTGCAACGCTCGTCTCGGGCGGCTGTGCGGATCGCAGTGGCCCTGGCGCAGGATGGGATTATCCCGGCGCATGAGGCGGTGATGCGGGTTGATGCCCATGTATTGAACGAACTGCTTCATCGTCAGGTGGCGCCAACGGCGGTGCGGGATCTCATCGGGTCCGGCATTGCCGCGAGCCCAGGCGCTGCGACCGGGCAACTGGTGTTTACGGCGGCGGATGCCCAGGCGAGTGCTGCCCGTGGCGAGCCCTGTATCTTGGTCCGCCGCGAGACCTCTCCAGAGGATGTGCGCGGCATGCATGCCTCTGTGGCCGTTTTGACCGGCAAGGGCGGCATGACCAGCCATGCGGCTGTGATTGGCCGCGGGCTAGGCCTGCCTAGTATCGTCGGCGCCTCTGATATGAAATTTGATTCTCGTAAGAAACAGCTGGTCAGCGCCAAAGGCCGGGTCTTTCGTTCGGGAGACATTGTGACCATCGATGGCAGCAGCGGCGAAGTGCTGGCAGGTGAGCCAGAAATGTTGGAGGCTGCACAAGACGATGCCTTTCAGGCATTGCTGGCCTGGGCGGATGACGCCCGCGATATTGGTATTCGTGCCAATGCGGACACCCCTGCGGATGCGCAGACCGCGCGGAATTTCAATGCGCAGGGTATTGGGCTGTGCCGGACAGAGCATATGTTTTTTGATCCCGGTCGCCTGACGGTGATGCGTGAGATGATCTTTGCCGAGACCTCCAGCGGTCGCGCGGCGGTTTTGGCGCGGCTCTTGCCGATGCAACGCGAAGATTTTCTTGAGCTGTTTCGTATCATGGAGGGGCTTCCCGTCTGTATTCGCTTGTTTGACCCGCCTTTGCATGAGTTCCTGCCAACCTCCAAATCAGGCCAGCGTGAGCTCTCGGAGGCTCTGGACATTCCAGTGAGCGATGTCACCCGGCGGGTGGAAGAAATGGCGGAATATAATCCGATGTTGGGCCTGCGCGGGGTGCGACTAGGCGTCACCGTGCCGGAGATCTACGATATGCAGGCGCGGGCGATCTTTGAAGCCACTGTTTTGGCCTCCAAAGATGGGGCCCCCGTGGTGCCCGAGGTGATGATCCCACTGGTCTCTGCCAAGCGTGAGGTGGAATTGGTCAAGGCGCGGATTGATGCCGTTGCGGCTGCCGTTGCCGCCGAACAGGGGCAAAGCTTTGAATACCGTCTGGGTGTCATGGTTGAGACCCCCAGAGCGGCTTTACGTGCCGACGAGATTGCTCAACACACGTCGTTTCTGAGCTTTGGGACCAACGATCTTACGCAGATGACCTATGGGTTGTCGCGCGATGATGCGGGTCGGTTTATGTCCAACTATGTGCAGCAGGGGGTCTTTGCAGAAGATCCCTTCCATGTGCTGGATGTGGACGGTGTTGGCGAGCTGCTGAAGCTGGGGGTTCAGCGGGGGCGCGGGGCAAATCCGGAGGTCACCCTGTCGATCTGTGGAGAGCACGGCGGCAACCCCGAATCGATTGCTTTTTGCCGTGAGGCTGGCTTTGATTACGTGTCCTGTTCGCCCTTCCGGGTTCCAGTGGTTAGATTGGCAGCAGCCCAGCTGGCGATTGGCGAAAAAACCGGCACTGTCTCTCCAACATACATATAAAATTAAGAAAAACTTGTTTTTTCCTGCCGCGACACAGCCAGGTCTGTGATCGCCCCTAGCGGCGCGTTTTGCGCTTAGAAGCCCCAGAACTGGACGTTTTGCCAGAATGTGGTTAAAGGGAGCGATCACATCGGACTGGGGAGGCCGTGTGCAAGTGGACAATTTGAGGATCCTTGACATGAAATTCCTGACCTTGGCTGCCCTGCTGGCGGCAACAACATTGACGGGACAAATGGCCAAGGCCGAAACCGGCTTGAGCGCCCTTTTCAAGCGCGAGCAATCGACCCTGAACACAGTTCCCGGCGCGCGCCTGTCCAGCTTCTTGGGGTTTAAAATTCGCCCCAAGACAACCAAACCTGCGGAGATTACCTTCTCTAAGGCCTGGTTGGATGAGCAGCCGGTTGCCACCGGTGATGAGAATTTTGCCTGCCTTGCCGAGGCGCTTTATTTTGAAGCGCGTGGCGAGACGGTCAAAGGGCAGTTTGCTGTGGCTGAGGTGATCATGAACCGGGTCAATTCCGCGCAGTTTCCCAACTCGCTTTGTGGTGTGATCAATCAGGGAACTGGGCGGCGCTATCAGTGCCAGTTCACTTATACCTGTGATGGCCACGAGGAGGTGATCCGGGAGAAAAGCGCCTATGTCCGCGGTGCCAAAATCGCACGGATGGTGATTGATGGTGCAGCGCCCGATCTGACCCAGGGGGCGACCTATTATCACACCACTGCGGTCAGCCCGCGCTGGAGCCGCAGCTTTACCAAAACCACCCGCATCGGGGTGCATTTGTTCTACCGAGATGATCGCTACCGCACCGCTTCTAGCGAGTGACGAGCTAAGCCTTTAACCTGAAGGGGCGATCCGCCCATCGGGGCCGCAGGCCAAGCGACAGCCAAAGAAAACCCCACGGTTTGGCGTGGCAAAACCCCTGTCACGCCGCATTCTGGGCCTAGTCTGACGTTAGCGGGCCTGTTAAGGCACGGTCAAATGCGTAGACTGCGATCTACGTGTCGAATGACGTCAAAGTTCTTGCCAGCCAAAGGCCCGATTTACCATGTCTTCAGATGTCCGCCTTGCCTTTGAGCATCCCTCCGAACGAGCCGCCGCTACGGCCAAGCCTGGTCCTCTGGACCGGATTTCATTGCGGGATCATCTGGTAGAGGTCGAGATTGGTGCCTTTCAGGCCGAGCGCGGCAATACCCAGCGGATCAGCTTTAACGTCGTGGTTGAGGTGACGCCGCTGCCGTCGGATCTGGATGACGACGTGGACCGCATTCTGTCCTATGACAAGGTGACCGAAGCCATCGCATATGAACTGGCGGCTGAGCGGCTCAATCTATTGGAAACTCTTGCAGAGCGAGTAGCAGAACGCATCCTGCAAGAACCCCAAGCGGTGCGTGTTTTTGTGCGCATTGAAAAACTGGACCGGGGTCCTGGCGCTTTGGGGGTGGAGATCGTCCGCTCGAGGGATCAGGTCAGCCATACGGTCGAAGAAGACGAGCCGCCGCATCCGCGTCTGATGTATCTGTCAAACGAGGCGATCGAGAGTGTGAACTTCAAAGCCTGGATTGATCAGATGGAAAGCCGCAAGCGTCCGCTGATTCTCTGCGTCGGTGCGCATCCTCTGGAGACGCCCAAAACCGGTCACAAGATGACTCAGCGTCGAATTGATTTACTTTCTATCGAACAAAATGCCTGGCGCTTGGCGGCCAAGGACGATCGCTGCGTGGTTGTTGCCACCCGGACCGAACTTGATTGGGCTATGAAAAATGGGCAAATCTGCGTCTGGGCTCCGTCTAAGATCGTTCTGGACGCTGTGGATGGCCCCTCGGCGGCCCCATCTGAATCGGTTGCATTGGCTGCTTGGTTTGCGGCAACCTTTGAGGCGGGCGAAATGATTGTTATTGGCGCTGAGTCTCCTGACAGCCCGCAGGTACCGCTGCGCGTCGTCAATGTGGAGCAGACCCAGTTGTGATGTACTACCGGCCGCTGGTACGGCATGGAGAGACCCGCCCCGAAGGCGCGCTACCGCTTGCAGGTGGCTCGCTTTGGTTTTCAGAAGTGGAACTGCTGAGCCGCGAGGCGCCGCCCCGGATCGTGCCGGTTGGACTGGTTCCGGCTGAGGTCCGCCATCGGCTGACCTTTCGGCGCGCGGCCATCGCAGGTCTGGACATGACCCGCCCCAAAATCATGGGTATTTTGAATGTGACACCAGACAGCTTTTCCGATGGTGGGCGCCATGCGGGCGTTGAGGCTGGTGTCGAAGCGGCGCAACGAATGGTGGCGGAAGGGGCCGATATTCTTGATATCGGTGGCGAATCCACCCGCCCTGGCGCGGCTTTCGTTCCGGAGGACGAGGAAATCGCCCGTACCAGTCCGGTGATTGCCGCAATTCGCGCGGTCTCTGAGGTGCCGATCTCGATTGATACCCGCAAGGCCGCTGTTGCGATGGAGGCCTTGGACGTCGGCGCGCAGCTGGTCAACGATGTCTCCGGTTTCACCTTTGACGCAGCCCTGGCGCCGCTGGCGGCCCAGGCGGGGGCTCCGGTCTGTGTGATGCATTCGCAGGGTGACCCTGAAACCATGCAGAAGGATCCCCGCTATGATCACGTGCTGCTGGATGTCTATGATTACCTGGAACAGCAGGTGGACCGGCTGGAAGCGACGGGGATCCTGCGGGATCAAATCGTGGTCGATCCTGGCATTGGGTTTGGGAAAACCCAGGCGCATAATCTTACCCTTCTCAAGGGGTTGAGCCTGTTTCACGGGCTGGGGTGCCCGATCTTGTTGGGTGTGTCGCGCAAGCGCTTTATCGGTGATATCGGGCAGGAGCCCCAGGCGGACAAACGTGCGCCCGGCTCCATTGCGGTGGCCCTGGCTGGGGTGGCCAAAGGGGTGCAGATGCTGAGGGTGCATGATGTGGCTGAAACTGCTCAGGCCCTTCGTCTATGGCAGGCCACGCGCTAGGCCGCGCGCTTAGCCCTGCTGGGACTTTCCAAACAGCCTGGTCAAGGCGCCCCACTGGCTGATGTAAAGCCCCGAGAGGATCAGAACCATAGCCAAGAGCATTGAGCTGGGCAGCGCTTCATTCAGAAAGACAGCTCCCAGCACAACAGCCCAGACGGGCACTTGGTAATTGGTGAGGGTCATAAAGGTTGGTCCGGCTTCGCGCACCACGATGACTCGCAGAAAATTGGCTGCCGCTGTTGGGATCAGCCCGAGCAGGGCTATGATTGCGAGGGTTTGTCCATCCGGCAACACCGGCGGGCCCTCTACCGCCCAAGCGGTGGGCAGGATGATCGCAGCGCCAATCACCAGCAAAATGGCAGCAAGGCCGAGAGGATCCACTGGCGGTAGGCGGCGGGTTAGGATGGAGCTGACAGCATAGCACCCGGCCGCCGAGATGCAGGCAAGACGCCCCCAAAGCTCCAGCTCTGAGCTACTGCTCTCAAAAGCCTTGGCCCCAATCAGAATGGCGACGCCGACAAAGCCGATCACAAATCCAAAAATGCGACGTAGCACCATCTGTTCGCCCGGGACAAACAGATGTGCCAGCGGGAGGACAAAGAGCGGGATTGCAGCCATGCTGAGGCCAGTAAACCCAGCGGAAACATGTTGCTGCCCCCAATTGATCAGCATGAAGGGCAGGGCGGTACTGAAGGTGCCAATCACCAGCACCCCGCGCCAGCTGGTCTCTCCCTTGAACAGGGTAAAGCCGCGCCAAGCCCAGATCGCGCCAAGTAAGACAGAGGCAAAACCGATGCGGCCGGCAGCAAGCCAAAAGGGCGTCATCCCTTCGAGCGCAAATTTGATCAGGGGAAAGGTCCCGCCCCAGACAAACCCGAGTGTGGCGATCATCAGCCAGTATTTTCCCATTCGATCCGGCATAGATTTTGCGCTCCTGTCAGGGCTGCACAAGAGAGGCTTGTGCTCCTGAGGTCAATGACAATTGCTTCGCGCCAGGGCGAAGCTTCAGGGGCGTTGCCGATGGACTGGCGCTCGGCTCAGCAACAGACCGCCTAGGATGAGAACCAGGGCGGCAAAGAGCTGCGGCGGCAGGGTCTCATTCAGCAGCAACGCGCCAAAGAATACGGACCAGACGGGGACTTGGTAGTTCACCGTTGACAGAAAGCTGGGGCCAGCACTGCGCGCCACCTGCACCAGCATAACCTGCGCCAATGCCGTGGGCACCAGTCCAAGATACAGCACAGCCATAAGCGAGCGCCCCTCTGGCAGGCTCGGCAGTCCCTCCTGCCAAAGTGCGGTTGGGACAATCATCACTGCACCACAGCTGAGGGCGGCCGCGGAGAGTGAGAGCATATTCACGCTGGGGCAGAGGCGCGTGATGATCGAGCCAATGGCATAGCAGAGCGCCGCTGCCAGGCATGCGAGCCGCGCCAGGGATTCAAAATCGCTGCCTGCAGAGGCAAAAGCCTTGAGCCCGATGAGGGTCAAGACGCCGCCAAAGCCGATGGTAAACCCCAGAGTGCGGCGCAGGGTCATGCGCTCTCCTGGGACCATGAAGTGCGCGAGTGGCAAAACAAACAGCGGCACCACGGCCATACAGACCCCAGCAAAGCCGCTGGCCACATAGGTCTGCCCCCAGCTGAGCAGCGAGAAGGGCAGCGCATTGGAAAAAAAGCCCATTCCCAGGGCGCAAAGCCAGACTTGGCGCCCAACCCGGTCCTGGAGGGAGGGCAGCCGGATCCCGATGACGGAGATAATGATCAGCAAAGCGACGGCCCCCAGTGTGATCCGTGCTGCGGCAATGCTCACCGGTCCCAGGCCTTCCAGCGCGATGGTGACGGCCATAAAGGAGGATCCCCAGATCAGGCCCAGGATGATCAGTTTGATCCAGTTACTGGCGCCGGGACTATCGTTCATCTGAAGTTTCCTCTCGGACGTGATGGCATGTGAGGCACCGACCTTGGTCTGGGCGGTGAGATTTGCTTCTTGTCCCATGGTTTCCAAAGCCCCCAATGACACAGAAGCAAAAAGGGCGCCCCAAATGCTTGGAGCGCCCCTGCAGAGTAAGGGCTGCAGCCTGCGCTGCGGGCGCCTTAGTTCTTTGCTTTGTCGACCATTTTACCGGCAGAGATCCAAGGCATCATGTCGCGCAGTTTCTGACCGACCACTTCGATCTGGTGCTCGTCATTGGCACGGCGCGAGGCTTTGATGGTGGGCTGACCAACGGCGTTTTCCAGCATGAAGTCACGCA
>CAJXIL010000144.1 GCA_913054455.1 uncultured Roseobacter sp.
TCCTTTAAAAGGTTAGAGTGATGGCACAGGCCGGGATGTCGTCCAGCACAGGCCCGTGGAGTAACCCACCGCGAATCTGTACAGGATCCGAGGCAGATGCGGGCATATAGGCGGTAATGAGGGAAAAGGCAAAGGAGAACTGCTCAGCGCGCTTCTTTCCTGCCCCTAGGGGATGTTACTGGTCTGCGCGTCTACCAGTGCGATATCTGCGACGCTCAATCCTTCGGCTCCGGTCAGGCGCAGCACTTCCTCGCCATTAACTCGTATGACTTGCTGGCTGGGGGTGTTGCTATCATTCTCAATCGTGATTTCGGGTTCAGCCTCGCTATCGGGGTTCCAAAACACCACCAGTTGATCCTCAGAGCTGTCAAAATCCATCAGGTGTACCGCCTCACCGCTGCCTGACAGATCCTCGGCCCAGATCTCGTCGGCCCCCTCTCCTGCGGTCACGATATCACCCGCACCAGCAACCAAGGTGTCCTCCCCTGCGCCACCATTCAGATAGTCGACCTCGGTGCCGTCATCGGCGCCCCAGACAAGATCATTTCCACTCCCACCAAACAGGCTGTCCTGCCCGGCACCGCCTTGCAGGCTGTCATTGCCGTCATTGCCATGAAAGGCGTCATTTCCGACCTCCCCATGGAGGGAGTCATCGCCCTGACCACCGTGCCCCTGATCATCCCCCGCTCCGCCGAACAGGGTATCGTCGCCAAAATGGCCAAACAGACTATCGTCTCCCGCACTGCCTGACAGGTTGTCATCTCCATATTCACCATGCAGCAGGTCAGCACCGCTGCCGCCGATCAGACTGTCGTCGCCGCCGCCACCATGCAACTGGTCATCGCCTGTTCCCCCATCAATGGAATCGTCGCCGGCATATCCGTTGAGCTGGTCGTCGCCCTCCAGGCCGGTAATGTCGTCGCCGATCTCCGTTCCAATGAGGATATCCGCCTGATCCGTGCCGGTGACCTGATCCCCATCAAACAGTCCAGGCGCGTCGGTGCCAGTATCGCCCAGACCGGTGGATCCTCCGGTCTCGCCGCTGTCGATGTCGATAAAGTCGCAAATCTCCAGCCCCTGATCCGTGCCGCTGGTCGCGACGTCCAAAAATTCGTCGGCAGGAATCACAGGGGTATCGTCAGGGGCGCTGGGATCGCCGTTATCGCTGGCTTGAGAATCATCAGCTGGCAGATCGTCGCTAAAATCCAGCAGCGCAGCACCGCCGATCCCCATGAGGCCCAAAAGACCCGCTATCCACAACATCGCATTTCTCCAAAACCAGCCTGATGCAAGGGGCATTCAGCCTGTCAATTGGTGATCAGTCTGCCATATTTTGCTTAATTGTATCCAAACAAATCAAGAACACCAGTTAGCGCGACTTTCAGTTCAGTCTTCAATGGGTTGAAGGTTTTCCGGGATTCTCCGACCGTAAAAAATGCGTTAATCCCACAACAAAGGGAGCTGACTATAGGCGATATAGAGCGGATGTTTGGGGTGGCCGTGCTTGCTGATGCCAAGGTGGTGCAGAGGTTTTCCCCCCGCGCGCAACAGGGCTTCAATGTTGCGCCCTTGGTCGCGATGGGCACCATGGGTGCCCCAGGCGCAGATCACCATATCCGCCCAGTCCAGCCCCGCGCTTATAGACACTTGGTTATTGGGACCTTCGGGGTCGACAGCCTGGCGCATCACCTTTGGATCGGTGGCGCGGATGGCAAAGATATTGGTGGCTCGAAAGCCGCCAAATCCCAGCGCACGGGCGCGTCGCTCGCAGCGCTCGATGGTGGGGTCATTCTGCACCTCCGTCGCCTTGGAGGGGTTCAGCATCACAAACATCACCTTTTTCCCGGCGGGATCCCAAACCCGGGTCAGGCTATAGCGATAGGTCTCGCAGTCGGAATAGACGGCGGTGGAGGGCGCATCGCCCTTGGTATGGCTGCGAGTGATCATGGCTTTGTCCTGCCAGTCCCAGTGAGGTCTGGCAAGCCCAGTTGCGATGAGCGGCCCTGCCAGGCGATTGCTCAGTCAGGCTGCACAAAGACCCGGCTGGGGTGTAATTCACCCGCCTTGTAGATACCCACCGCGACGGCTTTACCATTGATCGAGGCCCAGGCCTCGTCGCCGTATTCTACATCACTTGCCAGAACCATGCCCGGGTTGCCATTGCGCAGCCGCACAGCGCCTTCTGGGGTGCATTTCAGCTCGGGCAGATCCGCCAGACCTTCTTCTAGCGGACGCAGATAGGTGTCGAGCTCGGGCGTGCGCTCCATGCGCAGCACATCCTCGAGGCTCAGCCCATCGGCAGCCTCAAACGGACCAGACCAGATACGGCGCAGCACTTTTACATGGCCATGACAGCCCAAAGCAGCGCCCAGATCACGGGCGATGGAGCGCACATAACCGCCTTTGCCGCAGGTCATTTCCAGCACGACGTGGTCGGTATCGGGGCGGTCTACCAGAACCAGCTCTTCGACCCACAACGGTCGCGCGGCAATTTCAAAATCCTCGTCCCCGTCACGGGCCAGTTTATAGGCGCGCTGACCGTCAATCTTAACGGCAGAAAACTTGGGTGGGATCTGTTGAATATCGCCAATGAAGGGTAATAGCGCCTCTTTGATCTCATCATCTGTGGGGCGCAGATCGCTGGCGGCAATGACCTCACCCTCGGCGTCATCGGTATTGGTGGCCTGCCCCAAACGCACGGTAAAGGTATAGGCCTTGAGCGCATCGGTAATATAGGGAACGGTCTTGGTGGCTTCGCCCAGGGCAATGGCCAACACGCCGGTTGCTTCGGGATCCAGCGTACCCGCATGGCCGGCCTTCTTGGCTTCCAGCGCCCAGCGCACCTTGTTCACGACAGCGGTAGAGGTCAGCCCGGCGGGTTTATCCACCACCAGCCAACCAGAAATATCGCGCCCTTTGCGTTTGCGTGCCATGTCCGTCCCCAAATCCTAGTGAGGCGCGCGGCCTAGCCTACGCAGGAAGCCCTGTCAATTCTGCTACAGCGATCTGTGACAGGCCTCTTCACCGCCATTGGACGGTTACTCGACCACACCCACAACTGGGCCCATCATGAAGCCAGCATCTGAACGCCCGATCTGCGGCGCATGCAGTCGCGAGATGTTGCCGTCAAAATAGAGCGCGTTGGGCATCTTTAAGTGGTCGCGAAACAGGCTGCCAAACTGATGAAAACTCACTGCATTGCGCGAAATGGCAAAGACCACGCGGGTGCCATCGGCGGAGGTGCCCACACCATTGCGAATATAGTAAGAGGTGGAATTGGGCAAAAACCTTGGATGCAATTCGCCGTCGATCACCAACATCGGTCCCGATTGTGTGGCAGAGGCGCAGCGGGTGCCCGCATCACGAAAGGCCAGGGTTTCAAAGACATCGGCGCGGCCTTCGCGCAGGCAGAACACCCCATTGGGCAGCAGGCCAAAATTGCCGGGGCCTGCGTTGGGGACCAGTCGCATCTCTTCCTTGCCGTCTTCGACATACAGCCCAACTGGGGCACGATTGGCGTGATACATCCCGGCATTCGTGGCAAACACCAGTTCTTTGCCCTGGCTTTTTAGAGCTTCCTCGATAGTCGAGAAATGGCCAAAGACTTGTTCTTTGTCATCGCGCAGGAACAGCTTTAGCTGCGCCCGCACCGCATCGACTTCGCAAATGGTGTAACGATTGTCTTTATAGGTGAGATCGCGACAGCTGACCGCACCCTTGTCGGACCCAACCGCTGGCAAGGCCCAGAGGGCTGCCAGCAGTATGAGGGCCCGCCGGATCAATCCTCGATGTCGCGGCGCACCGCGTCCTGTTCCAACATGCGCCGGGTGGCATCCATCTGGTCATAGGTGAGATCCAGTTGGAACCGCAGGTCGGGGGTGTATTTCATCCCCAGTTTCTTGCCGGCAAGGGTGCGCAGCTCCCATTTGTTGCGGCCCAGAAGCTTCAGCAGATCCTCCTGCCCCTTGCCACCCAAGGGGAGCACATAGGCGGTGGCGATGCGCAAATCAGGTGTGACCCGGACCTCGCCAACTGTGATGGACATGCGGTTCAGCTCTGGGTCATGCAGTTCCCCACGTGAAAGCACTTCGGACAGGGTCCGGCGGATCAGCTCGCCGACTCGCAGCTGCCGTTGGGAGGGGGCGCGCCCCTCAGGAGATTTGTTCTTTGCCATATCTTGGATCTAAGCCCAAACCAGCCCTTTGCCAAGTCACCGCCAAGCGGGTAGGAGGAAACCAGCAGAGATTTTTCGATCCAACCATCCAAGGGCGAGGACCACAGCAATGAGTGAGACACCAGGCATCGTGATTACAGGGGCTTCTGGCCGTATGGGGCAGATGCTGATCAAAACGGTTCTGGACAGCAATAAGGCCACGTTGGTTGGCGCCGTGGAACGCACAGGTCATGCCTGGGTTGGCCAGGATCTCGGGCTTGCCATGGGCGGTGGTGCGATTGGCGTTGTGGTCACGGATGATCCGCTGGAAGCCTTTTCCAAGGCGCAAGCGGTGATTGACTTTACCTCGCCCGAAGCCACGCTGGCCTTTTCAAAACTGGCGGCGCAGGCGCGGGCAGTGCATGTGATTGGCACCACCGGCATGACGGAGGATCAAATTGCCCAGCTGGAACCGGCCGCGCGTCATGCGGTTTTGGTTCGGGCCGGAAATATGAGTCTTGGTGTGAATCTGTTGGTGCAGTTGACGAAAAAGGTAGCGGCTGCTCTGGACGAGGATTTTGACATCGAAGTTATTGAGGCGCATCACCATCACAAGGTCGACGCGCCTTCGGGCACGGCCTTGATGCTGGGCGAGGCTGCCGCAGAAGGGCGCGGCGTGACCCTGGCAGATGTTTCTGATTCTGGTCGCGATGGCATCACTGGGGCCCGCAAGCGAGGCGACATCGGGTTTAGCGCCATCCGCGGCGGCGATATTGTGGGAGAGCATGACGTGTTGTTTGCGGCAGCTGGCGAACGCATCGTGCTGCGCCATATGGCGACAGACCGGGCCATCTTTGCCCGCGGAGCGCTAAAGGCGGCCCTCTGGGGGCAAGACAAGGCACCCGGCGAATACGACATGCTGGATGTATTGGGGCTTTGAAGCCCTAGGGCGCCCCGTTGGGACGCCGCATGTTGTGGGCGGCAAAGCCGCCTGTGTGCCTCCGGCGGGAATATTTTAGGGAAAGATGATGAGGGAGGCGTTCTGCAACACCTACCCTGCGCCCCGCAAACAGAGGTCTGGGCTTTCGCTGAAACCTGCCAAACCTTTGGTGGTTTCCACCACAGAGGCCTCGTACTGGGCGATCAGCGGCATCACCAGAGGTTCGACCTCCTGCGCTCAGAGGGACCGTCGTAGAAGGCTTGTTTGATTGCATCGCCCCGCTCAAGGCTTTCAAAGGCACGGATCCAATGCACCTTATCTGGGTCTTCGAGATCGCGCATGGGGCCAAAAACCAACCTGCCGGCCTCGCGCAGGGCGGTGCGACTTACCTCTTCAAAGAAGCGGATAAAGGCCTCGCGCTGGCCAGAGTGCAACGTGTAGCGGCGGATTTCCAGAATCATCGAGTGGCGTTCCTTGAGCAGAAGCAGGGATCAAAAATCGATTGCGATGCCTTTTTTCTCCCAGTCGCCATATCGGGCCGGGTCCAAGCCGTCGCGACCACCTAGTTCTACTGGTGGCTTGGCCTTGGCCTCGGCGGCCTTGCGCCGTTCAGCGGCCTCTGACAGGGCGCGCTGGGCGGCGGGCGGCAGAGCGGGGTTGATCTGTGGTTCAGCCTCTTTTGGGCTTGTGGTTTCGTCGCTCATGGCGGGTTCCTTTATGCTGTGGCCATGATATACGCCCCTTTTTGGTGGGGACAAGCCACCGGGGCGTCGCTGCGATGGCAAGCGCGGCGCATGTCTATGCCAAGGAGAGCAGTCATGTCCGATGGAACGCAGGCCCGCCGTACGGTGATCTATCTATTGGATCAGGTTTTGGGGGAGGGGCGTTTGCTGGCAGAGTGCTATGCGGCGGGCGCTTTGGAGCGTCTGACGCCTGAGGATCGCGCGCGGACCCAACGGCTGACACTGCAGACCCTGCGGAGCCTGGAGCGCGCCGATCGGGTGCTGCAAAAGCATTTGAAGAAATCAACGCCGCTGACGGTGCAAAATGCCCTTCGTTTGGGCACGGTTGAGCTGTGCCACGGCGCGGCAGCGCATGGTGTGGTCAATGATATGGTGGCGATCATCTCCAATCACCGCCGTCATGGCAAGCTCAAAGGTCTGGTCAATGCGGTATTGCGCAAAGTGGCGGACCAAGGCCCAGCGGAATGGGCAAAGCTGCGGGTGCCGCGCCTGCCTAAATGGCTGCGTAAGCCTCTGGTTGAGGCCTGGGGTGCTGAGGCCATGTTGGAGATCGAAGCCGCACATTATGCAGGTGCTCCCCTGGACATCACCGGCAAGCCTGGCGCAGATCTCAGCGAGCTGAGCGGGGTTGCGCTGCCCACGGCGTCGCTGCGGCTGAAAGAGGCCGGTCAGGTCTCTGCTTTGGCGGGCTATGAGGCGGGCGACTGGTGGGTGCAGGATGCTGCGGCTGCCCTGCCTGCGCAGATGCTGCAGGCCAAACAGGGCGAACGGGTGCTGGATCTTTGTGCGGCCCCAGGAGGCAAGACCATGCAGATGGCTGCGGCTGGTGCCAGTGTGACGGCGGTGGATACCTCAGCCGCCCGGATGGAACGGTTGCAGGAAAACCTGACCCGGACAGGGTTAGTGGCTGATCTGGTGGTGGGCGATGCGTTGGAACAGGCCGGGCAGTTTGATGCGGTTTTGCTCGATGCCCCCTGTTCGGCCACCGGCACCATTCGCCGCCATCCCGATTTGCCCCATGCTAAGGATGGCAGTGCCTTTGGCGCGTTGATTGATTTACAGGCACAGATGCTGGTGCACGCCTGGAGCTTGGTCAAACCGGGTGGGCGCATGGTGTTTTGCACCTGTTCATTACTGCCAGACGAGGGCGAATGCCAAATTGAGGAAGCTCTGGAGATGTTTCCTGATATGTCCGTGGATCGCTCTGTGTTGGAGGGGCTGGGGGTTGATCTAGCCTGGATCACGGAGGAGGGCGGGCTGCGCCTGCGGCCAGATTATTGGCCCCAGCAAGGCGGCATGGATGGGTTTTATATGGCGCTTTTGCGCAAATCTGCCTAGCGCTGCGCTCTGAGGTCGCATTCATCGGTGACTTGACGCCTTAAGGCGGTTATCCTTTTGCCAAAACGCCGGCACTCCATAGCCCAAAGGCGTGAGGCAGAGAGCATGTCCAGATACGACAGAGTAGCGAGTCGCGGGACTCGCATGATGAATAGGCTATACGCCTGGCGCGCCCAAAAGCAGCCAGCGGCAACCGGGTTTGTGTCACAGCCCGAACCGCGCACTATTGGCAGTTTTGCCCGTGGGCGCCAGCTGGTGGCGGGGAATTTGCTGTTTGCTGGCTTTCTGGTCGAATCAGAAACCACCGGTCTGTGGGATGTGAATGCGCCAGATGCCGCCTTTGATGCGGAGCGCCAGGGCTTTGGTTGGTTGGACGATCTGGCCGCAGTTGGCGATATCAAGGCACGAGTCAAGGCGCAGAAATGGGTTTGGGGTTGGATCAAAACCCATGGATCAGGGGTTGGACGGGGCTCTGCCTTAGCCTGGTCTCCTGATCTGACCGGACGGCGGGTGATCCGCTGGATCAACCATGCTCTGTTCCTGCTGAGCAGCAAAGACCGGGCTGAGACCGAAGCCTTTTATCAATCCCTATCGCAGCAGACCTGGTTCCTATCCCAGCGCTGGCAAGGGGCATCGCCGGGATTGCCCCGGTTTGAGGCTCTCACCGGATTGATCTATGCTGGGCTGGCCCTGCAGGGGCGCGAGGAGCTGGCGGACCCAGCGATACGGGCGCTGGCACTGGAGTGCGAAGCCCAGATTGATGCTGAGGGCGGCGTGCCCACGCGGAACCCCGAAGAGCTGTTGGAAGTTTTTACCCTGCTGACCTGGGCTGCGGCAGCCCTGCACGAGGCGGGCCGCACGGTGCCTGCGGCACAGACAGCAGCGATTGAGCGGATCGCCCCGGCGCTACGCACCCTGCGTCATGCGGATGGTGGCTTGGCCCGGTTTCATGGAGGCGGACGGGGTCTAGAGGGCTGGCTGGATCACGCCCTGGCAGCCAGTCACATCGCGGGCGATCACCGCGATGGGCTGGCCATGGGCTATGCGCGCTTGGCGGCACGCCGCACTTCGGTGGTGATTGATGCTGCGGTGCCCCCGCAGGGAGCGGCCTCGAACAATGGTCATGCCTCCACGCTTGCCTTTGAGCTGACGTCTGGGCGGCGGCCTTTGATTGTCAATTGTGGCTCAGGTGAAACCTTTGGTCTGGAATGGCGCCGTGCGGGGCGGGCAACGCCGTCTCATTCGACCCTTTGTTTGGCTGGCCATTCCAGTGCTCGGCTTGCCACGCCTGATCGCACCACGGGGCAGGAATTGCTGGTGGATGGCCCCAAGGAAGTGCAGGTCGCCCTGGATGAATTGGCCGATGGCCGACGTTTTCAGGGCGGGCATGATGGGTATCTGCGGGATTTCGGTCTGACCCATGCGCGCACCCTGGAATTGTCAGATGATGGGCGCGGGCTGTCGGGGGAGGACCTACTGGTTGCCATCGAGGATCCTGGCAAGCGGGTCTTTTCCAAGGTTTTGGATCGTTCCGGAACCAAAGGCGTAGAGTTCGAACTGCGCCTGCACCTGCACCCGGAGGTGGATTCGGCTCTGGATCTGGGCGGTTCGGCGGTGTCGATGGCCCTAAAGAGTGGTGAGATTTGGGTGTTTCGCCACGATGGAAGCTGCGAATTGAAGCTGGAACCCAGTGTTTATTTGGAAAAAACGCGATTAAAGCCCCGTGCGGCCAAGCAGATCGTTTTATCTGGGCGCGCAATAGAGTATGCGACACGCGTCCGGTGGACGCTCAGCAAGGCGCAGGAGACTGCGATTGCCGTGCGCGACCTGAATCGGGATGACCCCGAGATTTTTGAATGAGCCTCTT
>CAJXIL010000145.1 GCA_913054455.1 uncultured Roseobacter sp.
CCACCGCGACCCGTTTCAACCCGTGATGGTCCAGCGCGTGTTTGGCAGCCAGGGCGGCATTGCCAAAGAAGCAAAAGCCCATGGCCGTCTCAGACTCGGCATGATGGCCGGGCGGGCGAATGGCGGCAAAGGCATTTTTCACCTCTCCCCCCAGTACCATATCTACCGCCCGTACGGCAGCACCCGCCCCGCGAAAGGCGGCGTCCAACGTGCCGGGTGACATGAAGGTATCACCGTCGATCTGCGCATAGCCTTCGCTGGGATGGGCAGAGCGCAGGGCGTGCAGGTGATCCACGGGATGAATGCGCAAGATGTCATCCTCTGCCACCATCGGTGCAGGCACCCGCTTCAGATCCAATGGCTCCAGCGCATGCAGGATATGCTCCAAGCGTGCCACCTGTTCGGGGTGCCCCTCTGGGGTCTCGTGGCGCAGGCAATCTGCATGGGTGATCAGGGCGGTGGTCATTCGGCGCATCCCGTGAATTGCAACAACAAGAGTATAATCAACTTGCTACACCCAAGGATCAAGGGCTATCGGCCACAGGGGGGGCCTGTGCCCTGTCACAGATAGGCACAGGTTTGAGAGGAGATCAGCCCATTTCCTCCTGGCAGGCGATGGCCGCCTCAAGCCCAGCGTAGGAGCCTTCAAGGTCGATCGCCATGACTTCACCGTATTCGTTGTACAGGGTCATGGTGTATTTCTGTGCCAAATCGAACAGGAAGTCGGGGTTGGAAAAGGCGATATCGGCGCCTGGAACATCATTCAGATAGATGCCAGTTGCCTCCCCCTCATATTCCTGACTGTCCAGATCAAAAGCGATCGGATAGGTCACGCCTTCCTCAATGCCTTCCCAGGCCTGATTAAAGGCAGTCACATAGCCGTTGCCTTGGTTGCGATCAAAACCGATCCGGACCACGGAGCCATCCCCGTAGGCCGCCTGGATAAGACAGCCGTCCCCAAGGGAGGAATCGATCATCACATCCCAGCCTCCGGCTTCCCCCCAATAGTCCAGTTCTTGTGCCAGAAGTGGAAGTGGCAGTAGGCAGGCGGCGACAGTCAGTTTGAACAGTTTCATGTATCTCTCCCATAGTAGGCCGCTGTTTATCAGGGGCTCAGGGACAATTTACATGATTCCTGCGCTTTTGAGGGGGCGCAAATCCCAGGTCTGGGTGAGAAGGCAGTGAAACGCAGCAAAAACCGGATCAGTCAGGCGCCAGCATATAGCCCGCTCCCCGGACGGTTTGCAGGTATTGCGGCTGCTTGGGGTTTGGCTCGATCTTGCGGCGCAACCGAGTGATCTGGACATCCACCGCGCGCTCCTGGGCCTGGCCCCGGTCGCGGCCCAGATCCTCGACCAGTTTGGCCCGGCTCACGGGCTCTCCGGGGCGCGCCGAAAAGATTTTCATCAGCTGGCTTTCGGTGCCGGTCAATCGCACCAGATCGCTGCCCTGCCACATTTCGCCCCGTTCCACATCATAGCGGATGTCACCAAGATGCAGCACCTTTGGCGCACTGTCCTGCGCCGAGGTATCCGGTACCCGCCGCAAAATTGCATTGACCCGCAGCAGCAGTTCTTTGGGCTCAAAAGGTTTGGGGAGGTAGTCATCTGCGCCCGCCTCCAAACCGGTGATGCGATCCTCTGTTTCACCTTTCGCAGTGAGCAACAGGATCGGTGTGCTCATGGTTTCACGCAGAGATTTTGTTAGCGAGATGCCGTCTTCGCCGGGCATCATGACATCCATGATGATCAGATCAAAATCGAGCCCCGCCAGAACCCGGCGCGCATGGGCAGCATCGCGTGCCGCTGAAACCAGAAACCCAGCGCGCATCAGGAATTTTTTTAGTAAGCCGCGGATGCGTTCATCGTCGTCCACGATCAGGAGGTGAGAATCAAAGGTGCTCATGATCCGGTTTCCCGCAGATTAATATAGGCGCGGCGCATATCCGCATCCATCATCGCCTCCAGCACCTTTTTAAACCCCTGCACAGCCTCAGGCCCCGCATCTTTGTAAGCCGCGCGCATGCGGGCACGTTGGGCATCTGATAGCTGAGCCTCCAATTTCCTGCCCTCCTCTGTGAGATGCAGATGGCGTTCGCGTTTGTCCGTGACACCCACCCGACTTTCGACGAGCCCATCGCTGATCAGCGTGCGCAGAACCCGGTTGAGTGATTGTTTGGTGACGCCGAGAATGGTCAGCATATTGTTCACGGTAGTGCCGGGGGCGCGGTTGATAAAGTGAATTGCCCGGTGGTGCGCGCGCCCGTAGGACATCTGGGCCAGAATGCGATCTGGGTCCGCGGTAAAGCCGCGATAGGCAAAGAACATCGCCTCAATCCCTTGACGCAGCTGTTCATCGGTCAAAAACAACAGACTTTCGCCGCCAAAATGCCCCATTGGCCGTCCGTGTGACCCACCCTCAGTCATGGAGCTCTCCTCTTTACTCGCCACAAGTCTCTGACAGGCAGTTTATGTCAGCTATATTGACATTCCAAGGGTGAAGATGTATCGAATCGCAGCTTTGGCGCAACAATATGTCCGATCCGGCCATTTGGCGCGCAACTTGTGAAAATACAAACTGCTTTGAGGAGGCTGTGGCATGGCTGGATATGATGATCGTGACGGCTTGATCTGGATGGATGGGGAGCTGGTAAACTGGCGGGACGCCAAAGTGCATGTCCTCACGCATGCGATGCACTATGCCTCTTCTGTCTTTGAAGGCGAACGCGCCTACAACGGTAAGATCTTCAAAAGCCGTGAACATTCCGAGCGCCTGATCGCCAGTGCTGAAGCGCTGGACATGCCCATGCCCTATTCGGTTGATGAGATTGAAGCGGCAAAAGAAGAGACCCTGAAGGCCTCTGGCTTACAGGACGCCTATGTGCGGGCGCTGGTCTGGCGTGGCTCTGGTGAAGACATGGGGGTCGCTTCTGCACAGAACCCGGTCCGCATGGCGATCGCAGTTTGGGGCTGGGGTGCCTATTATGGCGATGCCAAAATGGAAGGCGCCAAACTGGATATCGCTGAATACAAACGGCCTAGTCCGGAAACTATCCCGGTTCATGCCAAAGCGGCAGGTCTCTATATGATCTGCACTATTTCCAAACATAAAGCCGAGGCCAAAGGCTGCTCGGATGCCTTGTTCATGGACTATCGCGGCTATGTGGCGGAAGCGACGGGGGCCAATATTTTCTTTGTCAAAGACGGGGAAGTGCACACCCCGTTGGCAGATTGCTTCCTCAACGGGATTACCCGTCAAACGGTTATTGCTATGCTTAAGGAAAAGGGCATCGCAGTGCACGAACGGCGTATCCTGCCCGAGGAAATGGAAGGGTTTGAGCAATGCTGGTTGACGGGTACTGCTGCCGAGGTCACACCTGTTGGTGAAATCGGCCCCTATAAATTTGAAGTCGGAGAGATGACACGCGACATCGCTGCTGCCTACGAGGCCCTGGTGCGCAGTTAATCACACTTTCTGTTTTCAAAATGAAAAAGCGCGGAAGATAACTTCCGCGCTTTTCCTGTATGAGCACCTGACGGTGCGGTTGTCGCTTGTGGCGCCTTCAGTTGGCTAAAAATGTCCCGGAGCGTGAGGCAGAGCCTCGCACTGGATAGCTATTCAAGGCTACAGGAGCTCTGTCGTAACCTCGACATTGCCACGTACTGCATTGGAATAGGGGCAGATTTTGTGACCCGCCTCAATTACGCGCTCAGCCTCCGCAGCGTCAACGCCGGGTAGGCTCACCGATAGCAGGACGCTCAGGCCAAAACCGCCTTCGGCATCTGGGCCAATGCCTACATTTGCGGTCACCGACACCTCAGCCGGTACCTTGGCCAGGCTTGCGTCCTGCGTGGTGGCAAATTGCATAGCACCAATAAAGCAGGCGGAATAACCAGCCGCAAATAGCTGTTCTGGATTGCTGCCTTCCCCGTTTCCGCCCAAGGCCGGCGGCGCGGCGAGTATCAGATCAAGACCGGATTCCGCAACTTTGGCGCGGCCATTGCGGCCTCCGGTGGCAGTTCCTTGCGCGGTATAGATTGGAGAAATAGTCATGGCGAGATCCTCAGATTTATCGTGCGTGAATATATCGTGTGCGATTAAATAGCGGAAGCACGCCCCGCTGGCAAGGGCTTGTGATTTGGTCGTGTGCGATTTATCTTACTCTTATGTTGAACCGATCCCTTTCTCTTGATGACCTGCTGTGCTTTGCGCTTTATGCGGCCAATAATGCCATGGGGCGACTTTATCGGCCGCTGTTGTCACAGCATGGGCTGACATACCCTCAGTATCTTGTGCTTGTGGCGCTCTGGCAGTGTGATGGTCAAAAAGTGAGTGATCTTGGCGGCGCTCTCAATCTGGAATCCAATACGCTCACCCCACTGTTGAAACGTATGGAACAAGCAGATCTCGTCCTGCGTCGGCGCAATCCAGAGGATGAACGCAGTGTCATCGTCTCTCTGGCACCCAGAGGGCAGGCATTGCAAAAGGAGGCTGGCCCGATTTCGCGCTGTATCTTGGATGCGGCGGGGGATGATCTGGCAGAGCTTGTTGATTTACGGAACAAAATTCAGGATCTGACCGAACGGTTGAACGCTAAGGGCTAGGATATTTCACAGGCGTATACTGCCTTAACCGCCCTTGGGATCGGTCAGGGATTTTGCCTTTCCCCGTACCAGTCCTAGGCGGCTTTCACGCCAGATCACCAGGATATTACCCGCTATCACCAGGCTAGCTCCGGCCAGCATGACGATCGTGGGCAGCTCGGCAAACCAGACATATCCAATCGCAATTGCAAAGAGCATCGAGACATAGTCGTAGGGCGCCAGCATCGACGCCGGGGCGAAGCGGTAGGAGGATGTGACTAGAATTTGTGCGACCCCACCCACCAGTCCCGCGCCAATCAGCAATAGCAGCGTTTTCACATCCGGGATGACCCAACCAAAGGGCAGAGTCAGCAATGACAGGAGCGAGGCGGTAACAGAAAAGTAGAAGACAATAGCGGCTGTGTGTTCTGTCATCACCATGCGGCGGATATGGATCTGTACAAACCCACGTGCCACGGTGGCCCCTAGGATCAGCAGCACGCCGACAAAGGCGGTACTGGACATATCCATCCCACCAGACAGACGTGGGTAGATCATGATCAAAACCCCAAGAAGCCCAACGGCTACGGCACTGATCCGGACCAGGCGAATGCGCTCTCCCAGAAACACAGCGGCGAGGATCAAGGTAAAGATGGGGGTGGCATAGCCAATGGCAGTTACCTCAGGCAGGGGCAACATACCGAGCCCCATGAAGGTCATCGCCATCGCTGAGGTGCCAACCAACCCGCGCAGAATATGGCCCATGGGACGCTGTGTTTTCAGACCGTGTTTAAGGTCTCCCCGCATAGACAGCCAAACCACGATGACGGGAATTGCAAAAAACGAGCGAAAGAAAACCGATTCGCCCGCCGGAACCACATCAGAGACAGCCTTGATCAGCGCAGAAAGCCCCGTAAACAGACCAATCGCCGCGACCTTCAGGGCGATGGCGAGCATAGGTCGATGCGATGTTAAGGATGTGGACATGGGCGGGACCCTGCGCCCCTGAGACAGAAAGATCAATGGCTTGATTTCACCCTGCGCGCCGGGGCAAATGGCGACAAAGCGAAGGAGGCCCCTAAATGTATGATGAAAACCATCTGATTGCGCAGCTCCATGCGGCCAGTGAGGGGCATGAAACCCGCAATTTTGCCACGTTCCCAGCCCGTGCCAGCGTCACCTTTGGTGAGTTGTTTGCAGGGGCCGAGCGAAATGCAGCCGCTTTGGTGGCTATGGGGGTGAAACCCGGCGACCGTGTGGCCGTGTAGGTGGAGAAAACCATAGAGGCGATACAGCTCTATCTGGGACCTGTCATGGCAGGGGGTGTCTTCCTGCCGCTCAATACCGCCTATACGGAGGCTGAGGTGGCTTACTTTCTAGGGGACGCAACGCCTCGTGTTCTGGTCTCTGAGTTGCCACGCAACACCATGGGGAAGGTGCAAAAAAGGTGCTGCGCGAGGGTTACGCTGATTTGTTCGCCAAGTCGAAGCAGTGGGCTTCAGGCTGCCCCCTCAGGTTAGAACCCAAAGTAAGACAGTCAGCGTCACAAAGGCGCTGCTGGTCCCGGTGAGCATGGCGAGGCTGGCGGCGCCTTCCAACCCCTGGCGCTGGGCCAACACGGTATAGATGCCAAACATAGGCATCGCCGCCGATAGGATGACCGCGCTATGTAGCGCCGGTGTTAGGGTGATAAGTCCAGCGCCCAGCAAGATGGCTGCCATCAGGGCGACCAGGGCTGGATGCAGCAGCAGTTTTGAGGCGCTGATCTGCGCAGCAAGGGAGCGATTGCCATGCAGTGGTAAGCCTACAAGCGATCCGCCAATGACAATCAGGGCAACTGCCCCCGCAGAGACCGCAAACATATCGATGGACCGCAAGACCGGGCCGGGCAGCGCAATGCCAAAAATCGATACAAGCAACCCCAGGGCGAGGCCGATGAGCATGGGCATTTTGGCAAGATCCAGCAGAATTTGCCGCAATCGTGGCAGCAATGGCTGGTCAAGGCCTTTGCCCGATAGTTCGACCAGAATCAGACAGACCGGCACCAGCAACAGGTTTTCCACCAGCAGGTTCAGCGCCAAGATGATGCCAGCCTGGTCGGGAAAGGCGAGCAGCATGATCGGATAGCCGACAAAGGCATTGTTGGGACAGGTGGAGCCCATAACCCCTAGCGCGCGGCGCTTTGGGTCGATGCCCCGCAGGCTAAACAGCCCGTAAGACAGCGCAACGGTTGCCAACCCACCAAGAGCATAGACCAGAACATAACCGGGTTGAAAAACCTCCACCGGGCTGCGCGCTGCGACGGCAGAAAAGATCAGGGCAGGCAGGGCGATATTCAGCACATAGCGCCCAAGGACACGCATGTCACTCGCGCTGAACCAGCCTTTCCAGACCACCAGATAGCCCAGCGCCAGGGCGGCATAGATGGGGAAGGTGATGGCGAGGATTTCGATCATTTCAGCAGATCGGCCCAGTGATCCGGCAGCTCGGTATCCATTTCCTTGGCCAGTTGCCGCAGATAGGCAAGCATGAGCCGTGCCCGCTTACGGGCGATTTTGCGGCCCTTGTCTGTGGCCATGTCACCGGGGAGCTTCAACAGCTTGAGGTGCCAGTGATCAATCGACCATGTCTGGTCATCCAATGGGCGGTTGGCCGCAAACGGGTCATCCGCATCACACAGAGGGCGGTCGATGGTGCCCGCGACCATAAAAGTGCGTGCGATGCCGATAGCGCCCAGCGCATCCAGCCGGTCGGCATCGCGCAGGATCAGCGCTTCTAAACTGTTTGCGGGCAATCCGGCAGAGAAACTATGGGCCTCGATCACGTGCTGGGCAGCGGCGATTTCAGACGCCGAATAGCCCAAACCCTCAAGGATAGGCTCTGATTTTTCCGCCGAGAGCCTTGAGGCCGTCTCTCGCTCTGGGTGGTCCTTGGGCAGATTGACCAGATCATGCAGATAGGCGCCAGCGATCAGCACTCGCAGGTTGGCGCGGCTCGGGTCATCCCGGTTTTCATCCAAGGCAATGCGATGGGCATTTGCCCAGACGCGGTCCAGATGCGCAATATCATGGGCCGGGTCCTGCGCCATCTGGACTTCGGCAATGCGGCGCAGTTTGACCTGGAGCTGTTTCAGGCTCATCCGCCGATATGGCCCTGGTTGCTGCCAACCTGGCCACGGTGCAGTAGCAGGTGATCCAGGATTACGCAGGCCATCATGGCTTCGGCCACTGGCACGGCGCGGATGCCAACGCAGGGGTCGTGGCGACCTTTGGTGATCACCTCGGCAGCGGTGCCGTCCTTGCGGATCGACTGGCGTGGCGTCAGGATCGAAGAGGTCGGCTTGACCGCAAAGCGTACAACCACGTCCTGACCTGTCGAGATCCCCCCAAGGATGCCGCCGGCGTGGTTGGAAGAATAGACTGGCTGGCCATCATTGCCCATGAAGATCTCATCGGCGTTCTGCGATCCCTTGAGACGGGCGGCATTCATGCCTTCGCCAATCTCAACGGCCTTGACCGCGTTAATGGACATCATCGCGGCCGCCAAATCGGTGTCGAGCTTATTGTAAACGGGTGCACCAATCCCAGCGGGCACACCGCGCGCCACAACCTCGACCACGGCGCCAACAGAATCATGGGCCTTGCGCAGGGCTTGAAGGTAATCCTCCCAATCCTGAACTGCTCCGGCATCGGGGATCCAGAAATCATTCTGGCCAATGGCCTCCCAGTCAAACCGGCTGCGATCGATTTCCATCTCACCCATCTGGGTCATATAGCCGGTGATCTGCAGATCTGGCGCCATGGCCTTGATCGCTTCACGTGCAACACCGCCTGCGGCAACACGAGCCGCAGTTTCACGGGCCGAAGAGCGGCCACCACCACGATAGTCGCGATTGCCGTATTTCTGGAAATAGGTAATGTCGGCATGGCCGGGGCGGAAGGTCTGGGCAATATCGCCATAGTCTTTGGAGCGCTGGTCGGTGTTTTCGATCATCAGCTGGATCGGCGTGCCGGTGCTTTTGCCCTCAAAAACGCCAGAGAGGATTTTGACCGCGTCGGGTTCATTGCGCTGAGTGGTGTTCTTGTTCTGGCCAGGGCGACGCCGGTCCAACCACTGCTGCAGCATCTCAGGCTCCAGCGGAACATTGGGTGGACAGCCATCCACGGTTGCCCCCAGCGCAGGTCCGTGGCTTTCGCCCCAGGTGGTGACGCGGAAAAGATGGCCAAAGCTGTTCA
>CAJXIL010000146.1 GCA_913054455.1 uncultured Roseobacter sp.
CTGTTCTTCTCCTTGCTGAAGTGACCGATGGCGCCCTGGCGCTGGACGCAACCGCAAAGGCCGTTTCTGCGGCTACAGCTCTGGGTGACGTGACCGTTCTGGCCGCTGGCGCCTCTGCTGCTGACGCCGGTGCCGAAGCCGCCAAAATCGCTGGCGTTGCCAAGGTACTGGTTGCCGAAGATGCTTCCCTGGGCCACCGCCTGGCGGAACCCACAGCGGCGCTGATCGCCTCGCTGGCGGGCGACTATGAGCACATCGTAGCCCCGGCCACCACCGATGCCAAAAACGTTCTGCCCCGCGTGGCTGCGTTGTTGGACGTCATGGTGATCTCGGATGTGACCGCTGTTGTTGACGGCGCCACCTTTGAGCGTCCCATCTACGCGGGCAACGCCATCCAGACCGTCAAATCCTCGGATGCAAAGAAAGTCATCTCTTTCCGCACCGCGACCTTTGACGCCGCTGGCGAAGGCGGCTCCGCCTCCGTTGAGACCATCGGTGCTGCTGAAAACCCCGGCCTCTCTGAGTGGGTCGAAGATAAGGTTGCCGAATCCGACCGCCCCGAGCTGACTTCAGCTGGTGTGGTTGTATCCGGTGGTCGTGGCGTTGGGTCTGAGGAAGACTTCAAACTGATCGAAGGTCTGGCGGACAAGCTGGGTGCTGCGGTTGGTGCCTCGCGCGCCGCGGTTGATTCCGGCTACGCCCCCAACGACTGGCAGGTTGGTCAGACCGGTAAGGTCGTCGCACCTGACCTCTATGTCGCTGTTGGCATCTCCGGTGCGATCCAGCACCTGGCCGGTATGAAAGACTCCAAAGTGATCGTTGCGATCAACAAGGACGAAGAAGCCCCGATCTTCCAGGTTGCTGACTTTGGCCTGGTTGCGGATCTCTTTGCCGCCGTACCCGAGCTGACCGAAAAACTCGGTTAAACCGATCTTGGCGCTAAGGGGACGACCCCAAAGCGCAGATAAAAAACGGGGCCCGCATCAATTGCGGGCCCCGTTCTTTTTTGCTTGTGCCCGTGCATGCGGACTCTATGCCCCTTTAGCAGAGCAACTTCAGATCAACCCCTGTAGTGTCTCCGCAAGCGTGCAGCCGATCCGCGCATGTTCCTTTGGCCCCAGCATGTGTTGCGCCGCTGGAAAATCCAGCTCGCCCATGATCATACCGTCAAAATCATCTACCAGACCCGCAGGTGCCACTGCCATCTCAACCATCCCCGCGACTCGGTCCCGTAGCGCCTCAACCATGCTGTGCTCCACCAGAACCGGCTCGTGATTGAATGCACCATTACCTTTCAGATCATAACTGACCCAGAGCAAAACGACCCGCCCCTCCAGCGCGGTAATCACCTGCGCCATAGTCTCCAGCCAGGTCTCCTGCAAATGGTCACGCACCTCTGCAAACCGCTCCGCCGAGAGTTCCTGCAAAGTCGTCAGAAGATGTTTGTTAAAGTGGAACTCGGTGTAGTCTACTTCCGGGAATAGCGTCTTCAGCGCTGGTTGCGCCTGCAGGAAGCGGTCGTTGCGCCGGGGATGCACCCGGTAATAGCGGTTTGAAACATTCTGCGCGCCCAGCACTTGCATCACAGAAAGCCGCGCCTCACGCGCTACTCCCAGCAGCGCCTTATCGCTCGCAAAGGTATCCAACCCCGCGTTCACCGCAGCCAGATTGACACAAGGCATTTTTAACAATGCCTCACTAACATCCGAAAAAGGCGTTTTGACAAACCGCCCAAATACCTCAGTTCCACCAAGAAATGCGATGTATGGACTGTCTAGATCCCGTTTGGGGCCACGTACTGGCAAGCGCGATCCCGCATAGCAGCACGTCCCCCCCGAAAGCACACCTGCGCTTTTGAGTTCGTAACTCATAGTTCCCACCAATTTATTCACCCAAGGATCACTGTGGTGGCGAAAGATTGCAAATTCCCTAAAGTTAAATTTCACCTAAAATTCCAGATGTGCAGCCTTGTAACTGCCCCAAAGCCCCCGATAAGGTTGCCAAGCAGGCAAATTGGGAGCCCCTGGTATGGAAATCAAAAAGATCGGCATCATCGGCGCAGGCCAGATGGGCAATGGCATTGCCCATGTCATGGCATTGGCAGGCTACGATGTTGTTTTGAATGACATTAGCCAACAATCCCTGGATGCCGCGATCAGCGCTATTCACAAGAACCTGGCGCGCCAGGCCAGCCGCGGCAAGATCACAGAGACAGCGGTCACTGAGGCCCTGGCTCGGATCAACACAACCCTGATGTTGGCGGATATTGGCGCCACAGATCTAGTGATCGAGGCCGCGACCGAGCGTGAAACTGTCAAGCAGGCGATTTTTGAGGATCTGCAACCGCATTTGCTGCCCCATACGATTCTCACCTCCAATACCTCGTCGATCTCGATCACCCGCCTCGCCAGCCGCACAGATCGCCCCGAACGCTTTATGGGCTTTCACTTCATGAATCCGGTCCCAGTGATGCAGCTGGTCGAACTGATCCGTGGCATTGCCACCGATGAAGAGACCTTTGCCAGCTGCCAGGCCGTGGTCGAACGCCTGGGTAAAACAGCAGCCAGCGCAGAAGATTTCCCTGCCTTTATCGTCAACCGGATCCTGATGCCGATGATCAACGAAGCGGTCTACACCCTTTATGAGGGCGTCGGGTCGGTGAAATCCATCGATGAATCAATGAAGCTCGGGGCTAACCACCCCATGGGCCCGCTGGAACTGGCTGATTTCATCGGTCTGGACACCTGTCTCGCCATCATGAACGTTCTGCACGAAGGCCTGGCCGATACCAAATACCGCCCCTGCCCGCTGCTGACAAAATATGTCGAGGCCGGCTGGCTGGGCCGCAAAACCCAGCGCGGTTTTTACGACTATCGAGGTGAAACTCCCGTCCCTACCCGCTGATTCTCCTCTCCTCGAGCTGCCGCTTTGGAGCCCTCATCGCCTGGCCCCCGTAGGACGGCGGAGCGGGCCGGGATCAAGCCAAATTGCGGAGGCTCCGCGCCCTTTGGGCGTGGATACCGTCATTTTTCTTGGGACAGGACCAAGGCGCTGTCACGCAGGGATCAGGCGACGAGGGCTTTGATATTTCTGCTTTGGTGACTTAGGAAGCTGAAAAGCCCCTAAACGCCTGGCTCAGGTCTTCTTGCCGAGGCTCAGAGTGTGTTCCCGCAGCCAGGCCATAAACCCACGCGGATCGCTCTGCAGCTGCGCCATCTGCTCATCTGTCAGAGGCTGACCCACCACCGGCGCCTGCGGCTTGTTACAGGAGCGCACGATTTCATGCAGCAACAGGCCTTGGCGCAGGATCGGCGAGAGCTTATTGGCGATCTGATAGCTGCGGGAATTTCTACCAGGGAAAAAGATTGGCACCACTCGCGCCCCAGAGCGCCGGATCAACTGTGCGGTGAAGACATTCCATTCCTGCTCAATCGCCGGACCAAACCAGGTCTCTGAGGACATCACCACCCCGGACGGGAACAGCGCCACAACACCACCCGCTTTGAGGTGCGTCATGGTTTTGGCGCGCATCTCGACCATTTTCTTTTGCGCTTCGGGATCATGGGGAAAGGGCACCGGGATCATGAATGAGGTCGCCGCCTCATCCAGTCCAGTTAACACAGACCGGGTCAAGATCCGGTAGTCCTGGCGTACACGGCCGATGAGATCGGCAAATATCATGCCATCAACCATACCATGGGGGTGATTGGCGACTATCACCACCGGTCCATCCGCTGGGATGCGTTGGATCTGTTCTTCCGGGGTCTCCAGTTTGATACCCATGATATTGAGCGCACCACGCCAGAACTTCTGGCCACGATACTCCGCATTCTGGTTTTCAAACTTATTGACCATACGCAAAATGGTCAGCTTTCCAGTCATCCACTCAATGGCCTTGATCGCCAAGGAGGTCCAGCGGTCATCAAAGGAATTGGCATAGGTCAGGGTACGACGGTCATAGACCTCGCCCGTGCCCTGATCGCTTTCCGGTGTTACTCCGGTGTTTTGCTCATGTGCCGTATCCGCCACCGTGCCATTCCTGTTAGTTTTGGGGCAGAGATTAGAACCCCTCGCCGAATTTGTCCGCCACAAGGGCCTCGACCGCAGCAGCCAGAGCAGCAGCATCTGGCCCCGAAGTCTCGACGTCAATAGTCGTTCCTTTCGAGGCTGCCAACATCAAAAGCCCCATAATGCTGTCCCCAGAGGCAGACATGCCATCCTTGGAGACCTCCGCCGTGGCGTCGAAGCCTTCAACAACCTCCACCAGTTTAGCAGAGGCGCGGGCATGCAGCCCCTTTTCATTCACAATTTTTAACGTCTTCAAAGCCATTTACTGCGCCTGCTCCCCATCGGGATTGATATTTTGAGAGTTTATATACTTACGCCCGGCTTCCATCGCCTGGCGTACTGCCTCCCCCACAACAAGATGGCGAGACTTCGCCAGCTTGATCAAAAGCGGCAGATTGGCACCATAGAGAATACGCCTGTTCACCGGCTTGCAGGCCCGCAAGCTCAAATTTGACGGTGATCCACCATAAAGATCCGTCACCACCACAACACCGTCACCGGTATCAACCTGATCCGCCGCCGCGCAAATTTCACATTGTTTGTCTTCGCGGTCATCATCAGGTGCGATGGCGATGGACAAAAGGTTGGGCTGAGGCCCCACAACATGTTCCACTGCTGCCAGGTATTCCCTGGCCAGCCCGCCATGCGCCACGATCACGATCCCGATCAATCCTGCAACTCCGTATCCCTGCTAGCTTTGCAGCTCGCGATGTCTAATTGACACCTGCTGGCCCTCTTCTGCAAGGGCTTTTGCAAGCGTTTCTGCCAGGGTGACCGACCGGTGCTGCCCGCCTGTACAGCCAAAGGCGATGGAAAAGTGGGATTTGCCCTCATCGCGGTAGGCTGGTAGCAGGAACCGCGTGAGGTCCAGCACGCGTGCAAAGAAGCCTTCATAGCGCTGGTCCGCCTGCACATGGGCCTGAACCGCCGCGTCGCAACCATTCAACCCGCGCAGGTTTTTATCCCAGTAGGGGTTGTCCAGAAACCGGCAATCAAAAACCATATCAACGCTGCGGGGCACGCCGCGTTTGTAGGAAAAACTCTGGATCGACAGCGCAAGGTTGCGCCCTCCCGGGGCAAAGAGATGCTCAATCTCGGCCTTGGCCTGATGCACATTCATGTCAGAGGTATCCAGCAACAGGCTGGCCCGATCACGGATCGCCCCCATCAGGCTCAACTCCCGCTGCACGCCCAGCTCTGGCGTTTCCCCTGGAGCCAGGGGATGGCGGCGCCGGGTCTCGGAGTAGCGGCGCAACAGGACCTCCGGCCGGGCATCCAGATAGAGCACCGACAAATCTAGGCCCTCGCGGGCCTCCAGCATGTCGATCACCTCCAGCAGGGCAGCTGGAGAAAAATCTCGGTTGCGACTGTCCAGCCCAAGCGCCATAGGCGCGGCCGTGCCAGCCGCCGAGACCAGCCCGGGCAACAGCCTGAGCGGCAGGTTATCAATGGCTTCAAATCCGAGATCTTCAAGCACATTGATCGCGGTTGTACGCCCTGCACCAGAGGGGCCCGTCACCAGAACAATTGGGGTTACTTTGGGGTCAGACATTGGCTCTCCGCCACTCAGAGTTTTACATCAGGTCGTTTGGCATCTGGATCCAGACAGCCGGATTTCAAGAACTGTATCAGCGCAGCCGCAAAATGCTGACCCTCTACCCGGCGAAAGACCGGGATCTTTTGTCCTAAGATGCTCTCGTAGCGCAGGCGGGGCAGGCGCTCCGTCTCCACCTCGTCGAGATCGACAATAGCACAGATCGCAGAATCTTTGGCAAAGGTGGCGGTCAAGATGCCGAAGTTCCGGGCCTCAATGAGCCCCGTCAGCGCAGCGGGCGGGCTGGCCCGTAGGGTCACGCCTCGCTGACAGATCTGCACCTGGTCATCTGCAACCAGATCAGCCCCATAGGCCATCAGCTGCAGGGACAGAGCAGATTTTCCGCTACCAGAGGCACCCCGGATCAAGAGACCACGCCCCGCCACTGCCACGCAACTGGCATGCAGTGTAACGCTGGGCGCTTGCGCAGACATCACCGATCAGACGGGCAGGCCAACAACAAATCGCGCGCCCAAGGGTTCAGAGGTGACATCTGCCTCCGTGGGGCGAATGTTTTCTGCCCAGACAACACCGCCATGGGCCTCAACAATCTGTTTGGAAATCGCCAGACCAAGGCCGGAGTTATTGCCAAAATGCTCTTCTGGGCGTTGCGAGTAGAACCGCTTAAAGATCTTCGCCAGCGCCTGTTCGGGAATGCCAGGACCAGTGTCTTCCACCACGATCAGCACACGATTGTCGCGTCGGCGTGCCCAGACCCGGATCGCGTCGCCTTCTTCGCAGAAGGAAATGGCATTGGTGATGAGATTGACAAAGACCTGCGCCAGACGCGCCTCGAGCCCCTGGATCATCACAGGGCGCTGCGGCAGGTCGGTAATATAGTCGATCTTTTTGGTCCGTGCATCCTCGCCCAGATATTGGTTGAGGTTGGTAAGCATCTGCAAGAGGTCGAATTCGTCCTCTTCCTCCTTTACCAGCTCAGCATCCAGACGCGATGCATTGGAGATATCGCTGACCAGACGGTCCAGACGGCGCACATCATGTTCGATAACTTCCATCAGCTTCTCGCGCTGATCATCGCGCTTGACCATCCGTAGGGTCCCAACGGCAGATTGCAGACTGGCCAGCGGGTTCTTGATTTCATGGGCCACATCGGCAGCAAACTGTTCGTTGCTGTCGATCCGGCTATAAAGCGCCTTGACCATGCCACGCAGAGCGCGGCTCAAACGACCGATCTCATCGGGGCGCGCTGACAGGTCAGGAATGCGGATACGACCAGACTGGGCCTTACGAGAATCCCGCTCTCGGCCCAGTTCGGCCGCCTCCGCCAGATCCGCAAGCGGGTTGGCAATTGTCGAAGCCAAAACAAGGCTGAGCCCAATCGAGACCAGCAGCGCGATGATAAAGATCTGCAAGACCCGCTCCCGCTCTCCGCGCACCAAGGCGTCGATTTCACCCGAGGGCGAGGCCAGCGCCACCACCCCGATCGCCGTGCCATTGCTGAGGATCGGAGCCACCGCAGACAACACTGTGCCACCGCTGGTATCCCCAACCACTTCGATCTTGGCGGTGTCGGTCAGGGAATGCTGTACCAGCGTCTGCAATTGTTCCTGCAGCGGTTTGATATAGCCTTCTTCGGCGGTTTGGGATTGGAATACACCGCCCAGCGTCGCCCAGAGGCTCGACAAACCGTCAGAGATCAAGGTTCGGCTCTTGGAGCCTTCGTTCAGGGCATTGAGAGCGTCCGGCCGATTGACCCCAGTCACCTGTGCCACCAACACGCCAGAAGTGTCAAAAACAAAGGCCTCAATCCCGCCACGGAGCGAAAGCCCCTCAAGCACCTGCACCGGGTCAATGCCGTCGCCCGTCGTGAGGCTTACAGCACCTGAGGACGGCAGCACCGCCTCAAATACGTCTGCGATCAGCGAAACCTCAGCCACCAAGGCCCCCGCCCGCTGCTTGACCAGGCTTTGACGGGAGGAATTCAAGTAAAGAATGCCGGCAACCAGAATGATCAAAGCGATGAGGTTGAAGGTGATAATCTTGCGCGTCAGAGGGGAGCCTTTCAAAGAGAAAAACCCGCGGCGCGCCCGTTTCACCTGCATTTCGGCCGCAACAGTCTGGTCCGGTGCGACCCAATCGTCGCCCAGAACCACATCTCCATCTTGCTGACGCGGTGTCAGGCCAGTGTCACGCATTGTTGCACGCCCCCCTGGAAAAGACTGCAGGTCTTACTCTTCATTATAGCGATACCCGATCCCGTAAAGGGTCTCGATCGCGGCAAAATCGGTATCTGCTGTGCGCATCTTCTTGCGCAGCCGTTTGATGTGGCTGTCGATGGTCCGGTCGTCCACATAGACCTGATCATCATAGGCAACATCCATCAGCTGGTCGCGGCTTTTGACAAAACCAGGACGCTGCGCCAAGGCCTGCAACAGCAGGAACTCGGTGACGGTCAGCGACACATCCTTGCCCTTCCAGCTCACCGCGTGGCGCAATGGGTCCATCCGCAGATTGCCTCGGTCCATCACTTTGGTCTCGGGGGTCTCGGTGCCGGCCTCATCGCTGTTGAGCGCCTCTTGGCGACGCAACAGGGCCCGGATACGCTCTACCAGCAAGCGCTGCGAGAAGGGCTTTTTGACGTAGTCGTCCGCCCCCATGCGCAGGCCCAGAACCTCGTCGATCTCATCGTCCTTGGAGGTGAGAAAGATCACCGGCATCTGAGTTTTCTGGCGCAGGCGCTGCAACAGATCCATACCGTCCATGCGCGGCATCTTAATGTCCAGCACAGCCATATCTGGCAGTTTCTTGTTAAAGGCATCCAGCGCGGCCTGCCCGTCGTTATAGGTCTCTACCTCAAACCCTTCGGCTTCCAGTGTCATTGCCACGGAAGTCAAAATGTTGCGGTCATCATCCACCAAAGCAATCTTCGACATTGGATTTGCCCCTAAATCTGCTC
>CAJXIL010000147.1 GCA_913054455.1 uncultured Roseobacter sp.
CGCCAATCAAGGCGCCTTCGCCCTGTATCGTTGGGCCGAAGATTTCGGCAATGCGCAGGGTCATGGCCGGTATTCCGCCCAGGTCTTGGGGGTTTCGCTGACAAGCACTGCTGCGGTTTCAGGCCAGCGCGCGGCACACCAGTCATAAAAATGGCGGGCCATGTTTTCGGCGGTCGAAGGGCCCTCCATCACATCATTCAGGTGCCGGTGGTCAAAATGCTCGTCGATATAGGACTTTAGCGATTTGAGGTCGTCGTAGTCACGCACAAAGCCATGCGCGTTCAGCCTCTGGGCTGCCAGCTCGACCACGACAATGTAATTGTGCCCATGCAGCCGTGCGCATTGGTGATCGTCCGGGAGATGGGACAGTTGGTGCGAGGCGGAAAAATGAAATTCCTTGCGAATGCGAAACATCAGCTTGCCCCCTGCGTGGCCAGGGCTATGGTCCAATAGTCCGGATCGGCATAGGCCGTGGGATCACTGACCCCGGCGAGGTGAAAGGCTTCGCGCCGCTCAACGCAGGTACCGCAGCGTCCACAATGCACCTTGTTACCCTTGTAGCAGGACCAGGTCTGGGCAAAGGGGGTGTCATGCCTTGCACCTTGCCGCACGATTTCGGCTTTGCTGTGCTCGACAAATGGCGTGTTTAGACGGACCTTGGCATAGCCGTCCAGCGCCGCCTGCTGCATCGCGTCAAAAGCACGGGTAAAACTGGGGCGACAATCGGGGTAGATAAAGTGATCACCGCCATGCACGGCAGTGGCCACGGCCTCATCCCCCTTTGCCGCTGCAATGCCAAAGCCAATCGACAGCATAATAGCATTGCGGTTGGGCACCACGGTGACACGCATCGTGTCCTCTTCGTAATGCCCGTCGGGCACATCGATGTCGTCGGTCAAGGCTGAGCCAGTGAGAGACGCACCGATGCCGCGCATGTCGATCAGGTGGAATGGCACATTCAGGCGCTTGGCGGCGGCTTCCGCGAAGTAGATCTCTTTGCGATGGCGTTGACCATAGTCAAAGGAAACAAGCCGGGTGAGCTGGTGCTCATTGGCG
Organism: uncultured Roseobacter sp.; assembly: GCA_913054455.1. GTDB lineage: Bacteria > Pseudomonadota > Alphaproteobacteria > Rhodobacterales > Rhodobacteraceae > Pseudophaeobacter. Next base: position 1,057 of record CAJXIL010000147.1, read on the forward strand.
GTGATATGCGCAAGCGACACGGAATCGAGTCCGCCTGAGCAGATGACAAGTGTTTTCATTTTGGGGCCCTTGTTTTGATGTCCGGGTAGGCTGCGACCGGATGGCGGCGCTTATGTCAGAATTTTTTCTGATTGCAAGGGGGGACGGTTTTGCCACGCGATGTGTTGAACTTCACAGTTTAGCAGCGAGAGGGCGATCGATAAGTGAATGGTGAGCCAATGGTGGCTGCGAACGCGAAAGCCCGCTCTGAGCGAAATGGGCCGTTCGTGGCGGCCAAGCCACCCGCCCGAACTGACTTTGTAAATTCCGCTTTCAGCCCAAAGCGGAAGTCGGGCAATCAATCAATTTACAGAAAGCAGTTATTCGACGTAGCAGGATTGGGGCACCAACTTTCTACCTTTGATGCCTTCAACCTGATTACCCGAATACGATTGGGGCTTCTCATTGAAAGGGCCTAAATGAGCTAAGCAACGGAAGCGAAAATTTTGAGCTGCAACTTACCCGGATGAAGCCTTAGAGGCCCATTCAGCGACGACTGCCCAGCCCAATGCGTTGGTTCCACAACAACTGACTGTCGAGATCTGACCTGCAACTGAGGGCGTACATGTATCCGACACAGGAGACGCACAACAGGAGCACCCAGAAAGCGTCCCGCGTTGTGCGACGCGGGGAACATCAGCGAGCGCGTAGAGAGGTGCTCTGATTGGTTCAATTTCTCCCTTTCGCGGGAAGAGCGACGCGTGGTCCAAATCGAATGTCTCAGAAACCGGATAAACCTCTCCTTCAAGAACTGTGCCCCAAATGCCAATATCCTTGATTGCGTCCGGCATTACTTCGAACGGGTCCTCCTCAAGGATGGTAAAGTTGGCGAGTTTGCCCGGAGCAATAGATCCTATGTCGGATTCCAGTCGCAACGATTGAGCGGCATCGATAGTCACGGCACGCAAGCATTCTTCGACTGAGAGACGATGTTCGGGGCCTGCCACACGGCCCGAAACGGTTGTTCGGTTTACGCCTGCCCAGACCAGGAACAGTGGCTCGCCAGGTGCCATCGGCACATCGGAATGAAACGAGATTGGAGTGCCATTCGCCTTGATCGGTCCGAGTGGCACAATATCATCGGCACGCTCTTGCCCAAGTCCGATGTCCCCGTACTTGTCCGACAAGGCGGTGACATAATAGGGGTTGGCACTCACGATGCAGTCAAGCTCGGCGATACGTTTGGCTTGGTCCTCCCTGGCATAACCAAAGTGGACCAGTGTTGTGCGATGGTCAGGTCGTGGCATCTGGCGCATGTTCCGCTCAACCGCGTCCAAGATCATGTCGACGGCAAGGTCGCCGGTCTGGTGGACATGGATTTGATAGCCAGCCTGCCAGTATTCATCAAACACCGGGTTAAACGCATCCGGCTCCATGATCCACTCGCCATGAAAGTCGCCACCCACATAGGGCTCGGAAACCTGCATGGCGAGGCTGTAGATTGCGCCATCCGCAAAAAGCTTTACCTGATTGGGAAGAAACGCCGTTTTGCCCTCTCCCCAATCCAGTAGCTTCGCAGTCTCTTCAAGCATCGTGCCGTCTTCAAGGTGCAATTCCGCAAGCGATTTTCCATCGGCAATAAAATACGTTCGTACGGGTGTGTCAGGGCCGGAGAAGACGGCATTGGTCGCATCTTGAAGCGATTTTGACAAAACGCCACCCGGTTCGGCAGCCACGGTCACACCAGCGCGGTGCATGTACTCGCGGGCAAGTTTGAGGCCCGTATCAAGACGCTCTGGCGTTGCCAGAACCGGTGCGATCGCAGGCAAAACCGCAAACATGCCTGCTTCGAAAAAGTGACCATCGGCGAAGCTGGATTGCTCTTGCGCAAGGCCCTCAAACGAATTTACAAAATCCGCAGTGATACCCAGAAAGTCCATCGCTGCTGTGTTGAGAATGAACTCGTGGGCGGAGCGGTGAACAATGAGTATTGGGCGCGTCGCGCTGATCTCATCCAACTGTGGACGCCTGACATCGCCATGGAAGAAATGGTGGTAGCCCCAGGTGAGCAGCAGAGCGTCCGGGTCTTCCATGGCCGCTTCCGCCGCTTCAAGCCGTGTGCGATAGTCGTCTGCATTTTTAGCAGCCTTTGAAACACCGGTCGGGAGATCCCAGTCTTCAATCGCGATGATCTCAGCGGTAAGCGTCAAACCTGCAAGAAAGGGATGTACATGCTGGTCGATGAGGCCAGCGACAATGACCTTGTCCATGAAGCGTTCATCGACGCGATACGGTTGTTGCCCGATCCGTTCCACCAATTCGTGGCGTGGTCCTGCTGCGAGAACTCGGTCCCCCACGACTGCAACGGCATCGATTTCAGGTGCATTGCCCTCCATAGTGATTACGCGTCGAGCTGTGTACAGTTTGATCTCCGGCAGTGTCTTGAGTTGGGCTCCGAAGTCCTGGAATGTTGAGGCGGCAACTGATGAATTTGCATTGGCAATTGAAATAGCTGATGCGCCGCCCAGTAATTTCAACGCATTGCGACGTGTGAATCGAAAAGCGTTCATGGTCCCTCACAAATATAAAAGCCGAAATTTCTAACAACACAGATAGCACTCGATAGTGCTATTTTGGAAACGAAAATTTCCGGTCATCCTGTTGGCTTCCAATTGCGGCAATTGAGTAAGCCCGAACTTATGAGAACACAACACAGCGACGAATCTAGGGGCCGAGCGTGAGCGCCGCTCACCAAACACGAAGGTCCGGTCAGAGGACATCGCCCAGACTTTGCAAAGTCCGCTTGCTGCGCATAGCTGCCGTTGCCCATGGGCCGCGATGGTCACGCGAACCTTCCAAGGCGGAGGATGACTGCTGTCAGCCCTTCTTGGCCATTCATTCTCGGCGCAGCATGACACTGTGCTTGAACAGAGGGCGGATTGAAGACCAAAGCTGCAAGTGCTCGGGTCATGCGTCGGGAAGGCGAAAGCAGCCATTCAGCTACCAAACAGCCGCCTATCAATGTTGCGGCCTCCATCAAGGGCAGCAATGCGCAGGACAGCGACCTTTGCAAAGTAGTGCCTCCTCGGGCAGGGCAATAGGCACAACCGGCCCAAACCGGCCTTTCATTGACTGTTCAACATGCTGCAGTCGCATCCCGCTTTGCGGACATTCGCCGCGACAGCAAAATGAACAGGGTTGCGAACTCAAAGGTTGCGGATAAAGTTAGCTTTCGCCGGAGTGACACCAACGGCTCGTTTCGACACGTCGCGACTGGGCCATTTTTTGACGATCTAATCTGGCTGCTCGCGATTGCATTTCACCTCATTTCATTTTCGGCAGTGCAGCGAATGATGCGTTGTCATTCATAACACTGCACTAAACTTGGCCTGATACTGTTTTGTTGCTTGAACACAATTCCTAAATCGAAGCCTGATGGATTTCGCAGATGTCATGCATTTTGGCGCGATTATCATATCGCCTCCGGAACTCTGAACGTATTCAGAAAAAAAGAGGAGCCCATCATGCAACTATTAATCAACGGCAACCCGATCACCGTGCCTGAGGAATTGCAGGACGTGACTTTGCTGGACTTTCTTCGCGACTTTGCCGGACTGACGGGCACTAAATATGGTTGCGGGATCGGGCTTTGTGGTGCCTGTACTGTGCATCTTGACGGCGAGGCAACACGATCTTGCCAGACATATGTCTCAGATTTAGACGACGCCCGGGTCACGACCATCGAAGGGCTGGCGCAGACTTTTTCTGGGGAGGGGCTGCATCCGGTTCAACAGGCTTGGATCGCCGAAGGTGTCCCGCAATGCGGCTATTGCCAGGCTGGTCAGATAATGACCGCATCAGCATTGCTGCGCCGCGTTCCTGATCCGACGGACGAGGAAATCCGAGAGGAAATGAGCGGAAACCTGTGCCGGTGTGGAACTTACGGACGCATTAGCCAGGCCATCGCCCGCGTCGCGCAAGAGGCTTGACCATGGGACAACAAGTTGAAACGAGAAAAATCAACCGTCGGCTTTTCCTGAAAAGGACTGGCTGGGTTGCCGCAGGCCTGACAGTTGCCGCCTATACTTCTTATCCCGTGGTGCACAGCACGTTGCCGGCACTACCGACATTTGACGCCCCCAATACGCAGGACGGGGTGCTATGGCTTCAGGCAATGGCCGACGGACGCGTTCGGTTTTTTTGCCCCAGAATGGAAATGGGGCAAGGTGCTGGAGTGGGGCTTAGTCAGGTTGTGGCGGAAGAGCTGAATATTGATCAGGCCGATATTGAGTGCATTCTGCCTGATACAGATCAGGTTCCACCCTTTCAGATGACCGTTGGCAGCCAAAGCATCGCGCATTTCTTTGATCCGGTTTCTTGGGGCGCGGCACAGCTGCGCGAGGCATTGCGGAGATTGGCGGCGAAAAAATCTGATCTGCCAGCGGATGAGATCAAGGACGGTCGAGCAGGATTTGTTTTGCCAGATGGCACCCTCCTCGGCTACGGCGCATTGGTGCCTGACACAGGGGTCATTGTCGGCGACGACCAATTGCTCCCAGATGACGCCTTGCCGCGACTTGCCCTAAAATCAGTCAAAAATCACAAGGCAATTGGACAAGATTGGCGACATCATGAACTAGAGGCAATTGTTACCGGTCAGATGACCTACGCCCGTGACGTTCAGGTCCCTGACATGGCTTTTGGCGCTGTGATTTACCCGCCGGGCTTTGAGGCAAAACTTCTATCTGCCGACACAAACAAGGCCCGCGCAATACCGGGCATTATTGGCGTTGAAATCAACAAAGGCGATGACTTTGTGGGTCTCGTTGCTGAACACCCGTTTGTTCTTGAAACTGCCATTGAGGCCTTAAATGCGGAATGGCAGATAGACGAAACGCTTGATCAGGGCCAAATAGACGCGCGCCTTGACGTTCAAAAATTCCGTTCAGACGATGATTTCGCCCACACTCTGTTGTCATCTGGAGATCTAGGCACGGGGCAGCGGCATGCCAAACATCGTGTAACCGGTCGTTACGACACGCCTTTTGCGGCCCATGCGGCGATTGAACCGCGTTCTGGTGTGGTTTGGGTAAAAGAGGACAAGATTGAGGTATGGTGCAGCACGCAAGACCCGTATTTCGTTCAAAACCGGGTGGCAAAGGTCCTTGGTCGCGAGGCCGAAGATGTTGTTGTGCACACGCACCGTATCGGTGGCGGATTTGGTGGGCGGGTACCTTGTCAGGCGTCCGAGGCGGCAGCACGTTTGTCGGCCACCTTCAACCGGCCAGTGCGCGTGCAATGGGATCGCGAGGACGAGTTTTCGAACAATTATTTCCAACCGAAATTCTCACATTACATCGAGGCAGGAGTCACCTCAGACGGCAAAATAAGCCACTGGGATCATGACTTTGTTTCTTCATCCATCTTAACAGGGACAGTGCCCGGTTTGATTGGCAAGGCAATTGATATGGCTACCCCAGATGATGGAACAATTCGCGGCATTGTTCCGCAATATGACATGACAAATCGGCGCATCCGATACGCGGCAGTCCGCACCCCGGTCCCAATCAATGCCTGGCGCGGCCTTGGGTCTGCACCAAACGCTTTTGCTATTGAAAGTATGATGGACGAATTGGCGCTCAAAGCGGGTATCGACCCGTTTCAATTCCGCTTGCAAAACCTGCCACCAAGCAGTGATCGACTAGCCAATGTATTGCGCGAGGTGGCCGAAATATCCGACTGGGGTCGGCCAACGCCCCCTGACACCGGACGTGGGTTGGCATGCGCTGTTTACAAAGATGAAACCGCCGCTGCCGTTGTTGTGGACATTCAGATTGATTACACAGCGCGCGCAGTACGGGTAACTAGAGCTTGGTGTGCTCAGGATTGTGGCTTGGTGCTAAATCCACATCAGGTAGAAAGTCAGATAATGGGCAATATTATCTGGGGCTCCAGTATGAGTTTGAAAGAACAGATCACAATTGCCGCAGGCCGTGTTGATGAGGACAATTTCCATATGTACGAACCTCTTCGCCACGGGTCCTCACCTGAGGTGACAGTGTCATTGGTTGTGCCCTCCAATATGGCCCCATCCGCTGTAGGTGAAGCCGCGCTACCACCGGTTCCAGCAGCGATTGCAAACGCAGTGTTTGCAGCGACAGGGCGGCGGAACCGGCACTTGCCGATGACCTATGAAAGCACTTTTGATGAGACGGGTTAGCAAGGTCTGCTGTAAAGGTTAGCGGCCAATCAAATCCTGCAGCAAGTATGGCCATAATTGTTGATTGCTTGAGCTGCCAAATAGTTGTGGAGAGTATCTCATTCGTGATTTTGCCAAAGCGAGCCTGATCGACCTTGTCGCAATCTATCTTGGACAAATTCACCCAGGGTTGCTCCCTGAGGGCTTAGGTGGTGTCGATACGTTGCGCCAGGCCCATATTCCGGCAGGGTTCAAGCGTGACTTATTGCAAACTGTCGGGCGCGAGTGCGGTCAGGAGGCGCTATTGTCAATCGGTCAAGGGATCAGTCACGTCACATATGATCCGGTTTGGCACAACGCACTTCGCTCTGAAAATCCAGCAGTTTTGTTTGATAAATGGCGTCGGTTTGAAGTGTTTTCCCATTCGCAAAACCGATTGAGAATTGATTTGACCGGTGAAGACAAAGCCCGTTTCAAGCGTTACTCGACGGGCGACGGCATTCCTACGGCAGCGGAGAATCTGCTGATTTGTGGATTGATCATTGGGCTTTTGGAAGGCATCGGCTGTCGTGGGCTGTGGTGCGAGATGACGGCGCAGGGAGGCAGGGTTTTGCGCATTCGCGACAAGCGCAGCTTTTGGCTCCCTGATGATCCGGCCAGTCTTATGACCGGTGAATGGACAATAGGATGGAGGGCCCATGCCACCCCTGAAGGCATGGGAACAACAGATGAAGCGCTGCTGCCGTTAGATTTGCCACCGATCGCCGATCAATCCTTAGCGGCCCTGGTCAAAAAAGTGACCGATCTTTTGATGCGTGATGTTGCGCGTCAATGGAAAACCCGCGACTTGGCAAGCGCGTTAGGTCTGTCCAGCCGGACGCTCCAGCGCAGATTGGGCGAAGCTGGGCTTAGTTTTTCGCACTTGGTTCGCTTGGTGCGTATCTCTAAGGCCTGTCGTCTGCTGAAGTCTGGCGACACCCCACTTACAGTGATTGGGTTTTGCGCCGGGTTTTCCGACAGTGCCCATTTCAGCCGAGACTTTCGCGCGAGTGTGGGTTTAACACCGTCCGAATTTCGTGCGGTTCAGTAGCCCTTACAGTTTGCAATGAATGCCGTGTCAGGGCCGTTCATTTGGGCGACAATTGCTGCTTTCAGCACATTGTTACTGTTTGAGCACGGTGCAGCATTGGCCAATATGGGCTCATAACTGCCATTCTCCGCACCAGCACACCAAATTGGTACTGAGGCAGGAGGTCAAGGTCGCCACTACGGACAAGGACGAAACCGCTCTCGCGGTATTGGCGCTTTTGGCCGGTGTTGCACGGTGATCG
>CAJXIL010000148.1 GCA_913054455.1 uncultured Roseobacter sp.
CGACCAGAAGAAGGGCGAGTGCGACGATGATTCTGCTCATTGCCTCTGCCTATGTGTTATATTTTTTTGCCATTCTAGCGAATTTTGGCAAAAGAGAAAATCACAAATCAATCAAAAGCGACAGCACCAGCGGTAGGGCAACGATGGCCATCAAGGTGGATACCACCACAAGACCCGCGACGGCCTCTGCATCGGCATTAAATTTTTCAGCCAGCAGGTAGGAGGTGACAGCAACCGGGGTGGCCAGTTGCAGCACCAACACGCCAAAGGCGATCTCATCCAGGCCAAAGGCCAGCCCCAAGGCCCAGCCAATGACCACGCTGGCGCAGAGCTTGGCCAGGGAGAGCAAAATCGCCAGACCGGTTTTTCCCGGAGTGAGCCGGGCGATGGCGACGCCGAGGGTGATCAGCATCATTGGAATGGCCATCTGGCCAATGAGGTCCAGCGCATTGGTCAGAAATTTGGGCGTCTGCCAGTCCTGCCACAGGAACAGCGCGCCCAGCAGCGTGGCCCAGACCATCGGTTCCCGCAGGGCCTTGGCGCCGCCGCCTTTGCCTGCCACCAAAGACAGGCCCAGGGTGAAGGACAGTATGGCCGAGACCGCTAGCATCACCACCGCATAACCAAGTCCCGCCTCGCCAAAAGCAAAGAGCGCCAGAGGGATGCCGAGGTTGCCGGTATTGCCAAAAATGAAAGGCGCCAGATAGGTTTGCCGGTTCAGGCGCCCGGTCTTGATCAGCAGGGCTCCCACCAGTGCAAGCAGAAAATGCCCCAGAATGGCCGCGACGACAAAGGTCCCGAGGGCAGATTTATCCAGCTCAGTTTTCATCAACGCGGTGAAGATCAGCGCCGGGACCGCGAGGGTCATAGCCAGGCGGGTGACAAACTGGATGCGGTACTCAAATCCCAGTTTGACCCAGGCAAAACCGACCCCTGCAAGCAGAAAAACCGGGGCAGTAATTTCAAGCACTGTTAAGGCCAGGTTCACAGACTGTTTCCTCGAAAATTTGCGTCAACAGTTGGACATCTGCCAGCGATTTGCGTTAGTAACAAGTCACGGAGACAGTCTGCCAATGCTAAGAACACGCGCCAAATATAATCTGGGACAGGTTGTCCGGCACCGGAAACACCCGTTTCGCGGCGTGGTTTTTGATGTCGATCCAGAGTTCGAGAACACGGAAGAGTGGTATGAGTCCATTCCAGAGGAAAGCCGCCCGGTGAAGAACCAGCCGTTCTATCATCTGCTGGCGGAGAATGATCAGACCTATTATGTGGCCTATGTTTCGGAGCAGAATCTGGTTGCGGATTATTCCGGCGAACCGATTAGCCACCCGGATTTGCCAGAGATGTTTGATCAGTTTGATGGCGCCGCCTACGCGTTGCAGTATCAGCTAAACTGAGCCGCTCCGATGCCTGGCCTGACCTTTTGAAATCATTGAACCGCTGGCTGGGCCTGCGAGGGTGGGGCTCCCGCGCCCTGATTCAGACCTGGCGGAGCCAGCCTGACAGGCCTTGGGCCGGGCGCCGGACCTTCGGCCCGGCGCGGTCGCGGTCATTTTCAACGTAGTCTGCGCAATCAGGGGTTCAATAGCCGAGGGCGCAGCCATCTTTGCGGGGGTCGCTGGCGCCCTCAAGTACGCCGTCAGAGTGGATCTTAATCGTCTGCGCGCCGCCAATTGCCGTGACTGGGATTGCGACGTTGTGGCCGAGATCGCTCAACTCCTGCCGAACCTGGTCACTGTAGCCCCGTTCGACATTGAGCGTATCCCCATCCGAAAAACAGCGGGGGCTATCAATTGCGGCCTGGGGTTCCATGCTAAAGTCCTGCAGGTTCGAGACAAAACGTGCATGGCCGTTGGGTTGATAGGCTCCCCCCATGACGCCAAAGGGCATCAAGACGCGTCCCTGATGGCGCAACATGCCAGGAATGATGGTATGCATCGGGCGCTTACCACCTGCCAATTCGTTTGGATGGCCCTGTTGTAGGGTAAAGCCTGCGCCTCGGTTTTGCAGCAGGATGCCGAACTTTTCAGAGGCAAGGCCAGATCCAAACCCATGAAAGATCGAGTAGATCAGCGAGACCGCCATCTGATCCTTGTCCACCACTGTAATATAGATCGTGTCTTTGTGGATGGCCTCCGTGAGCGGGGCCGCGGCGGCCATCGCACGTTTGGGATCAATCAGCGCAGCGAGGCGGCTGGCGGTCTCTGGAGCGAGCATATGGTCAAGGCGCTGCATATGCGCGGGATCAGCCAGGAACCGGTTGCGTGCGTCATAGGCCAGTTTGGCGGCTTCGGCTTCGATATGAGCCCGTTGAGCGCCCAGAGGATCCATTGCAGCGATGTCAAAATGGGAGAGGATATTGAGCATAAGCAGCGCAGTTGCGCCCTGCCCATTAGGCGGGTGCTCAACGAGATCGAGCCCCTTGTAAGGGGCTGAGACAGGAGTGGTATGATCGCAAGCGGCGGCAGCAAAATCTTCGATCTGATGGGTGCCACCAGCTGCCTGTAGAGTCGCGATCATGTCTTCGGCGATCTCTCCGGTGTAAAAGGCGTCGCGGCCATCGCGTGCAATGCGACGCAGGACTTCCGCCTGACCGGGCGCGCGAAAAATCTGACCAACCGCTGGGGGCTTGCCTGCAAACAGATAGGCATCTCGGGCCGTGCCCTGCAGGGTGCTGGCGTCCTTGCCCCAATCAAAGGCCACGCGCGGGGCAACTGGCACGCCAGTTTCCGCATAATGAATGGCTGGGGCAAGCAGGGCGTCAAGACCAAGTTTGCCCTCATTTTCTGCAAGATGGCAGAAGGTTTCGATAGCGGTGGGAATGGTGACCGCATCCGCACTGCCTAAGGGGATGCTGTTAAGGCCCTGATCACGCAGCGCCTGGGCTGAGGCGCCGGTTGGTGCCCGCCCCGAGCCATTTTTCGCCTGGATATCCTCACTTCCACCACGCGAGAACAGGACAAAGCAATCGCCGCCAATCCCAGTCATTTGTGGCTCGCATATGCCAAGAAGCACGGCAGCGGCAATAGCGGCATCCATGGCGTTTCCACCACGCTTTAACACATCAATTGCTACGCCAGCTGCCAGCGGGTGTGAGGTGGCACAGAGGCCATTTTGGGCAAAGACGGCTGAACGTCCTGGGGTTTGAAAATCGCGCATCTACCACTCCTGCTTGGGTAGTCCGGCAAGGTAGAGAGCTTCGTAGAAATGACAATGCAATTATCTGAAAATGCTTTGCGAACTCTTGGCGAGTAGATCTAGTCCACCCATAGCGGCACTCGAAGGCAGGGATTTCAGGAAAGAATGTCCCTGGCGTCGCACGATCGGTGGGGGCTTGGATGTCCGACGCCAGGAGAAGCTGTGTTAGCTACGCGTTAAGGGGTAATTGAGCCTTACGGTGAAAGTGGGTCGCAAATATGGCAGTTTTGCGGCGCGAGTTTCATTGAGGTCGAACTGATCAAGGCGAAATATCCTTGCTTGAGCTAACCGGCCGGTCTGGTGGGCATCTTAAATAATAGCGACAACAGGTTGCTTCCCGCCTGTCTTTCGTAATGCAGGCCGCAGGTGAGTTGCCGAATAAGATACCAGCCAAATCCACCTTCTGGCAGGGTTTCCAGGGGGCCGCTAATATCAGCAGGCCGCCCAGCTGGAAGCTCGCCTTTTGGCAGGGGAGGTCCGGTATCGGTAATTCTAATCTTCAGCAGTCCTGACGACAGATCGCAGTGGATGCGGATCTCGCCATCTGCAGCATCAGCATAGGCATGTTCAACGACATTGTTCACAGCTTCTGTCAGGGCGATTTGCACATCTCCGGCCCGGTCTGCGGGTAGGTCAATATCCCTCAGCCCTTCCATAACCGCCAAGATACAGGATCTGGCGTTTTGTTCGGTTGCTTCAAACGAACATGCAAAAGTCTCAGCCATTCATTTCTCACTTCCCGCCCTTGTGCGGTACGTTGGACAAAACTCAGGTCTTGTTTGCGCCAACGGCGTCATTCAGGGAGGCGTAGAGGGTGAAAATTGTATCCATTCGCGTCAGGCGGAATACCTTTTCAACCATTGGCGTGGGACCAGCTAGATCCAGACGGCGATCCCGTCCCAATTGCTTCATCGCGGCTACGATCGCGCCAAGCCCGCTGGAATCGATGAATTGCACCAGCGACAGATCCAAGATTACCCGATCAGGGCCGCTCTCGGTCTCAGTTCGCATGTCTTCTTTGAATTGAATTGCCATGGCTGCATCAATGCGATCCGCGTTTACAGTTACGATCTGCGCACCATCGGCTTTAGTACTTGTCAGGCTCATAATGACCCCCCGGGTAATTGTCTCAACGTATTTATACCAGTCTAGACCGCAATCCTTAGCATTCGGTATGTTTATTGGCGACGATTGGAGGATGATCTGATGAAAAATGTTGTGATTGCGGGCGCCGCGCGGACCCCTATGGGGGGATTCCAAGGTGTTTTTGAAACCCTGGCTGCCTGCGAACTGGGCGGTGTTGCCATCAAAGCGGCGCTGGAAGGCGCAGGCGCCAAAACGGTCGATGAGGTGCTGATGGGCTGCGTTTTGCCAGCAGGGCAAGGACAGGCCCCGGCACGGCAGGCAGGCTTTGCGGCGGGCCTTGGCGAAGAGGTTCCAGCAACCACACTTAATAAGATGTGTGGTTCGGGCATGAAGGCGGCCATGATTGCCTATGATCAAATCGCATTGGGGCAAACTGACACGGTTGTCGCCGGTGGTATGGAAAGCATGACAAATGCCCCCTATCTGCTGCCGAACCAACGTGGCGGAGCCCGAATCGGCCATGGTCAAGTCATCGACCACATGTTTCTGGATGGTCTGGAGGATGCCTACGACAAGGGTCGATTGATGGGGACTTTTGCTGAGGATTGCGCCGAACACTACCAATTTACCCGCGAGGCACAGGATGAATATGCGCTGAAATCGCTGTCTAACGCTCTGGCAGCACAGGAAAATGGCGCTTTTGAAGGTGAAATTGCCGAGGTTCTGATCAAAACGCGCAAAGGCGAAACTTCCAGTGCTGCAGACGAACAGCCGGGCAATGCGCGTCCAGAAAAGATCCCAACCCTAAAACCCGCCTTCCGCAAGGACGGTACCGTGACGGCGGCCAATGCCTCGTCCATTTCAGACGGTGCAGCGGCTCTGGTTTTGGCCTCAGAGGAGGCTGCCGCTGCCAAGGGGTTGACCACGCGTGCCCGCATCTTGGGCCATGCCAGTCACGCCCAGGCACCAGGTTGGTTCACCACAGCCCCAGTCCCTGCCGCCAAAAAACTGCTCGATCAAATCGGTTGGAGTGTCGAAGATGTGGATCTCTGGGAAGTGAATGAAGCCTTTGCAGTCGTTCCCATGGCCTTCATGCATGAAATGGGCATCAGCCGCGACAGGGTCAATGTCAACGGTGGCGCCTGTGCCCTGGGCCATCCTATTGGTGCTTCAGGCGCGCGGATCATAGTGACGCTTCTAAATGCTTTGGAAAAGCGCGGGTTGAAACGCGGCGTGGCGGCAATCTGTATCGGTGGCGGCGAAGGCACAGCCATCGCCATCGAAGTGGTTTGATTTCCATTTGGCCAAAAATATGTCCTCGGGGATGAATTGACCCCGAGGGGCAAGAGGGGGCAGAAAGCCCCCTTATCTGCTATAGAGGACAATGACATGGCTGCGGATTACCAAACCCTCTCTAAGACAATCGCGGCTCTAACCGAGGGCGAAGATGATACCGTGGCGCTCATGGCCACGCTAGCCTGCGAGCTGCATCACAGCGACGAGCGATTTGACTGGACGGGGTTCTACCGCGTTGTGGCGTCGGAGCTATTGAAGATCGGCCCCTATCAAGGGGGGCATGGGTGCCTGCAAATCCCATTTTCACGTGGGGTATGCGGTGCGGCGGCGCGCAGCGGGGAGGCGCAGCTGGTGGCGGATGTCGATGCCTTTCCAGGGCATATCGCCTGTGCCTCTTCCACTCGTTCTGAATTGGTTTTGCCGGTTTGGAATGCTGCGGGGAAATTGATTGCAGTTTTGGATATCGATAGCGATCAGCCGGATGCCTTTACCCAGGAAGACCAGACACAACTCTCTGCGATTCTGCAGCAGGTGTTTGGCGGGCCTCAGTAGCGGTTACATAACAAGGGGCTTTGCCCCTCGGCCTTCGGCCTCACCCCAGAATATTTTTTGAAAGATGAAGGACAAATTGCCGATAGGGCGGTTTGAAGTTTCACCTGCGTGGGTAATGGAGCAGGTGAAAAAAGGCTTGAAAATTTCACAGGCATATCCCATCGTGAAAAATGAAGTCAAAATTTCACCAGAAGTTTTCTTACCGGAGATACCAGGCGTGACCACTCAAGCCCCGCATTTCGCTACTTTAGGAGCAGATATTCGCGCGCTGCGAAAAACGCGTGGACTGACGTTGAACGATATCGCCGGGATGCTGGACAAATCGGTAGGGTGGTTGAGTCAGGTGGAACGGGATCTTTCTGAGCCTTCGATTTCTGACCTGCGGCAGCTGGCGAATTGTTTGGGGGTTCCGATGTCGATGCTCTTTGCTCATTCTGGAGCTCCAGCGGGTGAACACGGCTATATCGTGCGGGCTGGATCGCGCCGCCCCATGGGGTCTGGTGAGGAAGGCTTGATCGAGGAGTTGCTCTCGCCAGATCTTACAGATGATTTTGAGATGGTGCATTCGACGTTTCAGCCCCATTCCAAAATGCAGGAACCTGCGGATCGAGCAACGCAGGAAGTGGGCTATATGATTTCCGGCCGTCTTGATCTTGTGATTGATGGCAAGCTCTTTACCGTGGGTACCGGAGACAGTTTCCGTATCAAACACCAGCCCTATCAATGGGCCAACCCCTATGATGAACCCGCCACCGCCGTCTGGGTCATCGCACCGCCGGTGTATTGATGACAAAAGGTTCCGTTATCTCGATCCTGATTGTCGGGTTCCTTGTGTTCTGGACCTTTGGAATGGTTACCTCATTGGCTTCGAGCGGTTGCATAAACGGGCTGACACAATCGGAAAGAACAGACCGGGCCTGCCGTATTAGCAAATTTGGCATGCTTACGTTTCACAAAATTGGTCAGTCTCACAGGCCGTCTGATTCTATCCTGTACATTGGCTACGCAGTGGCGAGCTTTCGCGCAGGTGAAAAAGAACAGGCAAATGACGAGTTCCAGACCGCCTATGACAGGGGCAGCAGGAGCAGACATTCAATCTCCCTAAAGTCAGGTTTTCCGATCCCAGAAGCGCTTTTCAAAGCGTTCGTTCGGGTTCACCACGACCATGTCCCCACAGAGGCGCGAGCCCTTTGGTATGAAATTTTGCAACGAGAAGTCCCAGATCTCGTAGAGGCGTTGAACTCTGAACTGGCGAAGTCCCAATCAGGAGACAAGGAATGAGTTTTGAGGCCTGGACTCTCTTTGCATTCTTCTGGGTGGTTTTTGTCACCACGCCCGGACCCAATGCGGTGAATTGCATCAGCAATGGCATGTCGCTGAGTTTTCCCAAGGCAATGCTCGGCGTGCTGGCAATCCTGACACAGGCAACGCTGTTTTTGCTGCTCTCGGCGCTGGGTGTCACTGCGCTGATTGCCACCTCGCCCACGGGCTTTTTTGTCGCCAAGATCATTGGCGCGGGGTTCTTGATCTTTCTGGGGCTGCGCGGCTGGCGCAACGCTAGCAAACCGGCCCCTTCTGCGGAACGCCCGGCGCGCCATGTTTATCTGCATGCGCTGGCGGTGGCCACGATCAATCCCAAAAGCGTTGCGGGCTATCTTGCGGCCTTTTCGCAATTTGTGCAGCCTGGTGTGCCGATCTGGCAGCAGATGGGGGTGATCATGCCCACAGCTCTGCTGCTCACTGCGCTCAGCTACACGGGGTTCACTTTGCTGGGTGCGTTGATGGGCAAGGCAGCGCTGAAGGCGGTGTTCAGCACCTGGATCCGCCGGGTCTTGGCCCTGTGCTTCATCATCTACGGCTTGCTTCTTGGTGCCAGTAGCACGCCGCAATTGGAGGTCATGCGATGACCGGCTTGGGGCTCAAGGGATCTTGCCTTTGTGGGGACATCCGGTTTGAAACGTCAGCTGCTCCGCAGGGGGCCTCAATGTGTCATTGTGGTCAGTGCCGCAAGCAGTCCGGTGGGATCTGGTCCTCTGCCTATGTGAAAGACGCGGAGCTGACCATCACCGGCGCGGTGAGCTGGTTCGAGGCGAGCCCGCAGGCCAAACGCGGCTTTTGTGCCCGATGCGGGTCTTACCTGTTTTGGAAAGCCCATGATGAAGGCACCACAAGTTTTGCCCTCGGCGCGGTGGAAGCGCCCACGGGGTTGAGAATCGAGAAACATATCTTTGTCCGCGACAAAGGCGATTTCTACGAGATCGCCGATGGCGTTTTGCAAAAAGACTGAGGCGAGGGAGCACGCATGTCTGATTTTCCAACCAAGGCCCGTGTGGTCATCATCGGCGGCGGCGTGATT
>CAJXIL010000149.1 GCA_913054455.1 uncultured Roseobacter sp.
GCCATCTGCGCGTCGTTCAGCCAGAAAAGGTCAGACATGTTCTCCGCTCGTTTTTCGAACGATGAATCACGAATCCTAGAATGAATCAATGGGTCCTGAGCCTAACACCCTGCTTTATATTCCAGAACTGGACCCGAGGCCACCCACCTTTGGTGCCAATTTCGGAGTGAGTTTGGGACACTTCGCATTGCAGTACGGGACACTTCCCATTTCAAAATCGGTTATAGCGCATCCCGAACCGTTTAAAATTTCCGGCTGCGGCTGTCTTTAAAGGTCTTTTGAAGAGGCTTTAAACTGTTCGGAGCCGCTCTCTTGGGGTACGCCTTTCAATTCTTCCCAACTTTGAGGCAGTAGCATTGCACTCAGAACTGCGTCGACCTCCGGCAGGCAGGAAAGAGCGCCACATGGGCGCCCTCGCCATTGTTTGGTTCGAAGACTTCCAACTTACATAGAGCGCGGGCGGCACACTCCCGGACAGGCTTCAAGATGGGCATCGCTATACTTCTTTGATCGGGCTCGCGATGAGTGTCGGCAGCTCAGTCCCAACTGGAGCTAACGGCTGCTGTCAGCCCAAAGCGAACATGGCAGAACGATGCCAAGGACGGCCTCTGATCGCTCGCTGCATACTGATGAGATACCCAAAATAGCGAAGAACCCACGTCGAGCTTATCTGACAGGTCCAAAGTGTTTACTCGCGGCATATTGCTTTCTTCACGTCCGTCGGCGTGTCAGATTACTGTTTAACACCAACAATGACTGATCAGAAATCCCCTGGTGCACATTGGAGACAAACGAGCCCTTCGTTGCGCCAAGCCTCGACGACCGAAGTGCGGTCATCAATTACCAGCCAAGGCTTGAAGCCATCTGCTTTCATTTCGTTCAGTGCACTGCGCTTTACTTCTGGGTCGCTGGCACTGTCCTGATCCATTGCACGCAAATATATACCGTCGAAGGGTAGGTCATGTTTCTGAAGCCATGCAATCGTGTGTTCGGCCCAGCCTCTTGGCCGCCCGGAACAGATCACAATGGTCTCCCCGCTTTCTTTCAGCCGGCGCATAAGTTTCGCAATTGGTGCAATCAACGCGGCATCAGCCATGGCATAATGAAAGTCATCCCAGTGTTTTTCAACACCGTGCACAAGATGGCCAAGACGGTCTGCGTCGAATTCAGCAAGTGTACCGTCGACGTCGAATACCACACATGGGGTAGGTGCTGGTTGGGTCATAGGGGCTTCTCCACCATTTTACTGTCTGTTTGTTCGAATAAGAGCGGTGTCGCATTCGGGGGGCGCTGCCCTGCGTCGCCGGTTGTCCAAAGGATGCGCGCCGCACGGATGATGCCTGAGTGACCAACAAGAACCGGTAGCCTTCCCTGTGAGGCCGCGCAGATTTCAGTAATTGCGGTGTAAACGCGCATTATCATATCTGACCAGCCTTCGCCTTGATCCGGCGTATCTTCTCGGAGGGGCTGCTCCGCCAGTGGTCTCCCCTCAAACACGCCCCAGTCGCGTTCTCTTAATCCGTTGTGCAGCTTGAAATGTTGCTCCGGAAAGGCAAGCCGTGCAGTGTGTTGCGCCCGTGGCATCGGGCTGGCGTAGATCGCTATTTCCTCTGGCCATGTCTTGTGAGATAGCGCGCGCGCCTGATCGCGTCCCAGCTGGGTCAGCGGAACATCCGTAACTCCCGCGATAATCGCATCTGCGTTGGCGGTCGTCTCTCCGTGGCGGATCAGGCAAAAGTCTTGAGATGGCAAAGGGGCCATATTCATAAGCGCACCCGATCGTGGAAGAACACTTCGGCGTCCAACCCTTCAACAAGGTAATCCTCAGGATGGGTGCAAAAAGCGGGGGCAAAGCGTTTTGCGCCAAGGCGCTTTAGCATCTTCACCTGATCGCGCAGGGGGGGATGCACGTTCCAACGTTGGAAGTAACCGCCTGGAACACTGTAGATACCACGCGCATGGGCCGTCATATGGCCTGTAAACACGACATGGGCATCCCGCCCCAAACGACCGCTTTCATGCCAGGCACGCACATACCCCCAAGCGGCACCACCGTCGGCGTTGGGTGTATCACAGATAAGGAAACGCGCTTGCTCCATCGGGCCACGGTCCAGAAGCGGAGCGATTTCTTGGGCATTGGTACTGACATTGCCACTGCTCAGCGCGGCGCGCAGTGTATCTTGGCACTCGGGGTCAAGCATTACACTTTCATGTCCGTAGCGGCGGATCAGATGCAGCGCCATCTCACCTGCACGGCCAGACGGGGGTACAGGCAAAAGCACCTGCCCCGGCACCCAGTCCAATAGGGAATGCATCGCCTTAAGGCGTTGAGATTGCGGCACATCGTCCAAGTGATAAGAGCAGTCCAAGATGGCTGTCGCAGCCGGAGGTGGCGCATCGAAAGAAAACCAATCAGATTCCTCAGACCAATCACCAGAATAGTAAAACCCTTCTCCCAGATCGAAGTGGAACCAAACGCCGCCCATCGCATGCCCATTGCGGCCGGTGGTCAATGTTACGCCATCGATCACCGACTGACCTTGTTCGGGCAACAGATGCACTTTGGCCGCAGGGGGAAGCGCCTTGGCAGTTTGCGCCGTGGCATATATGGGCAGCCCTGCCTCAACCGCATAAGAGGCCCCGCCGATGTGATCAATGTGGTCATGGGTAATGAACACTGCCTCGACCCCCTCCAGCCAGAGGGGATTGAAATGCGCGTTCGCCTCGGGGCCAAAGCCGCAATCAAGCAGCCAGATCCGATCACCCAGAGTCAATTGGATGCATGCGGGGCCCTTATCCCCGATGCCGGAAAGTAGACGTATGCTTTGCATTTAGTCCTCCAAAAAAGCCCAAGGAGTTGTGATTGTAAGGCCCAATTGGGTGCCGACTTCGATACGTGCGCGGGTCTCGGCAAACAGGCGTGCGCCGCAATCGGTTACCGCTTCCAACAGATATTTCCCGCCCACATAGGTGATCCGCGTGACTTTGCTGCGCAAATCTCCTGTCTCGGTAATGGTCAGGTTTTCAGGGCGCAGGCAAACATGGCTGACCTGCGCCTCTTGGTTTGCGGATTGCACTGTAACCTCGGCCCCCAGAATGCGCGCCTGTTGCGCATTTCCGCCGGATTTGAGCTCTTGCACCGGCACCACCGCGCCGTGGCCAACGAATTCTGCGACAAAGCGGTTCTTTGGCCGCTCGTAAAGGTTTTGCGGGGTATCGAACTGTTGAATGCGCCCTTGATCCATGACAGCAATTCTGTCGGCCATTGCCATGGCTTCGGCCTGATCATGGGTCACATAAACCATCGTGGCGCCGGTACGCTTGTGGAAGTCGGTAAAGACGCCCTGCATCGTGGCGCGCAGTGCCACATCAAGGTTGGCCAAAGGCTCATCCAGAAGGACCGCGCAGGGGTCCGAGACAAGGCAACGGGCCAAGGCGACACGCTGTCTTTGCCCCCCCGAAAGATCAGAAGGCATACGATCCGCATAATCCACCAGCCCCGTTGAGGCCAAGGCGGCATTGGTCTGTTTTGCGATCTCTGCCTTGGATAATTTTCGGATCTCAAGCGGGTAGGATACATTGCGCCGCACAGGCATATGCGGCCAAAGCGCGTAGGACTGGAACACAAACCCGATGTTGCGCGCTTCGGGGGGCAGGTTCGCGCCCGTCTGGGCGTTGGCCATTTCGCGCGTCCCGATGCGCAGGCGTCCGTGGCTGGGCACTTCAAACCCGGCCAAGATCCGCAAAAGCGTGGTTTTGCCACAGCCCGATGGCCCCAAAAGCGCAACAAATTCGCCGTCGTCAAACCGCGTTGTGATATCTTGTAACGCAGGCGTGCCTGCGAATGTCTTGCCAACGCAGGACAGGTCTATGTCTGCCATGGGACAACTCCTTTGGGAAAGCGGCTTGATAACAATTGGATCAGCGCCATGAAGACGATGACGACAAGCACGATGGTCATCGCCAATGCGCTGGCCATGCCGGTTTCGCCGCTGTCATCGAGATTGAAAATCACCACGCCGAGCGTCTCGGTGCCCGAGGACCACAAAAGCGCAGACACCGTGAGTTCGTTGAACGCAGTGAGAAAGACAAGGATCGCCCCCGCCGCAGCAGCAGGTGCCGAAAGCGGAAAGATCACATCACGCAAACGCTGGTAAAGCGAAGCGCCAACCGATTGCGCGGCCTCGTCCATCGCTGGATCAAACTGTTTGAGGCTGGCCTGAACCGGACGGAACATGACCGCAAAGAAGCGCGCGATATAGGCCAGAAAAATAATCCAGATCGTGCCGTAAAGCGTGGCATCTGTGAACGGCAATCTGATCAATAGCAAAATCATAGCAATCGACAGTACCACACCCGGCAACGCATAGGGCAGGTCAAGCAGGCTGTCGAACAGGCGTGTAAGCCGTGTCTTGCGCCGCTCCATTAGCCAGGCAAGGGGCAGGCAAATCACAAGAAGAAACAAAGATACGCCCACCGCCAGCCCGAATGAGTTAGTAAACGCACGCGATGTTGCAGGTTGCCGGAAAAGCACCTCCTGCCACGACGCAAGGCTGATCGTGTCAAGGCCCAGCGGCACCCCATAGGCAGGTATCAAGGAGGTGGCCAAAAGGCCAAACATCGGCAGCACAAGGATGGCAGAAATCAGCGCCCACAGCAGGATTTCAACAGTCAGGCGTGCCTTACCCAGCGGCAAAGCTAAGGGGCGGGATGTGCTAGCGACAAGGTGTAGCTTCTGACGGGTCTGCAAGAGGCGCTGCAATAAAATACCAGCAACCGCCACAGCCCCGATTAACATTGCCAGAACCGAAACTTCGGCCAAGACCGTCGTCCCCATTCCCGCCAGCTTTTGATAGACAAGCGTCGGTAGAGTCGCATAGCCTGCCGGAATGCCCAACATCGCCGGAATGCCAAAATTACCAAGGGCGGTCACAAAGGTGATTGCCGTACCGGCACCCAGACTGGGCAGGGTCAGCGGCAGCACCACTTGCCACCATATGCGCAACCCTTTTGCACCGCTGATTCGGGCGGCCTCAACAACGTCTTGGGGGACAGATCTCAGGCCGGCGCGCAACGTCAGAAAAATGATCGACATATGCTGGATGCCCAGAAGAAAAATAATCCCCTCAGGCGAATAGAGCGGCTGTGGCGCCCCAAGTGGAGGCGCGATGCCCAGCGTTTTTAACAAAGCCGACGAAGGCCCCATGATCTGGACCCAAGACAGCGCGGTAATCTGCGGCGGGATCATCATCGGGATCATCAGACAAAAAACCAGTGCCGCCTTGGCGCGCAGGTCTGTTAGCGCCACAAGGAATGCAAAGGCAGATCCCAGCACCAAAGACACCAAAGTGCCAAAACCGGCTGTGACCAAGGAATGCTTAAGCGCGCTCAGGGTTGAGGGCTGTGCCAGTACCTCTCGCATCAGGCTAAGGCTAGGGTTTCCTTGATACGTGACGCCCTCGACAAAAAGGCGCAACACCGGCGCAAGCGTCAGACAGATCGCCACGACCAGAATAGCAGAGAGCAGCCGGGCCTCGGACCGGCTACCTCCGTTGTTTTGTGCGGCAAACATCACTCAGCGCCGAAAAGTTCTGAGAATTTAGCTTTGTTGGCATCTGCGTTTGCAAGTGCTTCGGCAGGATCAAAGGCCATCAGCTTGATGTCATCGCGCGCGGGGAAACCTGCGGGGACACCCATGCCGTCACGCGCTGGAATGTAACCCATATCCAGAACCAAGTCCTGACCGTCTTTGCTCAACAAAAAGTCGACAAACTTTTCTGCGCCAGCAACGTTCTTGGCAGAAGACATGATCGCAACAGGCTCAGTCACATAAGAGACACCTTCTTCAGGGAATACGAATTCTACCGGAGATCCATCGGCCTTGTTGCGGATGGCAAGGAAATCCACGACCATGCCGTAAGGTTTTTCACCCGAGGCGACGGCCTTGAACGTACCGCCATTGCCGCCCTGTGCGCGCGCTTTATTGGCGGCAAGGCCTTCGTAATAGTCCCAGCCCAAGCTGTCGTCGCTCGTTAGCGTGGCAAGGTGGATCAGCGCGGCACCTGAATACAGCGGTGACGGCATTGCGATCTGACCCTTGACGGAGGCATCAGACAGGTCGCCCCAAGATGTCGGTGCGGTTTCAACGCCGGTGTTGTAGACAAGGCCGGTCGTGATCAGCTTGGTGGAATAGTAATACCCCTCGGGTGAGAAGAGGGCTGCGTCGTAGTTCGCTGCTTCTGGCGAGCTATAGGCATTCAGCAGGCCCTGCTGTGCCATGCCTTCAAGGGTTACGGTGTCTGCGATCAAAAGCACGTCAGGTTGTGGATTACCGGCTTCGATCTCGGCGCGCAGGCGTGCCATCAACTTGGTCGTACCATCACGCACCCAATCGACTTCGGTACCGGGGTTGGCTGCCATAAAGGCATCAACTGTGCGCTGCGCATCAGCATTGGGCTGCGAGGTGTAGAGGGTGATCGTGTCGGCCATGGCCGTGCTGGCCAAGAACGCGAAAGCGGTGGATGTGAGGACGGACTTCATAGGGCTCTCCTGGAGTTTTGTTTTCGGACGAAAGAATTTCACGAGTCGCCTTATCGCTGAGAACCTTGACTGTTTTGTAACAGATACTTGAAGTCTTTATTTCTATTGCAGCGCGCGGAATAGTTTCCT
This sequence comes from uncultured Roseobacter sp., assembly GCA_913054455.1. Lineage (GTDB taxonomy): Bacteria > Pseudomonadota > Alphaproteobacteria > Rhodobacterales > Rhodobacteraceae > Pseudophaeobacter. The sequence goes on from CAJXIL010000149.1 coordinate 6,670, forward strand.
AACCTTCAGAAAAATATATGCTTTATAAGAGGAGGCTGCCGTGCAACGGGACGTTACCCAGCGAAGAGATGCGATCATCGAATTGTTGTCAGAAAACGATACGCTTTCGGCTATGGAGCTTTCGTTCGAGCTTTCCGTCTCTGTTCAAACGATCCGCGCAGATCTACGCGATCTGGATGAAGCAGGCTTGGTACAGCGGCGCAATGGCACCGCGCGACTGCGCCAACAAAGCGAAAACATCGGCTATCTCCCGCGTGAAGGGATTGCACGGCAGGAAAAACAACGCATTGCTTTGGCAGTCAAGAATTTGATCCCAGACGGCGCGCGTCTGGCTTTGGGCACTGGCACGACAGTAGAAACATGCGCGCGTTTTCTGGCCTCGCACAAGGGCCTATTTGTGGCATCCAACAGTATCCACGCGGTCTGCGCCCTGCAGCATGCTCAAGGCGTTGCGGTTGAACTGGCAGGCGGAGCTGTCCGAATGCGCGATCTGGATATGATTGGGACGCCTGCACTTGAATTTTTTTCAAAGTTCAATGTGGACTATGCGGTGTTCAGCTGCGGCGGCCTGTCGGAGACCGGCAGAGTAATGGATTACAATTCTGACGAAGTATCCGCACGCAAAGCTATCGCCAATTGCGGCAAAAATAGCATTCTGGTTATAGATAGCTCAAAGAACGGGTTGGATTTGACTTGTCAGTCTGGGAATGTCTGGGACTTTGATGTTGTGGTTACAGGTGCAACCTTTTCAACGCCAATTCTACGAAGTTGTGCGCTACATGATTGCCGAGTCATACAAGTATGAAAATTTGTTGGTTCTGCGGGTATTTGGTCGGTTTGAGGTTTAGCGTAACATAATGACATTACAAACAAAAAACCTAGTGGCGATCCATAGGGGCTTCGATATGTGCGCAAAGAAGACATTCAATGTGGATAGCTCCCAGAGGCCCCTGGGCCGTTCGCGTAGTTTTTCAAAGGTCACTTTCTACGCATAGCTGCCGTTGGTGCGGCGCGCAGCAAAAGCCCGCAGCCCGCCCATGGTGCCTAGGTTTCGACGAATGCTGCGCCAGGCACGAATGTCGTGAAAGGGCTGACAACGGCCATCAGGTATGTAAATCTGACGGCGGTGTTGCTGCAACCCTGCCGCCGCACTGCCGCAAGTCCGTTGTGAGCCCGAAGTGCTGAATGCTGCACTATGCAGCAAAGTCCGCTCCTTAGGCGGCGGCGAAAAAACCACCGTTTTTGCCAAACTCAACCCGTGTCTTGAAATGCCACGTTAACGATACCACATAGTAGGAACGGCAATAAAACTGCCATGCACTGTGGGCACCTCCCGTGATGAACACAGGCTTCTGGAAATAAGCACCTTTCCTCCTCCCTGGTGTGAGTCAGAAGCTTCGCGGTGAAGTCTTCGCTCCATCAGGTTGGCATGGAGAGAAACATGAAAAAGCCGTCGATAAATATTGACCTGAAGATTGCCTTTTGGGTGATCGTGGCTTTGTTGCACAAATCGGTTGGGGGATTCACTGCATGAATCCAGCATGATAG
>CAJXIL010000150.1 GCA_913054455.1 uncultured Roseobacter sp.
AGGTGATCTACAATCACGTGATCCTGGTGCTGAAGGGCGTCAGCCTCAATGTTCCAAAAGGCGGCATCACCGCGCTTTTGGGCGGCAACGGTGCCGGTAAGACCACCACGCTTAAGGCGATCTCTAACCTGCTGCGCTCTGAGCGCGGTGAGGTGACCAAGGGATCGGTGAAATACCGTGGCAAGAATGTGCATGATGCAGACCCCGCCGAACTGGTGCGCAATGGCGTGATCCAGGTAATGGAGGGGCGTCATTGTTTTGAACACCTGACCGTTGAAGAGAACCTGCTGACTGGTGCCTATACCCGGTCTGATGGTGGCGCGAATATTCAGCAAGATCTTGAAATGGTTTACAACTATTTCCCACGTCTGAAAGAACGCCGCAAAAGCCAAGCTGGCTATACCTCTGGCGGTGAACAGCAGATGGTGGCCATGGGCCGCGCCCTGATGAGCCGCCCCGAGACCATCCTGCTGGACGAGCCTTCGATGGGCCTGGCGCCGCAGTTGGTGGAGCAGATTTTTGAGATCGTGAAATCGATCAACGAACAGGAAGGCGTGACCTTCCTCTTGGCCGAACAGAACACCAACGTGGCGCTGCGCTATGCCCATTACGGCTACATTCTGGAATCTGGCCGGGTTGTGATGGATGGCCCCGCGGCAGAGCTGCGCGAAAACCCTGATGTTAAAGAATTTTACCTTGGCATGTCCGACGATGGCCGCAAGAGCTTCCGTGATGTGCGCTCATACCGCCGCCGTAAGCGGTGGTTGAGCTAAGGGAGTGATGGTGAGCATATGACCTATTTTGATACCCTAGAAACGCGTTCCGACGACCAACGCGCCAGCGATCTTGCAGCGGCGCTGCCTGAACAGATCGCCTTGGCCCAAACGGCCGCCGGATACGCAGGCAGCCTGAGCGGGATTGATGCGCCAGCTATCACCTCGGCTTCTGACTTGGCGGCGCTGCCGGTTCTGCGTAAATCTGACCTCAGCAAGGCCCAGGGCGGCAATGCGCCCTTTGGCGGGTTCACGGTGAAACCGGCCTCTGGTTTTGCTCATATTTTTCAATCCCCAGGTCCGATCTATGAACCGGGCGGCGTCGATCACGATTGGTGGCGCATGGGGCGGTTCCTGCATGCGGTTGGCATCGGTCAGGGCGATGTGGTGCAAAACTGCTTTGGCTATCACCTGACACCTGCTGGCATGATCTTTGAAAACGGTGCCCGTGCTGTTGGCGCTGCCGTCCTACCCGCGGGTACCGGCCAGACAGAGCTACAGGTGACAGCCGCCCGGGATGTAGGCGCCACTGCTTATGCTGGTACACCTGACTATTTGAAGGTTATTCTCGACAAGGCCGAAGCCATGGGGGTAAAGCTGGGCTTTACCAAGGCGGCGGTTGGCGGCGGCGCGCTGTTTCCCTCACTACGTCAGGAATATGCTGATCGCGGTATTACTTGCCTGCAAAGCTACGCCACCGCAGATCTTGGCAATATCGCCTACGAGAGCGCCGCGATGGACGGCATGATCGTTGATGAAAACGTCATCGTTGAGATTGTCACGCCTGGGACTGGCACGCCTGTCGCGCCCGGCGAAGTGGGCGAGGTTGTGGTGACAACGCTCAATCCGGACTATCCGCTGATCCGTTTTGCCACTGGGGATCTGTCGGCCATCCTTCCGGGTGTCTCACCCTGTGGGCGGACCAACCTGCGGATCAAGGGCTGGATGGGTCGTGCGGACCAGACGACCAAGATCAAGGGTATGTTTGTCCGACCCGAACAGGTCGCGGCCCTGGTTGAAAAGCATGATGAGATCGTCAAGGCTCGTGTGATTGCCGCTCGTGATGGCGAGATGGACACCATGACAGTGCAGATCGAGGCCAATGCTGGCGATGAGATTACCTTTGGAAAATCGGTTATCGAAGTGCTCAAAATGAAGGGCAAGATCGAAGTTGTTACCCCTGGTGCTCTGCCCAAGGATGGTTTGGTGATCGAAGACCAGCGCAGCTACGACTAAAAATACTCTGGAGCCCTTCCTCCCTGATTTGGAGGGCTTCGCAGATCCCCGCACCGCTTGTCGGTGTCCTTTCCCTCCGATGTGCCTGGCGGCTGTCGGGGGGATTTTTTATGTGGTGTGGGATCAACACTGGCCTGTGGCATCGCCGGAATGTCCGTTGGCTCAGGTTTAGCGCCTGCCGTTGTGAGCATGGCATGTATCTGCCCCCGATGATGGGTTTGGTGGTCGAAGAGCTGAACGATGCAAACAGTTTTTGGCATTTCAATCCTGGCAGAGCCATCGGGAGGGTACCATCTGGTAACGCCGCTGAGATCTGCGTTGGCTATGCTGGCTGCCCATTCTTCGATTTCTACATTTCGACCTGCCCGTAGATCTTTGAAGTTAGCCCAATCCGACGGACTGGTTAGCGCATGTGTGATCTTATCTTGTGGGCGTTGGTTGCCTTTGATGCGCTCAAGCATAAGCGCATCGGCCCAATAGAGATGGTTCAATGTTGCAGCTATGGATTTGAAGACCGCACCTCGGTCCAGCCAGCGCTCGGAATCGGTTAACCCATCGGCTGCGGTTACGAGTGAGGTATTTTGCCAGCTGTTGTAGCGTGCCAGGAGACGGCAATAGTCGGCTGAAATCATCTTTCAGGGCCTCAGTGTTATGGGGATGGGGAAACTGGGTGCTTGCCTAGGCCACAGCCAAAGGCGCAAGTACCCGCACGGGCTGTGTCGCCGCGGGGTGAATGTCAGTGTATAGGTCTTACTGGGTTTGCGTCAGCCTTTTCTGACCGAGAGGGCATAGTTTCCGCACCCCCTAAGTTGAGGTGGGGCAAAACCACCCGTGTTTGGTTTCCCGCTGGAGTTTCTGACCAAAATTATCGCATAAGGGGGAGAACCAACTGACAGCCAAGAGCCAGACAAATGACTGCCGTGAGCGAGACTGAAGAATACGCCCCAAAGGGGAACCGCCGAGGCGAACGCTCTGGAACCAGGACGTTTTCTGTTTTGGCATGGGGCGTGGCTCTGGCATGCATCTTGCCGATGGTCGCGGTTGCGCTGGCAGCGCTGACGGGTGGTACCGATACGATCCAGCATTTGGCCGAAACGGTGTTGAGCCGCTACGTTCTGACAACTGTGGCCTTGGTTGCCCTGGTATCTGTGGGGACCCTGTGTATTGGTGTTGGCGCAGCTTGGCTGGTCACCATGACGCGGTTTCCGGGCGTTCGATTGTTTGAGATCGCTCTGGTCTTACCGCTGGCTTTCCCGGCCTATGTTCTGGCCTATGCCTATACCTTTGTTCTGGATCACCCTGGTATCGTTCAAACGACCCTGCGATCTGTGACCGGCTGGGGGCCACGCGATTACTGGTTTCCGGAAATTCGTTCCTTAGGCGGCGCGGCGGTGATGCTGGTGCTGGTGCTGTACCCCTATGTCTACCTGTTGGCGCGGGCAGCTTTTTTGCAGCAAAGCGGCGGCGCCTTTCTGGCGGCACGCGCCTTGGGAAAGAACGCTTTTCAGGCCTTCTGGCTGGTGAGCCTACCAATGGCGCGCCCAGCGATTGCCTCTGGGGTTTTGCTGGCGGTGATGGAAACCATCGCGGATTTTGGTACCGTCTCCTATTTTGGTGTGCAGACCTTTGCCACTGGGATCTACACCAGTTGGTTTTCCATGGGGGATCGCGCTGGCGCCGCTCAATTAGCGCTTTGCCTGCTAAGTTTTGCGCTGGTTCTTGCAGTGGTGGAGCGCTCCACCCGTGGCAAGGCGCGCTACCATCAGGCAGGCAAACAACACGCAGCGATGCCGCCAGCCGATCTCAAAGGCTGGCGATCTGTGGGTGCTTGGATTCTATGCGCGCTGCCGGTTTGTTTTGGCTTTTTACTTCCGGTCATTATCCTCTTCGACATGGGGCTTCAGTCCGAACAGGACCTGCTAAGCCGACGCTATATCGCCTTTTTGCAAAACTCTCTCACCCTGGCGGCGCTGGCGGCACTTTTGACGGTGGTGGCAGCCATTTGTTTGGGCTTTTATCAGCGCCTGCGTCCCGGTCGCCCCTCCGCGCTGGCCGCCTATATGTCCCGTTTGGGTTATGCAGTGCCGGGCGGCGTTATTGCAGTGGGGCTGATGGTGCCTTTTGCGGCCTTTGACAATGCGTTGGATGCCTGGATGCAGGCCAATTTTGAGATCCGCACGGGCTTGCTGATTTCAGGCTCCATTTGGCTATTGGTGGCGGCCTATATGGTACGCTTTTTGGCGGCAGCACTGGGCGCCTATGAAAGCGGGCAGTCCACGGTTCACGCAAACATGGATGCTGCGGCGCGTTCCTTAGGGCAGGGTCCCCTGGGCATGCTGCGTCGGGTGCATTTGCCCATGCTCACCCCCAGCCTGCTGACTGCGCTGTTGATCGTCTTTGTCGATGTGATGAAGGAGCTGCCAGCCACGCTGATCATGCGACCCTTCAACTATGACACTCTGGCTGTGCAGGCTTACCGGCTTGCGTCGGATGAGCGGTTAGAGGGCGCGGCGGTGCCGTCGCTGGTCATCGTGGCCGTTGGTCTACTGCCGGTGATCTTGATTTGCCGTCAGGTCGGGCGCCGCTAACGGGGGCTGGCGCTGTTTAGCTGTTCCACCAGTCGTCGATCTCAGAACGGCTGATCTGGTCTCTTGGCCCTAAGGCCACCAGTTGGGTTGTGCTCGCCTCGCAACGTTTGGCCTCAACGTTTTGACCCACAATATGCAGCGCATAGGCTCCACCAGAGGTAAGAACAAACCCCTTCATCCGATAGAGTCCCTTGGGACGGGAAGCCAGTTTGTCGCCCAGTTGGCGGCGATCAAGCGGTCTGTCGCTTTGAAACTGCCAGGTGGTAAAGGCGGCATGGGGTTTGGCTGTGCTGTGGCCCTGCGGCAGGGGCAGCAGATCAAATAGCAGATCAGCCAAGGGGGTGTCATCCAGCAGACGCAAACCACGAGCACCGATCTTTGAAAGCTGCACCTCCAGATCCTGGTCCAGGTCTGCGGTTTTGCTCACCAGGACGAGATCGGCGCAGCGAATTTGTTGGCGTACCAAATCGGCCACGGCCCTATCCGCAAGCAAGGCTGCGGCGTTATCGCCGTCCACCAGTGACACAATACCCCCGTAGCTGAGTTCGGGGATGCTGTGGATAGTGTCGGCGATCGCGGCGGGGTCCGACACGCCGCTGGCTTCGATCAAGATATGATCAGGGCGATCAGCCTGAATGACGATCTTGCGCAGGGCCATCTGCAAATCCTGGTCCATGCTACAGCAGACACAGCCATTGGTCAGCGCGAGGGTCTGGCCGTCTTCGGCGGTGATCAGGGCGTCGTCAATGTTCACTGCGCCAAAATCATTGACCACAACCATCAGTCGCAGTCCGTGATCCTCTGCAAGCTGGCGATTGATCAGGGTGGTTTTTCCAGCGCCAAGATAGCCGCTCAGCACGGTGACAGGCAGGCGATTCATTTGAATTGGGTCCAAAGAGGGGCGGATCGAATGTTAAACATGGGGCCTCCTGCCTGATTGCGCGCTGCGAGCTATAGGCATTTGGAGGCCCTGGGTCCAGTTAGCTAGATCAGTGCTTTGTACAGATATGTGGTTGCCTCATAGGTCTCAGTTTGCGGATTGCGGCAATACCCAGGGATAGAGCCTGCGACGTTAAACCCGAGACTTTCATAAAGCCGCTGCGAAGGGTCGCCGGAACGCGTATCCAGCACTAAGAGCGTTTTGCCCAATGTCCGCGCTTCAGCCTCAACAGCCAGCATCAGGGCCCGACCGAGCCCGCTGCGGCGGGCCTCTGGGTGGACGAGAAGTTTTGCCACATCTGCCCTGTGCAGCTGATTTGCAGGCTGGGAGATCGCCAGTTGTGCGGTGCCTTGCAGTCTTCCGTCCACAAAGGCCCCGAATAGGATGACGTCATTGCGTTGTACGGCTGGAAAGACCTGATCGCTCCAGAACCGGGTGGCGTCATTCTGGGAAAACGGCAGCACAAAGCTAACGCTTGCGCCTCCCTGAACGCAGGCCCAAAGGGTTTCGGCCAGGGCCTGTTCAAGGCTATTCAGTTCGGTGGCTATCACCGGGCGTATTTCGAGTCTCATATCAGCACCAGAATGTAGCGGGCGCCTTGGGCGCCTGAAGAAAATTGGGATGATCCGGTTAGGTGGTAGCGCAGACAGTCACCCGCCTTTAGCGCATAGGACTTCCCGGACAGGGTGAGTTGCAGTACGCCCTCCTGCAGGATCAGGTGGTGTTCCAGGCCCGGGCGTGACGGAGAATCATAGCTGATGGTCTGCTCTGGCGGCAGATAACCCGCGATGACTTCGCCCGCCAAAGTAGGCGCTGGCGGTGAAACCTGCCGACGCTCAAAACCGGTGGTTGGGTCTCGCCATATCTGTTGTTGCGATGCGGTGACCAGCGGCTCATGGCTGTCTTCAACCTGCATCATCAGTTGGGACATAGGCAGCGCATAGGCGGCACAAAGCTGGCCAAGACTTTCAGCGGTAGGACTGACCTCGCCTTTTTCCAAGCGCGAGAGGCTGGCACGGCTGATTCCGCTTGCCTGCGCCAGCTGGTCCAATGACCACCCCCTGTCCTGTCGAAGTGTTGCGAGCCGGTTGGCCAAGCGGCTGTTGAAGCCATCCATTTTCTTGCTCCGTCTTGATGTAGGGAATATTTCCCATATTTGGGATGGGCGCAAGACAAAAACACCCGAAGCAGGCATTTCTGTTCCGGGTGCATTGTTGATTTGGGTCTGAGATTATTCCCAGCCTGCCTCGTTAAAGATCTTCTGCGCCTCTGGGATGTTCTTGGCGACCTCTGACAGATTGATATCATCGGGCTTGAAGTGCCCAAGAGCTGCGATGCTTGGCGCTAGGCCAACACCGGGTACACTGGGGTATTCGTCGTTGCCGGCCGAGAAATACTGCTGTGCCTGATCAGAAGCGAGATATTCCAGAAACTTCACCGCATTGTCGCGGTTTGGCGCATGGGCGGCAACGCCCGCGCCAGAAAGGTTCATATGGGCGCCTACGGTGTTCTGCGAAGGGAATACCCAGCCGATCATGTCCCGTTGATCCGAAACACCTTTAACGTTCTTACGGATCGTGCGGGCGAAGTAATAGCTGTTGCCGACTGCAATTTCACATTCGCCAGAGACGATACCGCGCAGCTGGTCGGTGTCGCCACCCTGTGGGGCGCGGGCCATATTCGCCACCACGCCGTCGGCCCATTCCAGGGCTTTTTCGGCGCCATGGTGGGTTACGATCGAAGCCAGGAGCGTCTGGTTATAGGTGTTGCTGGAGGACCGAATACAGATCTGGCCCTGATAGGCGGAATCCGCGAGGTCGAGGTAGGTGCGTGGTGGGTTTGTCACATCGTTTTTGTCGTAAAAGATGATCCGCGCGCGCTGTGAAAAGCCAAACCACTGGTTATCGGCATCCTGAAGATAACCGGGGACGCGGGCTTCTAGAAGGTCGCTGTCGACCGACTGCAAAATGCCCGCATTTTTGGCGCGTGCCAGACGCGATGTATCAACGGTCAAGAGAATGTCGGCGGGCGAGTTGGCGCCTTCGGCGGACATCCGAGCAATCAACTCGTCCGCTTTGCCTTCGATTCGGTTGATGGTGATGCCAGTGGCGTCTTCAAAATCAGAATAGAGGCGTTCGTCGGTGTCGTAGTGACGAGAAGAATAAAGATTCAACTCACCTTCGGCAGCGGCGGAAGTTGCAAGGACAGCGGCAAGAGTGCCAGCCAAGACAGTGGGAGCTTTCAACATAGCGGTTCCGATCTAAAAGTGACGGGCCAGATTGGGGAATTAGAATTCCGACTTCTTTTGTCAGTTATAGGAAAGTGAACCAAAGTGAAATAGAGTGCAACCACACAAGGCGCAAAAACTCTCACTACAGACGCGCAACCTCAAGCCTGTTCGGCTGTGGGGCCTAGCAGATCTGTTTTGATATAGATGATGGGCTGGCAGGCCTGGGGTTTAAATACAAAAAAACCGCATCCGGGGATGCGGTTCTTCCGATTAGAGCGAGATCTTAGTCTCAGCCCTGGCGTGCTTTGAAACGCGGCTGTGTCTTGTTGATCACGTAGACGCGGCCCTTGCGACGCACAATGCGGCAATCACGGTGCCGGTTCTTGAGCGAGCGGAGCGAGTTCTTGACTTTCATAG
>CAJXIL010000151.1 GCA_913054455.1 uncultured Roseobacter sp.
CATTCGGGACCGGTTGGGATCTGCGGGTGGGATATCCGTATATGATCTACCCACCACTATTCGCGACCTTGCCCAGGCCGGTTTTTCGACGAAACGCTATCAGGTCTGGTATCAGGTGGAGCTGGCGCGACCGCTTTTCCTGATCGCAATGGTACTGGTTGGCGCAGCCTTCACCATGCGCCATACACGATTTGGTGGCACTGGCCTCGCGGTGCTCACTGCTGTTTTATTGGGCTTTGGGCTGTACTTTGTTCGAAATTTTGCGCAGATTTTGGGTGAGAATGGCCAGATTCCGGTGGCCCTGGCCGCTTGGGCGCCGCCTGTGGCCTCAATTTTGCTGACGATGGGACTGCTTTTACATGCTGAGGACGGATAATATGCGCCGAGCCCTATTGCTCTCGGTGGTTCTGCCTTGGCTGGCTATCGCGGCTCCTGCACAGGCCCAGCAAGACGGTCCCGCCCCTGCTGCGGAAACCCCTGCAATTCTGGTGGCCGACCAGATGTTCATTACCCCTGACCGCCAACTGATCGCACAAGGGAATGTCGAAGCGTTTCAAGGCGATGTTCGACTACAGGCCCAAAAAGTTACCTTTGAAGAAGGCAGTGGCACCCTAAAGATCGAGGGACCGATTCGGCTTGACCAGGGGGGCGAGGTCACGATCCTTGCCACTGCCGCAGAGCTCGACCGTAGCCTGCGTGACGGGCTCTTGACCGGGGCGCGCATGGTTTTCAGGCAGCAATTGCAGCTGGCCTCCTTGCAGATGACCCGTGTGGGCGGGCGCTATACCCAACTCTACAAAACCTCGGTAACCTCTTGCCATGTCTGCGATGACGGCAAGCCGCCGCTGTGGCAGATCCGCGCCGAACGTGTCATCCATGATCAGGTGGAGCAACAACTCTATTTTGAGAACGCCCAGGTCAGAATTCTTGATGTACCGGTTTTCTACTTCCCAGCGGTGCGCCTTCCAGATCCCAACCTGGACCGTACCAGCGGCTTCCTGGTGCCCTCGACCCGGACGACCTCGAACCTGGGCACCGGCGTGAAGATCCCCTATTTCTTCACATTGGGGGAGAGCCGCGATCTGACCCTGTCGCCGTATCTCTCTAGCAGCACCCGAACTCTGGACGCCCGATATCGTCAGGCCTTCCGGCATGGCAACATTGAATTTGAGGGCGCCTTTACCCGCGACGACCTGCAGCCTGATGAAGATCGAGGTTACCTCTTTGCGACCGGCCAGTTTGATCTGCCGCGCGACTTCCAGCTCGAGTTTGACCTAAAAACTGTATCAGACGACGCCTATATTGCCGACTACAGCCTGCCGGATCTAGATCGCCTCAGATCGGAGATCACCCTGACCAGATCCACGCGCGACAGCCTGCTGCACGCGGCTTTGACCAATTTCAAAACACTCAGAGATAGTGAAAACCAGGATCTGATACCCTCTTCCATCGGCGAAGTTTTCTACCAAAAGCGCTATTTCCCGACCTCCATCGGCGGAGAGACACGGTTGACTCTGGAAGCCCACGGCCACAACCGCACCTCAGATCTGGAGGGGAATTTGACCTCCGCCAATGGGCGCGATCACGGGCGCCTCACGGCAGATCTGGACTGGAGGCGCAGCTGGCATTTGGCAAGTGGGTTAGAGTTTGAATGGGAACTTGGCACTGCGATTGACGGGTTCACCACCTATGACGATTCCTATTTTTCCGAGCATAGCTCGCGCATTACCCCACGGTCTGCGCTGACCCTGCGCCTGCCAATGTCCAAGACCGACGCAAGTGGCGCCGCGCAGTATCTTGAACCCATTGTCCAATTGGGCTGGAGCAATGCCATCGGAGACAAGGTTGCCCAGGATGAAAGCAATTATGTGGAATTTGATCAGGGCAATCTGCTGTCCCTATCACGGTTTCCGGCGTCTGATGCACGTGAAGATGGTCTGAGCCTCGCTTATGGGGTCAACTGGGCGCGCTTTGCCAGCAGTGGCTGGCAGGCCTATGCCAGCCTTGGCCAGATTATCCGTCAGGATGCCGATACCCGATATACTAAGAGTTCCGGCCTTGGCGGCACCACCTCAGACCTGCTTTTGGCAGGGCAATTGAAGTTCAACGATGGCATCGCCCTGACGGCGCGCGGCTTGCTGAACGATTCCCTGAACTTCTCCAAAGCCGAGGTGCGCGGCGATTGGTACCGCGATGCGCTGGCTGTTTCCGGCAGCTATCTCTGGCTTGGCACAGACCCCAGAGAAAACCGCACCACAGAGACCTCCGAGATCTGGATTGATGGGTCCTACGAGGTCTCTGTCGGCTGGAAAGCCAGCGCCAGCCTGCGCTATGATATATCTGATGCACGGGCAACGCGAGCGGGTCTCGGCCTAGCCTATAGCAACGAATGCGTGACGGTCGACCTTTCGGTAAACCGGCGCTATACCTCAACAACAAGCGTAGATCCCTCCACGGATTTTGGGTTTTCAATTTCCATGAACGGGTTCTCAGTCAATAACGGCAGCAAACAGTACAGGCGATCATGCAGACAATCTTGACCCAGGCCTTCTCCGCTTCCTTGATCCGAAGCTTCTCCCGAACAGCGGCCGCAATGACTTTGGGCTTTGCGCTGTCTTCTGCAGCCGCGCCACTGGCTGCTCAGGGGCTGTTTTCGCCCGCAGTAACTGTCGATAGTGCTGCAATCACCTATTACGAGCTCAAGCAACGTGCCCTGTTCATGGGGGTACTGCGGACCCCTGGCGACCCAGAGATCATGGCCCGCCAGGAACTCATCAAGGATCGGCTCAAATTGGCAGAACTGGCCAAGGTCGGCATTTCGCCCAGTGAGGAAGATATTACCGCGGGTATGACCGAGCTTGCCGGACGGGCAAATCTGTCGCTCAATGAATTTCTGACAGTTCTCAAACAAAACGGCATCGATCCAGAAACCGTGCGCGACTTTACCAAGGTCGGCATTGGCTGGCGCGAGTATATCAGCGCACGCTTCTTGTCCCGTGCACGACCAACGGAGGCGGAAGTTGACCGCGCCATGGGACAGGCCGGATCAGGCGGGGTTCAGGTCTTGCTGTCAGAGCTGATCGTACCCATCAACGAACAAAATGCGCAGCAGGTAGAGACCCTGACTGATCAGGTCGGGCAATTGACCAGTTTTGCAGCCTTTTCCTCTGCGGCGACACAGTACTCGGCCTCTGACAGCCGCAACAATGGCGGCCGCCTGCCTTGGATGAACCTGACCAAACTGCCGCCTCAGCTGCAGCCCGTGGTGCTGGCGCTTGAGCCTGGTGAGATCACCGAACCTCTGCCCTTGCAAGGCGCCGTGGCCATGTTCCAGATGCGCGGCGTTCGGGAAGTCACCGGCAGCCGTCAACGATATTCCGCCATCGAATACGCCAGCTATTACATTCCAGGAGGCCGCAGCGCTGAAGCCCTGGCCCTTGGGCAAGAGATTGCAACTCGCATCGATACCTGTGACGATCTCTATGGCGTCGCCAAAGATCAAGATCCTGCGGTGCTGGACCGCCAAAGCCTGGTGCCTGCGGAAATCCCCCAGGATATTGCGATTGAACTGGCCAAGCTGGACCCAAATGAGACCTCTCTCACTCTCACCCGCAACCAGGGGCAGACTCTGATGCTCTTGATGCTTTGCGGGCGCACCGCCGAGCTGGGCGAGGGAGAATCTCGTGAAACAGTGGCCAACGCGCTGACCCAGCAACGAATGGAGTCTTTGTCCAATAGTTTCATCGAACAACTTCGGGCCGATGCCCTGATCGTTGAGAAATGACGCCCACCAGCCTGCCCTCGCGTCCCATCGCATTGAGCTGTGGGGAACCTGCCGGGATTGGACCTGAGATCACCGCCAAAGCCTGGCAGCTCTTGAAAGAGAGCTGCCCGTTTTTTTGGATTGGTGATCCGCGCCATCTGCCAGACGATACCCCGTTTGCTCTGATCAAAGCACCGCATGAGGCCATGGGCCACTGCGCTCAGGCTCTGCCGGTTTTGCCATTGCAGTTTGCGGGCTCTGCTTCAAAAGGCCAAGCGGACCCCCAAAATGCGCTAGGCGTCGTTCAATCCATAGAACGCGCTGTTGCGCTGGTTCAATCGGGGGCCGCCTCAGCGCTTTGCACCGCGCCGATACACAAAAAGGCCCTGATTGACGGGGCGCAGTTTGCCTTTCCCGGGCATACCGAGTTTTTAGCACATCTGGCAGGCCGCGAGAGGGTGGTGATGATGCTTGCCAGCCCTGCCCTACGCGTGGTCCCTGCCACCATCCATATCGCGCTGAGTGAGGTGCCAAAGGCCCTCTCTCCGGATCTGTTGCGCGAGGTGATCGCGATCACCGCCCAGGGGCTGCGCAGCCAGTTTGGAATTGCAGCGCCACGCATTGCTGTGGCCGGGCTAAACCCCCATGCCGGCGAGAGCGGCGCAATGGGACAGGAAGAGCTGTTGTGGATCAATGATTTGGTCTGTGAGCTGAATTCCGACAGCCTAACCCTCACCGGACCGCATCCGGCGGATACGCTGTTTCATGCTGCAGCACGCACCCGATATGATGCCGCCATCTGCATGTATCACGACCAGGCACTGATCCCGATTAAAACGCTGGATTTTGATCGCGGTGTCAATGTCACCCTGGGCCTGCCCTTTATCCGTACGTCACCAGACCACGGCACCGCCTTTGATATCGCAGGCACCGGAGTAGCAAACCCTTCCAGCCTGATTGAAGCGCTTAAACTGGCCCAGACTATGGCGCAGCGCAGCACTTAGCCCACTTGACGCCTCTGGCCCAACTGCCTATCCCAACCGCACCCTTTCTTTGATTGGCGCCCCGTTTGGCCGCGCGCCCTGGACATATCGTAATGAGCGCCATCGACTCCCTGCCCCCTCTGCGCGAGGTCATCGACACCCATCAACTGCTGGCCCGCAAATCGCTAGGGCAAAACTTCCTGCTCGATCTCAATCTGACCTCCAAGATCGCCCGCCAAGCAGGTGATCTGACCGAATGTGATGTGCTGGAAATCGGTCCCGGCCCCGGCGGTTTGACCCGTGGCTTGCTGGCCGAAGGTGCGCGCCGGGTGCTGGCGGTCGAGAAAGACAGCCGCTGCATGCCAGCCCTGTCGGAAATAGCCGAGGCCTATCCTGGTCGTCTACAGCTGATCAATGGGGATGCGCTTGACATTGATCCCCTTGTGCATCTCACCCCACCGGTGCGGATCGCGGCCAATCTACCCTATAATGTCGGCACAGAACTGCTGGTCCGCTGGCTCACGCCCAAGGAATGGCCGCCCTTCTGGCAAAGCCTTACCCTGATGTTTCAACGTGAAGTCGCCGAACGTATTGTGGCCCAGCCCGGAACCAAGGCCTATGGCCGTCTGGCCCTGTTGGCACAGTGGCGGGCAGAGGCCCGTATCGTCTTGTCCCTCCCGCCTGAGGCCTTTAGCCCCCCGCCCAAGGTCCATAGTGCGGTTGTGCATCTCACCGCCTTGCAAGAGCCGCGCTTTCCAGCCGATGCCGCCACCCTGTCACGGGTGATTGCCGCTGGATTTAACCAGCGCCGCAAAATGCTGCGCGCCAGCCTAAAAAGCGTCGCTCCCGGAATTGAAGATCACTTAAAAGCGGCAGGTATTGCACCCACAGAGCGGGCCGAACAGGTCAGCCTGGAAGAGTTCTGCGCCCTTGCCCGCAGCATCAAACCCCTAGACTAACAGCTGCCAAATACTCTCTAGTCAAAAAAACCGGCCTCCCAAGGGAAGGCCGGTTTTTTGTGTCGTTTGCCTGACTGCCAAAATTATTCGGCAGCTTCCGGTGCATCCTCGGCCTTGGGCTTTGGCTTGGGTTTTCGTGCCCGTGGCGCGCGCTTGGGTTTGGCTTCAGTGCCTGCCTCTTGCGCAACGGCGGGCGCCTGTGCCGCATCGCCTTCAGGCTGCGCGCCCTCAGCCGCGGGTTTGGCCGCTGCAGGCTTACGCGCGCGCGGTTTACGAGCGGCAGGTTTCTTAGGGGCCGCCACCGGCTCTTGCTTTTTGCTTTCCGGGGTTTCCACCAGACCACTGTCTTCAGGAGCACTGCGCACTGCGTCGCGTGGATCAATCACCTCAGGCTGCGGTGCATTCGCGGGGTCCTGAGGCCGTGCCACCTCATCGCTCTGACCTTCGTCGCTGGGCTGGCCCGTCTGGGGCTGCTGCTGCGTCTGCTGTCGGGAGCTTTGAGGCTTCGCGTGTTGCTGGGCCGCCTGATTGGCGGTCGCTTCGCGTTCCTGACGTTCCAGACGTTCAGCGCGTTCACGATCACGTTCAGCCTGCCGCTCGCGGTTCTGGCGTTCCTGTTCCTCGCGCCGCGCATCGATCTCGCGCTGAGCCTCATTCAGAAGACGCAGGTAATGCTCAGCGTGTTGCTGGAAATTCTCAGCCGCAACACGGTCATTGCTAAGTTGCGCGTCCCGTGTGAGCTGGTTGTATTTATCAATGATCTGTTGCGGAGTCCCGCGCACCTTGCCCTCGGGGCCGGAGCTGTCGAAGACGCGATTAACAACATTGACCCCATTGGGGCGGTTCCGGTTCGACTTGGAACGCGAACGTGATTTTGACGATCTCATATGCCTAACGTCAGCCTTAATTTCATGTGTCATGGATCCAATTCAGCGCATCCTTGCGCCGGATGATCGACTATTTTGGGCTTGGTGTCGCTGGGAGGTAGAGTAACCTCGCCTTAGTCAAGCGACACTTTGAGTAACCACTTTCTATCCCCTCAGACAAGGGGCGCATCTCATATTTCGTGAACTTTCTTTCAAAAACACAAATTTTCCAAAGAAATTTCGGCTTCAGCCAGGATTTCGGGCAAAGACCACCCGGTCGCGCCCATCCAGATCAGACAGCACAGCGATCTCGGTGAGCCCTGCCTCTTGCGCCATCGCGGCAACTGCCTGCCCCTGGGTCGGACCAATTTCAAGACACAGACGTCCGCCAAGGCGCAGGTGCGCATGCACACCCGCTGTAAGTGCGCGGTAAGCTTCCAGACCATCAGCGCCGTCCGTCAGCGCCATGTCGGGCTCATGCTGACGAACCTCAGGCGAAAGATCTGCCATTTCATCCAGTGCGATGTAAGGCGGGTTCGAGACAATCAGGTCAAAGCGTCCTGTGACGTTTGAAAACCAATCCGACTGCTGAATATCGATGCGGCTCTCGACCCGGTGCAAGACGGCGTTTGCACTGGCCTGCAGGCAGGCGGCCTCGCTCAAATCTACCCCTAGGCCGGTGGCCTGCGGTGTCTCTGCGAGCAGCGTCACCAGAATACAGCCCGAGCCAAGGCCAAGATCCAGCACCCGTTCAAAAGGCTCTGCCAGAGCAGCCTCGATCAGGGTTTCGGTTTCTGGCCGGGGGTCCAAAACATCTTTTGAGACTTTGAAGCGGCGACCATAAAATTCACGCTCCCCCAACAGATGCGAAACTGGCACCCGCACCGCCCGCAAGGCGATCAGCTGCTCATAGCGCTCGGCCACTTCCGGTTCGAGATCTTCAGGTGCAATCAGAGTGACCCGGCTAGCCTCAATCCGGGCGGCATGGGCCAGCAGAACCCGCGCATCGCGTGCCGGATCATCTACCCCGGCCGCCCGCAGCCGGGCCGCAGCTGCAGCCATGGCCTGCGCCGCTGTAAGAGAGCCGCGCAGGTCCGTCATTGGCCCATTTCCGCCAGGAGCCGCGCCTGGTTGTCTGCTGTCAGGGCGTCGATGATTTCATCCAGATCCCCCTGCATGATTTGGTCCAGCTTATAGAGCGTCAGGTTGATTCGGTGATCCGACATCCGCCCCTGCGGGAAATTATAGGTGCGGATGCGTTCCGAGCGATCGCCCGATCCCACCTGGCTGGCCCGATCGGCCGAGCGTTCCCCATCAATGCGCTGACGTTCCAGATCATAAAGCCGCGCACGCAGGACCTGCATGGCAATCTCGCGGTTGCGATGCTGCGATTTTTCGGCGCTGACCACCATGACCCCGGTGGGAATATGGGTAATGCGTACAGCGGAGTCAGTTGTGTTGACGTGCTGCCCCCCCGCCCCTGAGGCCCGCATGGTATCAATGCGAATATCGCCAGGATCAATCTGCACGTCGACTTCCTGAGCTTCCGGCAGAACCGCCACAGTGGCGGCTGACGTATGAATGCGGCCACCGCTTTCGGTCACC
>CAJXIL010000152.1 GCA_913054455.1 uncultured Roseobacter sp.
CCTAGCTCGCAACGAAGCCGTCAATGCATCAACATATCTCGGCCGCGCCATCTGGCGACGGAGGAGCGGGTATCACCGACGAAGCCGTGTCGAAACCAAACCTCTCCGGATCATGCGACGCATTCCCCTGCCAGTCAGTGGATGCATTGTGTGATGGTTATGGGGCAGAGCCTCATGACGCGGGACGTCGACCGCTGGGTCGCAGACATCCCAATACGTGCTGTTGTCCTCAGCAAGTACAGGGCTCTTGGCATACCCACTACTGAGGTCGCAGGTTAGATCCGTCCGAGGAAAGGGGAAGTCCGGTCATACCCCGATTGGTGCAACAAAGCCTCCCTGAGCGGCTAACCCACTTTATTGCACGGATCTCGGTCACAAACACAAGTCAAACAACTAGTCCCTGAGCCTCCCCAAGTGAATTGGTCCGCCCCTATGATTAAGAAAGCGGAGGGCCTGAGATAGCCATTAAGAGACCGAAGCCCGAAGAGATTGGCGCGAAGTTGCGGCAGGTTGAAGTTCTGGTGGGGCAGCGGCAACAATGTGTGCCGCCGGAACACGATAATCATGGCTTGTTCTTCCTCGCTGAGAACGGTTGAGCGCGGTTCTCTTAGCTCGGCCTTCAGATTTTCAACGGTTTGGCGTTTACGCCACTTGGCCACCGTCTTTGGGTTGATCCCTAGTTCGCGGCACCGCTGCGCGAGCGAGGCTCGCGCTTCTCGGGACATTGCTGCGCAGTACCCTACCAGCCAGTGGAGCGCTGTATTGCAGCTCTGAAGGCGTACGGTCCCTATCGGCAGATTTGCTTTGCAAATCCCCTGCCTGGTAACAGAACGTGGCGCTGCCATGACGAACTTGCCCCATAAGGATTCCTTCCATTCCAACGAAAGAATCACACCATCATCAAACCGTGGGATCGAACACCTAGGAAACGAGGGAAACCTGAGGGAGATGAGAGACTCACTTTCCGTTCTTTGTTCGATCCCACGCCTGGCTCAGATGTCTGGCCGTCTGGCAGGCCTCCAGATGTAACTTCAACGTCTCTTTTGCGGCGTTTTGCCGCCAACTGGGAAGATCTTTCATGAAGCTTTCAAGCCTTGCGCTGGTGACCTCTGGTGACATGGTCTCGATGTCCAGTACGATGTCATTCATACCCATTTTAGCGAAAAGATCCTTGGTTTTCCGTTCGTACGCGATAGGCATCACGGGAAGCCCCTTACATAATGACAAAATGGCCATGTGCATTCGCGTGGCAATCACGCCATCTACATCTTCCAGGAGGCCGAGAATGCCCGTAGGTGTGCGGAAATCTCGGTCCACCGTGATATGGGCCCGTACGGCTTCAGGCAGCTCAGATACAAATTCAATAGCGACTGCTGAATCATCGTACTCATATTCGGGCCTGCCTTGGCAGGTGGAAACAAATAGGAGCTTGGCATTGTGGCGCGTTACCAAATCAGTTGCCAAACGTTGTACTGACGCTTTGTAAGCTGCCATACCTTCTTGGTTAGACCGTGTTTTAAAGAATCGCCATGATCGCAGTGAAATCGCAATTTTTGGCTGCTTGGAAATTCTCGGATCGTTGATGCGTGCCTTAAGAGCCATGGGCTCTGCGAGAGCAAATGCGGCATCAGGCACAACTCTAATGTTATCGGCACGACCAGATAACTCATGTACTAAAGCTTCAGATGTTTCATCACGTAGCAACATCAAAGGGGACGCCATCATAATCTTGCCTAAATCGGCAAATGCCATGTTATTTTCAAAGGATTCTATCGTTTGAGTCATAAATATCAGAGGCACGTGCTCCGCACTTTTTTTCCCAAACTCGGCCGCAATACGATAAGCCCCATAGTGGTTTGAAATGAAAGTGCCACCTGCTGTAAGGCGCAAATCTGCCTCAGAGCTCTCTTGAATTGCACGTCGTACCTTACGAGGCACTAAGATAGGCGAGATTCGATAAAGTGTTTCGAAGGTCGCTACGAAGCGACTAAATATCGGATATAGATTTTTCCAACCATTGAGGCGAGCAATAATGCGAAATACCAGCATTTTTGAAATAAGTGAGGTTAATTGACCAAAGGAAATTATTTCAGGGTATAGAGATTTGGTTACGGCAGGATCTTGATCTGCAATTCTTATCTCTGTGTTTGGTCCAAAAGCTATACGACAAATCTTGATTGTGCCCTCAAGAATTGCAGCATCCCCTGTATTGACTAACTTAGTATTTTCAATGACAATTTTCATAAATTATCCCATGCATTATGTTTCTGATGGTGGTTTTAGTCTAAGGTAAAGCCAAATGACAAATTGGCGGGAGATGGGGTGACGTAAGGCTACGGCACCGAAAAGGGCAAGGTAAAACATGCATTCGAATAATGCCCAATAGCAGTGCATGGGGCCACTTTTTTCTAACAAAAAAACAATTCCCGCAACACCTAAGCTGGCAAAGATCGCAAACAGAGGCCAAGCGAATGATGTAAAAATATTATCCCAAGTCAACAAACCTGAACGCAGGGCTACAGCCACAAGAAAAATGGGAAAAACCCACGAAGTTACTGACCAAGCCACAGCCACATAAAGCACTCCATAGGGCACAGCAATCCAAAAAGCGCCAAAACGAAGCAGTGAAGTAGACAGGGAAAATACCAATAATGTACCAGATCCTCGTGTACTGATCATACCCCAAGCCAGCATTTGTCCAATGGTTACAGAGGGTATGGATAACGAAAGCGCTTGAAGAATAGGTACCGCCGTCTCCCAGCCTGACCCATAGATCAAGCCAACTATGCTGTTTGAAAAGCGAAAAGTGACCACACTTATAAGCCCGGTGACCAATGTGAGCCCTACCGCGCCTTGCATCCAGCGCTGCCGCCAAGCTTCCTCATCATGGCGTAGTTTCCTTAATCCAGACAGAATGACGGGTTGTAATGGAATTACCAGAATGGTCGAAGGGATTGTAAAGATCGCATAGGCGCGAGTATAAAATCCCAGATCAGAGGCGGTCCATTGCCATCCTATCAGCAGGTTATCGGATTGGCGGTTGAAGAAATTTCCCAAACCTGTAGCCGAGAGTGCTGAGCCATGGGCCAGCAAACCAAACGTCTCGCGAAACCGGACCTCCAGACGTGGCATCCAACTTGCATAGTAGCCGAATATGAACATGGAAAATACTGCTGTGGCCGCAGGATTCACAAGTAATGCCGTATAATCGCGTCGGAAAAATATGGCGTAAATAATGCTCAAAAACAACGCCAATAGCTGACCCACAAGAAAGCCAGGATATACCGCCTTCCATTTTTGATGCCGCGAAAGCAGCGCTTTGAAAATAGAAGCTACGGCAGTGAATGGCACAGTAATCGCTAAGATGAGCACTGCCCAGGAGAGCGCGGGCACTTGAAAAAAGTGCCCAATAATATTCCGCGCTAAGATCAATGCTACGCTGAGCGCAACTGCCAATAACAAATTAGCCCAGAACAATGCACTAATTTCATTTGACGTGAGACGTTTCACTTGAAAAATCGTCGTCGAAAAACCGAAATTACTCAGCATCGTTGCTACGGTTGTGATAGAGACCGCGATAGCAAAGGTCCCGAAATCGTCTGGCTTTAGCAACCGGGCCATGACTGCAAGATACATTACTTGCGCCAGCGCGTAGGCACCCCGCGTTGCTATGGCATAGATCCCTCCGGTGAGGAAAGAACGGGACGCCTTCATTCTGCACCCTCCGTCTGCTTCCGAACTGTGGGCTCCCTGAGAACGCCGTAGTAGACGGTTTCATATTCGTCGATAAAACGATTCGTATCGAAGAAGCTTGCTGACTTCGCTGCGATCTCGGCCCGACTGGTCGGCCGGCCACTATGAGCGCTGCGCTCCAGCAGTTCTGTCAGCGCCTTCACATTCCCAGCCTCAAAAAGGTGACCAGTGACTCCGTCTTCAATCATTTCGGGGATCCCGCCCCGGCGGCTACCTAGGACAGGCACGCCAAAACCGTGGCTTTCAAACACCACCCGGCCAAGTGGCTCGTCCGATAGCGACGGCATGACGGTCCATGAGAGCTGCGGGAAAAAATCCTTCGGGTTAGTATGTCCGACAAAATGCACGTTGTCAGAGGTATAGCTGTCGGCGAGCTCGCTGACATATCCTGGCTCACCCACCCCGGCGATTAGCAGGCGGGTCTGGGTCGGCAGATCCGCTGCGCTGAAGGCTTCCAACAGGGTCTCGATACCCTTGTGCGGCGCAATGCGACCAATAAAGCCAAAGACAGGGGTCGCCGGATCAAGAAGTGCCTCTGGGGCTAGGCAGAGGGGTCTTTCAACATTGTATATGCGGGCTTTGCGGGCACTGGGGAAGTAACCAGCAGCATCCATGTGCTGCAGCATGTAATTGCTGATCCCGACCAGAGCCACAGGAATTTTTGATTTGGTCCTATGCGGTAAGCGTAACAGACGGCAACGAGTACATGTTTTTTGGCAGGGGCTTCCACCAACGGATCTGGAGCCTGCGACGCAGGTCAGATAGAAATCATGCAGCACTTGGACTACTGGCACATTGTGGCGCGCTGCCATGTCCCAGACAGCGACGCTCCAGCCTGCAAGGTTGTGCGACGACAAGATATCGGGTTGGAACTCTTTTAGAATGGTCTCGACATCTTCTGCAGCGCGCGGATTGTAGATGTCTCGGATGTGCCAACGCAACTTGTCGAAGGCGCCGTGGGGTTGGGTGCCGTCTGGGCAATAGAGGTTGCGCACGGGAAAGGTACTCAAGTAATCTGGGCGCGATCCAATAGGGGCCACGTTAGCGCTCTGCAAAGAGACCACCCGCACCTCATGCCCACGCGTACGCATTCCCTCAACCAAATTGTGTAAGGTGCGATCTGCCCCGCCGATCAGGGTCGGATAAGAAAAGGTACTAACATAAAGTATCCGCAAAACCGCTGTCCTCAATTCCAAATCATGATATCAACTTTATTTGATCAAACAGCCCAATGCCTGTCTCAGTGAACTCCCATGTATAATAGAGTCATGCAGAAAACCTCATAGCTGCACGAATCCGCTCCACCATACGTTCAACGGTAAAGCCCTCTTCGAACCGCTTGCGTCCCGCTTCGCCCATAGCTTGGGCTTTTGCCGGGTCCCGTAGCAGCTCAATGATCCGCTCCCCAAAGGTCTCTATGTCGTGCTCAGCTGTCAAATACCCAGTCACCTTATCAGCGACAGCTTCGGGGATGCCACTATGATACGTCGAAACAACAGGCACGCCAGTGGCCATGGCTTCGAGTAGAGCAACCGGCAAACCCTCACGGTCGCCATTGGTGGCGGTGACGGAATGTTGAATAAAAATCGAGGTCCGACTCATCAGAGTCTGCACCTCAGCATGGCTGGTGGAACCGTGAAACTTCACGTGCCCGCCCAAGCCGTGCGCTACAACAAAGGCCTTGCTTTCTTCAAGGAGGGGCCCCTCACCGACAATGTCCAAATGAGAATGCGGGCAGGCGGAGACGATGGCGCGCATAGCCCGCAGAGAGTTGAGTGGTGCTTTCTTCTCGACCATCCGGCCCACCATGAGCAATCGCCCTGGCTCATGCGTCGAGGCTGAAAACACCTTGGAGTTCACACCGCATGGGCTGATTACAACCTTGTCTGTGGCGCAGCCCAGTTCGGTTACAATATCTTTAATATACTGCGAGGGCACAAAGACGCCGTCGGCGACCTTCATCGTGCGGATGATCGGACTGCGCAGCCGACGGATCTGCGGAATGGTGGTAACATCTACGCCATGCGCATGGACCCAGACGACAAACCCCGCACGTTTGAGGATCTCGATGAATTGCGCCGCTACATGGGCATATTCGATTAATACATGTGTGACCCCATGAGCACGCAACCCCTCCAGCAGGCGAGTTTCCTCCCCAATGGCAACTGGCAGGGGGTAAATCCTGGAGAAACGTAGATGCTTAATGCGGTCCAGTGCGGCACGGATTAGCTTGGCGCGCGCCAAGCCGCCAATGTTGTCGAGGGCGACCAGAGCGTTTTGCTGCGAGGCGCTCTCATCGCTACTGACTAGAACCGTTTCTCCAGGGGCGATACTCCGGATATGTTCACGGATGAAGGTTTCAGAAGGCTTTGAAGCACTGCCCACGATGATGGCGAGGCGTGACGGCGTTTCGGCTACCTTGACACCTGTATCAAAAGCATTGTTGCTTTTATTGCAGGCTAGGCTTTGGTCTTCGTGCACTACCTTATCCTTTTCTTAAACCACAAATTGAAGTCTAGCGCCCAGAACTCGCGATGCGCATCCTGTGAATACAGGCCGAGGAACATGATGCCACACGAGCTTGTTACGTATTTGCCCCGATGCGAGCGCGAAAAAGCAACCTAGTTCCACAGGCGCATCATACGAACTGATCTGATCCGGAAAAAGAATCGGGGACCGCAATCGCGCTTTGCAGCAGGTGTTTCAAATTATATGCCGCATCGCGGCGCAAACCTCAATCGATCATTGATCCCACGTTTTCCATATCTTATAATGAGGATAGCGGCAACGACTATAAGCGGAACCAGGGATGCTTTTGCGAGAACAATGTTTTTCAATTCTGGCAGGTCATCAGGTCATATCGGCACCCCCTCAAAAAAGGACATCAGTAGGCTACACTCAATATCAATTGAGTGTTTGTCGGCAGAGGAGATCTTGCCTTGATCAAGACAACCCTTAGGATGAGCGCACATTCCGACGTCCGTGATATCGACTTATATGTATGACCTGATGACCTCCACACAAAGAAGGCGTAGTTAGGGTCTATCGTGGGCACCCAAGTCTAACGGAACTCTTGAAATACACGGGAACCAGTACCAATGACACTTAGTCATCGCGCCTTGGGCGCCATCTATCTGTGCGCAATTATTGCCTTTTGGACGTTCCAGCTAGGGGCCGGCGGTGCGGCTGCCCCGGTATACCTTGCCTTGACCCCAATTCTGTTTGTCGTCCCCATCTTGAACTTTGCGCTGATCAGGATACTTCTCGCCGGAGGGGCCGTCATGGCCCTCATGCTTGTGGCGGCAATTTTAGGGGCACATATCCTCCGACCCACGATTTCACTCATCGCCCTTTTCATGGTGTTAGTCGCCGGACTGGCATCCGTGGCATCCATCCGACTTAGCATTGAGGATCACTGGTATTTGGTTGCAAAAGGTTTAAAGCTGATCATAAGGGTCCAGATTGCGTTGCAATTTGTCCAGGTCGCAGGTTTCAACCCTTTAGAGAACCGTTCTGGCGCCCATTATTTCCTCCCCATCGATCGGCCCTCAGGCCTGATGATCGAGCCTAGCTACGTGGCACTGACGCTTTCACCCCTGATTCTTGCATCCCTCTGGCCTCGGTCCAAAAGTTTTGGCGGTCACCTAACATACTTGGACTTTGCGCTAGTCTATTTCTCGCTCTTGCTATGCCCCTCCGCAACGATGATTAACGTGTTCGTGATTGCCATCGGCCTACGGGTTGCTGCCGCGCAACCAATCACCGGAATCTTGCTAATACTTGTCAGCGCCTCCACTTGGCAGTACCTCTATTTGCTCATTGACAGCATGCCCGAGGCGCTCGCAGAACGCGTCCGCGATTTGTTCTTACTCATGCAGACAGGCTACATCGATAAACAAAGCAATCTTTCGTCGGTTGTCTTCTACGGGGGGTATATCGCGGCAAAAAGCACCCTGGAACAATACCCTCTAGGCGTCGGTTTTTTGAACATGGCGCATGTTTACGGAACAGACGTTTTGGCCCTGTACCGACAGGTTGTGGGCGATTCCAACGTGAATGATGGTAGCTCTATTTTGTTCAAGATGATTACAGAATTTGGATATATCGGTTTGTGCTTTGCTCTCTACAGTTGTCTTAGTATCTGGCGGTACTTTTCCATTGAGCGCCCGGATATAACAGTTGGCCTCCTTGCCTTCCCCATTTTGGCATGTTTCTTCCGAGGAGGTAGTTATCTAGACGGCCCGGTTGTGGTGGCAATAGCCATCATCATCGTAGGGTTTCGCACTATCGAAAGCTCACCTCCCGACGCCAAAGAGATGGCAAGGTACTGACAAGCCCTGATGGTTTCTGTTACAAATTTCTCAAGTTCGCAGGTCCTCTTAAGTTGACCGAACTCATAGGACTTTGCCAA
>CAJXIL010000153.1 GCA_913054455.1 uncultured Roseobacter sp.
CCGAGAGGGCTTCGGCAAGATCTATGGCCCCGTCATAAAGGGCGCGGCCGGAAATTGCGCCATTGAGCGGCGCGCCGCAGGATTTCAATGCCCGCAAATCGTCCAGCGATGAAACCCCACCCGAGGCAATTACCGGGATTGAGACCGCATTACCAAGCGCCGCTGTGGCTTCGACATTGGGGCCTTTCATGGCGCCGTCACGCATGATGTCAGTATAGATGATGGCGGCAACCCCTGCGTCCTCAAAGGATTTTGCCAGGTCAGTGACCATGACATCGGTTTCTTCCGCCCAGCCCTTGGTTGCGACGCGACCATTTCGGGCGTCAATGCCAACGGCGACTTTGCCGGGGAATTCGCGCGCGGCCTGACGCACCAGGTCGGGATCTTCCACCGCGACCGTACCCAGGATCACCCGCGCCAGCCCCTTGTCGATCCAGTTCTCAATGGTCTTCATGTCGCGAATGCCGCCGCCCAGCTGCGCAGGCACCTTGCACTGTTTCAGGATTTCCTCAACCGGAGCGGCATTTACTGGCTCGCCGGCAAAGGCGCCATTCAGATCCACCAGATGCAACCAGTCACAGCCTGCTTTGACAAATTCCAACGCCTGGGCAGCGGGATTGTCGTTAAAGACAGTGGTCTGCTCCATGTCGCCATGTACCAGGCGCACGGCCTGGCCATCTTTGAGGTCGATTGCGGGGTAGAGGATCATATGCGCGGCCCTTGTGTTGGTCTTGGTCTTGCCGATGTGGGGCCAGCGGAACTGGCCATAGCTGTTAGGCGGTGTTTTGCACGGGGCAGGGTGGAATTGCAACGCGACCCAAAGTCAACCTTGCCTGAAAAGCCTCGCCTGCGTCACTGTAGTCGCAAAACTGTGCCAAATATTTGTGACTAGGTGCGGTGAGACGGTCAAACGACATGCAAGACGAAAGGGAGAGACAAGATGAAGATGTTTTTGGCAACGGCGCTGGCGGGGCTGACCCTGGCGGGGGCCGCTTTGGCGGATCCAATCCTGGGCACCTGGAAAACCCAGCCAGATGACGGCTCTTATGCGCATATCGACATGGCCCCCTGTGGTTCTGCGATCTGTGGCAAAATCGCCCGGACCTTTAATAGCTCAGGCGAGTATAGCTCGCCCAATATCGGCAAGACCCTGGTGATCGACATGGTTGCCAAGGGCGAGGGCTATTACACGGGCGAGGTCTGGCGGCCGTCGAATGACAAGATCTACACCGGTAAGATGGATCTGAAGGGCAATTCTTTGGCGCTGCGGGGCTGTGTGGCTGGTGGCTTGATCTGCTCGAAACAGACCTGGACGCGGGTCAAATGATCTGATCGACCAGAGGCACTAAAAACACATGCTGGGGCTGCTACAGCAGTCCCAGCTGCACCGGAATTGGCACAAAACCGCGTTTGACCTGGCTGTCGCGCATGGTTTCAAAGCTTTGCAGGGCCTCGCCGTGCTGGAGGTAATAGGCCCGGATCTGCTGACCACCGGGGGTACCTATGGGGCCTTTGGCCTGTTCCAGACACCATTCGCCAAACAGCGTCTGACTGAGCCGCAACACGCAATAGCGGTGGCGTCCGTCAACATAGTCGAATTTTTCAAGTCTGGTCTGCACGGGTGGAGTCTATGCCTTCGTTGGGCGGGAGCCTCTCTATGCCTGCAAAGCCTCTCTCTGTCCATTCCCTCAGTGTAGGGGCGGGCATGGAAAAACCGCCACTTTCAAAATTGTGAAAGCGGCGGTTTGACCTGCAAAATCCGTGAGTGATGGTCGCAGGTATTTGGTTAGAGGGGATCTCGAATTAGACGTCGCCAGTGTATTCGCCGCGCGCCGGGTAGTCATTGGCGATGGCAAAATCCAGCGCGCCAACCAGTTCCGAGAAATGGGGGCGCACAAAGGGCATAGTCTGGGTGGAGCCATAGTAGAGCGTCTGCTCTGGAGTCACCATGAACAACCCGGGTTCGGAGAACAGCGCGGGCTCTTCGATGCCAATGGAGGTCTTGCCACGCGAGGTGGAGATATAGAGCCCCCAGGATTTTGCCACATCCAATGGCAGATCATAGGCAAAGCGCAGGGCGCTGGCTTCGATTTTGTCGGCCATGGCCTGAGTGCGCTCTTCCCCATCAGACGATACCGCGATGCAGGCTACGCCGCGCTCGGCAAATTCGGCGACGCGCTTTTCCAGCTCCTTCAGGTAATTGGCGCAGATCGGGCAATGCAGGCCACGGTAAAAGCAGATCACGGTGCCGCGGCTGCTGTCCTCGGTGGCGAGGTCAAAGCGACCTCCGCCAAGCAGAGGAAGGGCCAGTTCAGGTGTCTTTTGGCGGGGAATAAGCATGAAACGTTCCTGTTCGGATGAGGGCTGTAGAGTGTCTGGCACGCTTATGTCAGGTTTTTGTGCATTGAAAATCCGAAAAAACAAACTAAAAAACCGATATGGAGCTCTACCTAAATGAAACTCGGTGACCGGGCCAGTAAGGGCGACGCGCAATCTCCCTTTGAGGTGCCAATGGGGGCGGAGATAGACAGGAGGCTGATATGGACAGGCTGACAACTTTGATGGAGCGATTTAAGCTCTCGGTTCATCCGGCGCCGCTGTCGCAGGCCAATCTGGTGGCCCTAGGCGATCCCGGATCCCCGAGCTGCCTGGTGTTTTTCCCCCGTGGTGAAGTTCGGCTCAGCTCTGAAAAGACGGTGCTGTTGAGCGTCCGGGTGGACTGGGGGGCAGGGCATAACCCATTGGTGGCGGCCCTGCCACCGCGCGTTGATTTTGATCTGACGACCCATCACGAGACACGGGATTTGGTGCAGGTCATGCTGGCCGAGAGCACTGCAAGGCGCTGTGGCGCTCAGTCGGTGGTCAACCGTTTGGGGGAGGTCTTGATGGTGCGTTTGTTGCGCAGTCAGATCGAGCTGGGGGCGACAGAGCCTGGGCTGCTGGCTGGCCTGGCTGATCCCCGGTTGAGCCGTGCAATTGTGGCGCTGCATGATCACCCTGGGCGGGTCTGGTCCAATGGCGATCTGGCCGCAGAGGCCGGCCTGTCTCTATCGCGGTTTTCTGAACTTTTTGCCGCAGAGGTTGGCGAGACGCCCATGGGTTATTTGCGGCGCTGGCGGCTGACGCTGGCGCATCAGGATTTGGTCCGCGGCGATAGGGTCGAGGCGGTGGCGCGACGCTATGCCTATGCCTCTCCCGAGGGTTTCACCCGCGCCTTTCGCAAGGCTTACGGGGTAGCGCCGGTGTCGCTGCGCGCCTCAGTATAGGGTCAGGGCGTCCAGGTCAGGAAGTTGCCAATCATGCGCAGGCCGATGTCCTGGCTTTTTTCGGGGTGGAATTGCATGCCCACCATAGTGTCGCGTCCAATAACTGCGGTGACATCGCCGCCGTAGTCCACATGGGCCAGGCGTTCGGCGTCAGATTGGACGCGGAAGTGATAGGAATGCACAAAATAGCAGTGGTCGCCTGAGGCAATGCCCGCAAAAATCGGATGTGGGTGGTCAATGATGAGGTCGTTCCAGCCCATATGGGGAACTTTCAATGCCGGGTTTGACGGGGTGATCTTCACCACATCGCCGCCAATCCAGTTGAGCCCCTCTGTATCGCTATATTCATGGCCGGTTGTGGCCATCAATTGCATGCCGACGCAGATGCCGAGAAAGGGGCGGCCTTTTTGTTCGACCGCTTCGATCATGGCCTCATAGATGCCTTTGTGGCCGCGTAACTCGGCGGCGCAGGCGGGAAAGGCACCATCGCCGGGCAGGACCAGGCGATCGGCCTTGGCCACCACCTCGGCGTCGGAGGTGACAACAACCTCGCCGGCATCCAGCTCCTGTGCCATGCGTTGAAAGGCTTTTTCGGCAGAATGGAGATTGCCGGATTCATAGTCGATGATGGCTGTCAGCATGGCAGGCCTGCGCTTTCTTGGGATTGTGCCTGAGACCTCTCTTGATTTCGCCTAAAGGTCAAGTCCGGGGCGGGCAAGCTGGTCACTTTGGCGCGGGGGGCGTGCCAATTTCCTGCAAAAGCGCCATCACCGGGGCAAAGAGCCGATGATGATCTGGGGGACCGGCGTCGGGGCCGAAGGTGCCCGCCAGAAAAAGGTGAGAAAACCCGTGGATAAGAGACCAGACCTGGGTTTCCACCACCCGGGGATCGGAGCCTTTGGGGACAAAGGGCGCGCAGGTTTCGCGCAGCACTCCATATGCGCTGGCGGTGCCAGCGTTCATGTCCTCTTCGAATTGGGACATGGGGCCGCAGCTGAAGATCAAGGCAAAAAGCGCCGGGTTTTCAACCGCAAAATCCAGATAACCACGGCAAAGCGACAGAATGCGGCCTTCAGGGCTTTGGCTGCCGCTGGCGCGGCTGCGCAGCATCTGTGCGCGAAAACGGTCGAAGCCTTCTTTGGCGATGGCGCCGCGCAGGCCGGACAGCCCGTCAAAGTGATGCGCAGGAGCGGCATGGGAGACCCCCGCGCGGGCGGCGCAGCGGCGCAGTGTCAGGGCCTCGAGCCCGGATTCGGTGAGGATATCAATCCCGCTTTGGATGAGAGCCGCGCGGAGATCCCCGTGGTGATGCGGTTTTTTATCTGTCTGATCAGTCATTTGGCGCAAAGGCTAACAGGAAACTTGACAGCGTCAAGGTGTCTGTGATTTTTACAATGTAAAGTTTACAGTGTAAAGTTGAAGGAATAGTGCTCTTGTCTGGTCTTATGCCGCGCTTTCGCAGCGCTCTCATTTGGGTCTCTTGCTTGTTGATTGCCTTGGCATCCTGGCGTTTTTTGCTGCTTGGGGTTGAGCTGTCCATGCCGTTTGTGGCCTACCATGCGCTGGAGCGGCCGTTGGCGTTTTATGCGCATATCGGGCTGGCACCGGTGGCACTGGCGCTGCTGCCGTTTCAGTTTTGGCGGGGGCTGCGGCAGCGCCGACCAGGTTTGCACCGCTGGTTGGGGCGGGGCTATGGGCTGGCAATTCTGATGTCTGGGCTTGGGGGGCTCGTACTGGCGATTGGCTCGACATCCGGCGCGGTGCCGGCCTTGGGCTTTGGGGCGCTGGCGCTTTTGTGGCTGGGCACAACTGGGCGAGGGATTTGGTTGGCCATGCGCGGACGCATGACCGAGCATCGGGCCTGGATGATCCGATCCGGAGCGCTGACCTTTGCGGCGGTGACGCTGCGGCTCTATCTGCCGTTTCTTTTTGCGACCCTGGGCGAAGACCTGGGCTATACGATTGTGGCCTGGGCCTGTTGGCTGCCTAATCTGGTGGTGGCCGAGGCTATCCTACGGCGCAATAGAAAAAGGCCGGTTGGGCAACCGGCCTGAAGGCAGCGCTTGGGGCTCGTGGGCGCGCTTAGAGCGCGCCTTTGGTCGAGGGGATCGCGTCGGATTTGCGCGGATCGGTCTCCACCGCCAGACGCAGGGCGCGGGCCACAGCCTTGAAGGCAGCCTCGACGATGTGGTGGCTGTTGAAGCCATGTAGCTGGTCGATATGCAGGGTCACGCCGCCATGGGTGGCCAGGGCGGTAAAGAACTCCCGCACCAGTTCGGTGTCAAATGTGCCGATCTTTTGCGTTGGGACCTCTACATTCCAGACCAGATAGGGGCGTGCGGACAGGTCTAGCGCGCAGCGCACCTGGGCATCATCCATTGGCAGGTGGCATTCTCCATAGCGACGGATGCCTTTCTTGTCCCCCAGCGCCTGGGTCAAGGCCTGGCCGAGCGCAATGCCGGTGTCTTCGACCGTGTGGTGATCATCAATGTGATAATCTCCTTTGGCGCGGATGGTCATATCGATGAGCGAGTGGCGCGCCAGCTGATCCAGCATGTGGTCAAAAAAGCCTACCCCCGTCTGATTGTCATAAGAGCCGGATCCGTCGAGATTGATTTCAACGCTGATTTCGGTTTCGGCGGTCTGGCGGCTGATTTTGGCGCTACGCATATGGGCATTCCTTGCTATCTGCGCTGCACTTATAGGGTGGGGATGGGGGCTGGCTCAAGGCCTTAGCGGGGCAATCGACGGGCTGTGTTGCCCGGATGAGCTGCGGCCATTGCGCCCGGCGGCTCTGCGTGCCAGCTTGGGAGCCAAATCACTTGACCCAAAAGACCAGAGGGACGCCCCATGTCGACCTGCGTATTCATCCAAATCCGCTGCAAACCCGGCACCACCTATTCGGTGGCCGAGGAAATTGCCCTGCGCGAAATCCATTCTGAGCTCTATTCCACCAGCGGCGAATATGATCTCCTGATGAAGCTCTATATCCCGTCGGATGCGGATGTGGGCAAATACATCAATGAACACCTGCTGGTGATCCCCAATATTGAGCGCTCGCTCACCACCATGACCTTCAAGGTCTTCTGAGCCAGAACCATCAGAATTAGCACAGAACAAGAAACGTCCCGGAGGATATCCGGGGCGTTTCTTTGTTTAGAACTCAGGGGGATCAGCTGTCGAGCAGCCCCTCGGCCTTGAGGCTCTCATAGCTGCTGTCCAGGGCGGTTTTCACCCGGGCCAGCATGTCGTCAATTTCGGGCTTGGTGATGATCAGCGGCGGGCAGAAGGCCAGGGCATTGCCGGCAACCGCGCGCAGGATCACACCGTTGTCCTGGCAGGCCTTGGCGGCGACAGCACCGCCCTTGCCACCGGCAATTGTGGCACCGGTGGTTTTGTTGGAGACCAGCTCTAACGCTGCGATCAGACCTTTGCCACGCACTTCGCCCACCAGGGGATGATCGGTAAAGATGCGGCGCAGCTCTGCCTGCATATGACCGCCAACCTCGGCGGCATGATCAAACAGGTTGTCGCGCTCATAGATCTCGAGCGTTTTGAGCGCCGCGGCGCAGGCGGCGGGGTGGCCGGAATAGGTATAGCCGTGGCCAAAGACGCCAACCTCGTTTGAGGGCGCGACCATTTCCTTGTACATCCAGCCGGGGATGACGCTGGCAGAGATCGGGAAATAGGCCGAGGAGAGCTGTTTGGCAAAGGTCATCAGATCTGGCGTGATGCCCATGGTGGTGCAGCCAAAATCGGCGCCGGTGCGGCCAAAGCCGGTGATGACCTCATCGGCCCAGACCAAAATGCCATGTTTGCGCAGCAGGGCCTGCAGTTTCTCATAGTAGCCCTCTGGCGGCACAATCACGCCAGACGCTCCGGTAATGGGCTCCATGATCATCGCGGCGATGGTGTCGGGGTCTTCGGCCAGGATCTGATCCTCGAGGTTCTGCAGGATGCGGTCGACAAACTGAGCCTCTGTCTCGTTGCCTTGGCGGCCGGTGTAGTAATGCGGGGCATCCGTGCGCAGGATGCTGAGCGCCTCTACCGGGGCATCAAAGTGCGCCAGGTTGGCAGGTAGAGAGGTCAGCGACCCTGCGGCCACGGTAACGCCGTGATAGCCGCGCTCACGGGTGATGATCTTGCGCTTTTGTGGTTTGCCGATGGCGTTGAAATAGTAGCGCAGCATCTTGTAGTGGCTGTCGTTTGCGTCCGAGCCGGAATTGCCAAAGAAGATATAGGCATCTTCCACCGGAACCATGGCTGAGAGCTTCTCTGCCAGATCAATCAAGGGCTGGTGGGTCTTGCCGCCGAATGTATGGCTGAAGGGCAGTTTGTTGAGCTGCTCGGTGATGGCCTCTACCACCTCTTTGTTGTCATAGCCCAGCGAGGTGCACCACAGACCGGAGAGGCCCTCGATATATTTGTTGCCTTCGCTGTCGAAGACATAGATTCCCTCGCCACGTTCCAGGCACATCTGTTCGGTCGCGGTGAGGTTGGTGGTGGGGTAAACGACTGGAGCCATTGCGGAATTCCTCTGATAGGGCGCATGTGTTTGAGACATGGGCGAAGACAATCAAGTGGCGCGCCGAAATCTCTGACGGCGCTATCGCGGCTAGCATTGTCCTGTTTTGCCAGAGAGGTCAAAGAGATTTGATCAAAAATTCCTGTGCTGGTCCTAAGGTGGGGGAATCTGCACTGCAAAGGTACTGATTTCAAACAAAAGGCCGCCGATGCGACATGCATCAGGCGGCCTGTTTGATCCAAATGGAGCGG
>CAJXIL010000154.1 GCA_913054455.1 uncultured Roseobacter sp.
CGATCAGGTCATTGCGCAGCTCGATTAGGGTGTTGGGGCGACCCATCTTGGTGCCGTGGGTGTCTATAGCGTCGCCGGGCAGATAGCCAGTATAGGGCTCGTTTATTCCCACGCAAAGATCACCGGGGACCTGCAGGGCCGCGATCAGATGTGGCGAAAAGTGCTCTCCCTCTGGATGCAAAATGCCAACCTCCCAGGGGCGCGGCGCGCGGCCACGCAGCTGCGGGGTAAAGGAGTGCACCGAGATGATCACGGTATCAGGGCGGGCAGCCAGTTTGGCCAAGGCTGCGTGATAGGGGCGATAACAGCGATCGAGGCGGATCTCGCGTTCGGCGGCGTCGGCATGGCGATTGGCAGGAATGATTGTCCCGTCATAGAGTTGCATTAGCAGAGTGGGATCATCTTCGCCGCGGTTGGGGTCGATCACTAGGCGCGAGAAATTTGAGGCCACCACCGGGGCGTTCAGGCGTTTGCCCAAAAGCTGGCAAACCGCCAGGGCACCGGGGTCATAGGCGATATGGCGTTGCATATCGGCCTCTGGCAGGCCCAGGTCCCCTCCGCCAACAAATGGCGGCACCACATTGCTGGCGTGGTCGCAGGTGATAAGCCATCGTCCAGGGCGATTGGCCCCTTCGATTGTGAATGGTCTATATGTCATGGATTTGTCGCCTGTTGTTGAGAATAGCTTTACTGCAGTTGCAGCAGAATGGGAATTGGGCGATAAGCCCCTCAATGCTGTTTGCGATAACATTTGCTTTGGTGTCACATGTTCTGCGCAGTGATCCGTGATTTACCCTAGAGGAGACCCCCGATGAAACGCTCGCGCAAAGTAAAGATTGTCGCCACTCTGGGACCAGCATCGGAAACCTATGAAACGATCCGGGCCCTGTTTGAGGCTGGAGCTGATGTGTTTCGTTTGAATATGTCTCACGGCACCCATCCCGAAATTGCGGAAAAACATGCAATCATTCGGCAGGTCGAACAGGATCTGGACCGTTCTATTGGCATTTTGGCGGATCTTCAGGGGCCAAAGCTGCGGGTTGGTGTTTTTGCCAATGGCTCAGAAGAGTTGGAGCCGGGCGCGGCCTTTCGGATGGATCTGGACGAGGCGGAGGGCGATCTGTCCCGTGTATGTCTGCCGCACCCAGAAATCTTTGCGGCTTTGGAGCCGGGCGCGCATCTTTTGGTCAATGATGGCAAGATCCGCCTTAAAGTGATGAGCTGTGGTGCTGATTTTGCCGATTGCGAAGTGGTGATTGGCGGGACTATCTCCAACCGCAAGGGCGTCAATGTGCCAGATGTGGAACTGCCTTTGGCAGCCCTGTCGGAAAAGGACCGTGCGGATCTAGAGTTTGCCTGTGCGCTTGGTGTGGACTGGCTGGCGCTGTCCTTTGTCCAGCGGGCCAAGGATGTCTTTGAGGCCAAGGGCCTAGCCGATGGCCGCGCGGCGGTGCTTTCGAAAATTGAAAAACCTTCCGCGGTTGAGCGCTTTGGCGAAATTCTTGATGCCTCAGACGGTATCATGGTGGCACGCGGCGATCTTGGCGTGGAGCTGCCAGTGGCTGCGGTGCCACCGATCCAGAAGCGCCTGGTGCGCAAATGTCGCGCTGCGGCCAAGCCGGTGATTGTGGCAACACAGATGCTGGAGAGCATGATTGAAAGCCCGATGCCCACCCGTGCAGAGGTGTCAGATGTTGCCACGGCGATCTATGAAGGCACCGATGCCATTATGTTGAGCGCTGAATCTGCTGCGGGCAGCTACCCGATTGAGGCCGTGCAGACCATGGATCGGGTTGCCACAGAGGTGGAAGCGGATCCAACATATAGCCAGATCATTGCCGCCTCTCGTTCCGCAAAGGGAGATACGGTTGCGGATGCAATGGTCTCCGCCGCGCGTGAGATTGCAGAGAAAACCGAGATCAAGGCGATCTGCTGTTTTACCCAAAGCGGCACCACAGCTCTGTTAACCGCGCGTGAGCGCCCTGGTGTGCCGATCATTGCTCTTACTCCGCTTGAGCGCACCGCCCGTCGTCTGGCGCTGAGCTGGGGCTGCTACTGTGTGCTGACACCGGATCAATCCCGCTTCAAAGGCGCGGTTGTCAGCGCGGCGCGCGCCGCCCGTGCCGGTGGCTTTGCGACCGAGACTGACCAGATCGTGGTAACTGCTGGCGTGCCCTTCAATGTTCCGGGGACCACCAATATCCTGCGGGTTGCCCCCTGTGATGAGCGTTTGATTTACAGCACCGACCCAGAGTAGCCTGAGGTTAAGGTCGTTTTGATGAGGGGGGAGAAGGTGACATGGATACTGATCTGGCCCTGATCCTGGGGATTCTCCTGGGTGGTCTGTCCATACCCTCTATCCTGTCAGCTATTAGTGAAACCCGTCCGCCGCGTGCCTCCAGCCTTATGCTGCTTGCGGCGGCAGGATTGATTGTCTATGCGATGGTGTCACATCCAGGGGGATATCGCCTGGAACAGATACCGGATGTTTTTTTCTCGGTTCTGGGTCGTTTTATCTGATAAATCGCTTGCCCTTTGGCCATAGCTTTCGTACATGGCCCTCCTGTTCGCGTGGCCGGCCGGAAGTGGCATGCCGAGTCGCGCATAGACCGAACCCGCACTGAAGGAGACGGAAATGCCCAAAATGAAGACCAAATCGAGCGCCAAAAAGCGCTTTAAGGTGACAGCGACCGGCAAGGTCCTGGCAGCTCAGGCCGGCAAACAGCACGGCATGATCAAGCGCACCAAGAAATTCATCCGTAACGCACGCGGCACCTCGGAGCTCTCCGCTCCCGACGCAAAAATCGTCAAGGGCTACATGCCCTACGACCGCTAAGAGGAGTTTGAGATATGTCCCGCGTTAAAGGTGGTACCGTAACCCACGCCCGTCACAAGAAGGTCATCAAGGCAGCCAAAGGTTATTATGGCCGCCGCAAGAGCACCTTTAAAGTCGCCCGTCAGGCCGTCGACAAGGCAAATCAATACGCAACACGTGACCGGAAGCAGCGTAAGCGCAATTTCCGCGCTCTGTGGATCCAGCGTATTAACGCCGCCGTCCGCAGCCACGACGAAGCACTGACATACAGCCGCTTCATCAACGGCCTTACCCTGGCCGGTATCGAAGTTGACCGTAAAGTTCTGGCCGATCTGGCCGTGCATGAGCCCGAAGCCTTTGGTGCCATCGTGCGCCAGGCCCAGTCTGCTCTGGCAGCCTAAGGCTCTACCGCTTTTTAGATTTGAAAGGCCGCTCCTTCGGGGCGGCCTTTTTTTATGGAATTCTTCCGGCGTGCGAGGGTGTGGACGATGATGCGTTCTGGTAGCAAAGAACTGCCTTCTCGCGAGGTGCAGGGGGCGCGACCGGCCCCAGCCCTAGTTGGTCTGCTTCTTGCGCGTCAAAAAGCCGACGCCGAGTATTCCCGCCAGGGGCCAGAGAACCCAAAGGGTGCCAGACCAGGTCATCAAGTTTACGCAGACCAGAAAGGTGGCGATGATCCACAGGTTCAGGGGAATTCCCTTTATGTGGTTTTTGCCCAACAGGGCAGCGCCGCTATGGAGCCCGTATAGTCCAGCGGCTACCAGAATCGGCCAGGCTGGCCAGAACGACCCGCCGCTGATCATATTGAGCAGCACCGCCGCGCCAGTCCCAATGCCAATATACCGTAGGCGCTTGCCTTTGACCTCTGAGGACAGAGCGCCCAGCGGATGTGAGGCGCCGGTCTCTGAGGTCGCATCCTCTGACAGCGGATCTGGCCGGCTGGTAGATTGACTGGCGGATGGCTGTGGGATCTCAGGCTCAGGATCGCTCCAGACCTGTGACACGCGACTACGGCGTTTTGGCGCTGCGTCACCTACGGCTTCACCCGCTGCCCTATCAATGTTGATAGGTTGGCCAAGCGCCAGGCGATAGACTGGCACGTCTTCGACCATATTCCGAGGACGCTTGCCGCCGAGGAATTCGAACCCAACAGAGAGCTTGTTACGGACCTGATCATAGACCTGCTGTGAGATCAAAACCCCACCGGGGTCTGCCATGGTTTGCAACCGGGCGGCAAGGTTGACGCCCTCACCGATGAGATCATCTCCGTCGCAGATTACATCGCCAAGGTGCAGGCCAATGCGAAAACGCAAACCGCTGTCCTGCTGTGTCAGCTCCTGCTGCACTTCGGTGGCGCAATGCACGGCCTCTACTACCGAGGGAAAATCTGCGATCAACCCGTCTCCGGCGGTATTTGCCACGCGTCCGCCATGGCGTTCGATCAGTTTGAAAAACACGTCCCGTGCGGCTTGCAAATCGGTGTACGTGCCAAGCTCATCACGGGTCATAGCAGTGCTGAAGGACTGCGCATCAGCGGCCAAAATTGTTGTCAGTTTACGAATTACTTTTGGGGACACAGCACCAAATTCCTCACGCCTGCGATGCAAAGATGGGGCGCTCGCCCCCGGGATGCAAGCGTCAACTCCGTTTCATGTGCAAATGTTGCAGTTCAATCTGTTTCCCCCTCTCTTGTCAGGCACCCATGGTCTTGCTTTCGCGCGTACCTGTGGTAGCAGAGCATAAGCTCAAACTCAGGGGACCGTCATGGACGATCTTAAAGCAAAATATCTAGGGCAGATCGCCGATGCTGCCGATGAAAACGCGCTGGAGACCATCCGTCTCGCCGCCGTTGGTAAAAAAGGCGAAGTCGCACTGAAGATGCGCGAGCTGGGCAAGATGACGCCCGAAGAGCGCCAGGTGGCCGGTCCAGCGCTGAATGCGCTGAAGGATGAGATCAACTCGGCCCTTGCTGCCAAAAAGGCCGGTCTGGCCGATGCCGCCCTGGATGAGCGTCTGCGCACCGAGTGGCTGGATGTGACCTTGCCGGTCCGCCCCTCGCGTCAGGGTAGTCTGCACCCGATCAGCCAGGCCCAGGAAGAGCTGACCGCAATCTTTGCCGAGCTGGGCTTTTCCGTGGCTGAAGGGCCGCGCATTGATACTGACTGGTATAACTTTGACGCGCTGAATATTCCTGGCCACCACCCTGCGCGGGCCGAGATGGATACGTTTTATATGCACCGCGCCGAGGGGGACGACCGTCCGCCGCATGTGCTGCGCACCCATACCAGTCCCGTACAGATCCGCTCGATGGAGAAAATGGGCGCGCCGTTGCGTATCATCTGTCCCGGTGGTGTGTATCGCGCTGACTATGACCAGACCCACACGCCGATGTTCCACCAGGTCGAAGGCCTGGCGTTGGACAAGGACATTTCCATGGCGAACCTGAAATGGGTGCTGGAAGAGTTTGTCAAAAGCTTCTTTGAGGTGGATGACGTCGAACTGCGTTTCCGCGCCTCGCATTTCCCCTTCACCGAGCCATCGGCTGAGGTCGACATTCGCTGCAGCTGGGACAATGGTCAGTTGAAGATCGGCGAGGGCGATGACTGGATGGAGATCCTCGGCTCTGGCATGGTGCACCCCAAAGTGATTGCGGCTGGCGGCATCGACCCTGATATCTATCAGGGCTTTGCCTTTGGCATTGGCATCGACCGTCTGGCGATGCTGAAATACGGCATTCCCGATTTGCGCGCGTTCTTTGACAGCGACCTGCGCTGGCTGCGTCATTACGGCTTTCAGTGCCTTGACGTGCCAACCCTGCATGGTGGCTTGAGCCGTTAAAAACCTGTTTCGCGGGGCGCCAGCCCCGCGTCGCGCCCGACCCGCCCCATGGGCGGGCGCGATTGCGCCCACCCCGATTCGGGCGCTATGCTCTCCTCAAAATTGCATTGATTTGAGGATTTGAGCGAATGGCTTCTGTTGAAGTGATGACGGCTTGCGAGAATGTCTGCCGGGGTTTCAGTACTTGGTTTCCAGGTTTTGCGGCATCCTTGGCAGATGTGGGAACTTTTCTTGTGGGTGTTGTCGCAGTAGGTGCGATTTTCCAGTTTAGGACTTGGCGCACGCAACGGCTCATGGAGAAGAGAGAGGAGGTAGGGTCTGAGTTGCTCGCGCTTACGATGGCGCTAAGAGGACTCATTACAGGTTTTAGGTTGCCGATAGGTGACATGGGTGATCCGGCACAGTGGGAAAAAATAAGGAAATATAAGGTGGGCCAGTTGAAGCAAGATCCGGACTTAGTATTTCGGTTCGCACGAACGTTTCAACACCTTGAGCTTCTTATGCCCACATCTGCTAGCGTTGAACGAGAGCTCTTCGAAAAGTGCAGAAAACTGCACGCAATTTACAAAGAATGTGAAGCCGC
Source organism: uncultured Roseobacter sp. (assembly GCA_913054455.1). Lineage (GTDB taxonomy): Bacteria > Pseudomonadota > Alphaproteobacteria > Rhodobacterales > Rhodobacteraceae > Pseudophaeobacter. The sequence goes on from CAJXIL010000154.1 coordinate 6,237, forward strand.
TTTCAATGTTTTCTCAGGTTCCCCTCAATTGGTGAGAGATGTTCCTGAAAGCTATCCTAGTCGGATCAAAGATGAATTGAAACGATTGAGCCGCTATTACGAAATTCAAGTTAGCAGCGACGACATCGAAGAAGAAGTAAGAGATTTAGCGGCTTCTATCAAAGCCGCACTTTCATCATTTTTGACCTACAGGTAGGTGTTTGACAAGACACGCGCCTGTCAGCCCGTTTTGCCCAAGGCAAATCTGCGGTTTGACGGCGGGCGCGTTGCGCCCACCCGGGCAGGAGCGTGCCTTGGGTTGGGAATGTGCACTACAGTGCCACCATACGCCCTTGTTTGGTGGTCATGACAGGCTTCCCCACGCAATTACGCCGCAGTTCTGACCGCGCGTGCGGGGTAGGGCCAGCAAGACTTGCGCCGGGCGTCATTCTTTGTCATTGCCTATGCCTGTATACGCATGGCTTGCCATAGGACCCTTGACCGATGAAATTCACTCTTTCCTGGCTGAAAGATCACCTCGACACTGACGCATCAGTGGATGAGATCGCTGAAACCCTGACTGACCTCGGCCTTGAGGTCGAAGAGATCAGCAACCCTGGCGATCGGCTCAAGGATTTTACCCTGGGCTATGTGAAACACGCCGAAAAGCACCCCGATGCGGATAAGCTGCGGGTTTGCACTGTGGACACGGATGAGGGCGAGATGCAGATCATCTGTGGCGCTCCTAACGCGCGGGAAGGCATCACTGTGGTGGTCTGCAAGCCGGGCATGTATATCTCCGGTCTCGACATCACCATTGGCGTTGGCAAAATCCGCGGCGTTGAGAGCTTTGGCATGATGGCCTCCGAGCGCGAGCTGGAGCTGTCGGACGAGCATGACGGCATTATCGAGCTGCCTTCCGGCGAAGTGGGCGACCGTTTTGTCGACTGGCTGGCGGCGAACCAGCCTGCTAAGGTTGATCCGATGATCGAGATTGCCATCACCCCGAACCGCCCCGATGCGCTTGGTATTCACGGCATTGCCCGTGATCTGGCCGCTCGTGATCTGGGCAAGCTGAAAACACCGGAATTTGCGCCGATTACCGGCAGCTTCCCCTGTCCGATCCATGTCACCATCGACGAGGACACGCTGGATGGTTGTCCGCTGTTCTCTGGCCGTGTGATCAAAGGCGTCAAGAATGGTCCCAGCCCGCAGTGGCTGCAAGATCGGCTGACCGCGATTGGTCTGCGCCCGATCTCGGCATTGGTCGATATCACCAACTTTTTCACCTATGACCAGAACCGCCCGCTGCATGTCTTTGACGCGGCCAAGGTCTCTGGTGATCTGCGGGTGCATCGCGCTGCGGGTGGCGAGGTCCTGAAGGCGCTGGACGAGAAGGAGTATACCTTCGAGCCTGGGCAGATGGTGATCTCGGATGAAAACGGCCCTGAAAGCATCGCTGGCATCATGGGCGGTGAGGAAACTGGCTGCACCGAAGAGACCGTGGATGTCTTCCTTGAGAGCGCCTTTTGGGATCATGTACAGATCGCCCTCACGGGCCGCGCCCTCAAGATCAACTCGGACGCGCGCTATCGCTTTGAGCGTGGCGTAGACCCCGAATTCACCATTCAGGGGCTGCATCTTGCGACCCAGATGATTCTGGAACTTTGCGGTGGTGAGGCCTCAGAGGTTGTGATCGCCGGTGACGTTCCAAATCATTCCCGCGCTTACAAACTGGATGCCGAACGGGTGCAGTCATTGGTGGGGATGGATATCCCTGAAAGTGACCAGC
>CAJXIL010000155.1 GCA_913054455.1 uncultured Roseobacter sp.
TATTGAGGCAGGTTTCATACAGGCAAGAAACCTATCGAGCAGTGACCCCTTTATACGCAATTATGGCCGTTCGTCCAAGCTAAAAGTTTTAAATGACGCTGGGAGGCCTGTGAGGTATAGAGCCAGTAAAATAAGGGCGGTAGGGGATTGTTGCCAAAGTGAAGCAAGATTTTTTCCAAAAACTTAAAGTTGCAACCTATGGAATCCTGCTGATTTGCGGCACCGGCCCCTTAGCTGCAGAATCATCGCATGGCATAGCTATGTATGGAGATCCTGCCCTACCACAGGATTTTGTGTCTCTCCCCTACGCAAACCCCAAGGCGCCAAAGGGCGGGAAACTGGTGGTTGGCAACACAGGCGGGTTTGATACGCTCAATCCCTTTGCCCAAAAGGGCACCCCCCCTTGGCAGCTCAGGTTCTGGGGATACGAAAGCTTGATGGGGCGATCTTGGGACGAAGCTTTCACTCTTTACGGGCTCTTGGCCGAATCAATTGAAGTACCCGAGGACCGGTCCTGGGTCGAATTCAGCCTCAGACCAGAGGCAAAATTCTCCGATGGCAGCCCCGTCACCGTCGAGGATGTTATCTGGTCCTATGAGACACTCGGCACCAATGGGCATCTGCGGTATCGCGGCTTTTGGAACAAGATTTCACAGATCCGACAGACCGGTCCGCGCAGCCTGCGCATCACCTTTAATGTGGAAGACAGAGAACTCGCTTTGATTGCAGGGCTCCGCCCTATTTTGCAAAAATCGCAATGGGAGGGCAAAGATTTTGCCGCTTCAGGCCTAACAGAGGCCCCAATTGGAACCGGTGCCTATGTGATCGATAGTTTTGAGGCCGGTCGCCAAATTACGTTAAAACGCAATCCCGATTATTGGGGCAAAGATTTACCCTTTCGGGTTGGAACGCAAAACTTCGACGAATTGCGAATTGATTTTTTTGGCGATCAAACTGTTTTGTTTGAGGCTTTCAAAGCCGGAGAGCTGAGCAGTTACCGGGAATTTAACGCCGACAAATGGGCCAGTGCCTATGGGTTTACGGCAGTTTCAGATGGCCGGGTGGTCAAGAGTGAGATCCCGCACAAGCGCCCCACTGGCATGACCGGGCTTGCCATCAATACCCGTCGCGCGCCTCTGGACGACTGGCGCGTGCGCGAGGCGCTTTTGCTTGCCTTCAACTTTGAGTATATCAACGAGACAATTACCGGCAGTGCCCAGCCCCGTATCAGCTCCTATTTCTCCAACTCACATCTAGGGTTTCTCCCTGGCCCTGCGACGGGTCAGGTTGCACAATACCTCATGCCTTTTGCTGACGGTCTGCTGCCTGGCACACTTGAAGGGTACCAACTGCCACAAAGCGACGGGACAAAACGCAATCGCAAGAACCTCCGCAAAGCCATGGCCCTGCTGGAAGAAGCAGGTCTCACAGTCCAGGATGGCACCCTGCGCGATGCGACTGGCAAGGAGATCGCCCTCACCGTCTTGCTGCGCCAGGGTGATAGCGAAATGAAAACCGTGGTTGAAATCTATGCCCGTGCGCTTGAACGTCTCGGCATCACCCTCACTCCGGAACTCGTTGATAATGCACAGTATGTGGGTCGGCAAAGCAGTTTCGACTTTGATCTCACCAAGGTGCGTCGCGAACTTTCTCTTAGCCCCGGCAACGAACAAAAGCTGTACTGGGGCTCTGCAGGTGCCCAACAAACCGGAAGTCGCAATTTGATGGGCGTCACCGAGCCAGCGGTGGATGCGATGATTGACACGATGCTCAGTGTCGAAGCCTCCGAGGACTTTGTCGCCGCAACCCGCGCACTTGATCGCGTATTGACTGCGGGGCGCTATGTCATTCCGATCTGGTCCTTTGACAAAGGACGCATTGCCCACGCGCGCGAACTGAAATTCCCCGAGACCCTACCAATCTATGGCGACCGTACCGGGTTTATGCCGGACGTGTGGTGGTATCAGGGGGACTAAGCCAGCCGTTCCCTTCCTTGCAGATGAAGGTGGCATTGGGGCCGGTCTCGCTCTATCGAAGCCGTCCTAAAACCGCCTTTGCCAGGAGGCAAAAACTCCCGCGTTCCATTCTTTGCCATTTTTGCTATAGTGCCTCGAGTAAGTGGTAATTGTTTCAAAAGGGGCATCAATGATGACAGTTCGTCCTTCCCCGCTGTGCTGGAAGGCAATGTACCCTCGGGCAAAGCAGCGGTTTCCACATTTGCAGCGTGAAACAGTTCTCAGTCTAGAGCAGGACCAGGAAGCCTTTGTTCGCTACCTTGCAGCGAGCCACCAACTCACCCTGCAGGAAGCCCATGAAGAGGTTGAGGATTTTCTATTTACCGAAAGCCTACATGCGGAGCTTGAAACGGACCCAGCCTAGGCGCCTTGCTTGACTTGCTGGCGGACAGGCGTAAAAGGCCTCGTTCACGTGCAAAAGTGCGACGTCCCACGGCACTGCCATCAAGAGAGCGCCCAGATAACTTCTAGCTGAAAAAATGATGCAGCACTTGCTGCTTAGCTCAGCGATGTGACCCAAAGAATGGTAGCATCTTCTTGGCTATTGGAGATCACATTGTGCCCCATGGCCGCGTCATAATAGGCGCTGTCGCCACGACGCATTTCAACGGGCTCATAGAATTCAGTGAACAGCGTCACCACCCCCGTAAGCACATAGAGAAACTCTTCGCCGTCATGGCGTACCCAGCCGTCAAACTCTTCCATCGAACGCGCCCGCACCCTTGCGCGGTAGGGCAGCATCTGCTTACGGCGCAGCCCCTCGGCAAGCAACTCATGCTCATAGGTTGCGGTTGCCTGGGCGGAGCCCTCATTCAACTTGGTCACGGTCATGCGACCATTTACCTGATCCCGCTGTGGCGGCGTGAACAGCTGCGGCACAGAGATTTGCAAACCAACCGCCAGCTTCTTCAGCGCTTCATAGGTCGGAGACATCTGGCCGTTTTCGATCTTTGACAGGGTAGAGCGCGCCAGCCCAGCTTGATTGGCCGCATGTTCCAGTGTCCAGTCGCGGGCCTTTCGCAGCTCACGCACACGCGCACCCAGATCCAGCGGTTCCGCTTCACGCTCCTCGCCACTGGCGCGGGCAATAGTAATCAGAGATTTTGGGTCATGTCCTGTCATAGAGCTTCTATATGACGCCCGGTGGGTGCTTGCAACGCAGCACTTGTCGCGCTAGCCAGTGGAAATGTTGTCCCTGTTTGATCAAGGTGCCTTTGCGCCCTGCCCCGCTCCGTTCAATTTGGCGGCCTTCGTGCTCCGTCACGCACCAGCCCTGAGAGACAAGCCAGCCCTGGAAGTGGTGGGCGCAACAGGCACCCAAATCTGGAGCTATTCCCAGTTGGAGGCCGCTGTACGCGGCACCGGAACCGGGCTCTTGCAGGCGGGGTTTGAGCCTGGGCAAATCCTGTTGATGCGTCTGGGCAATACGGTTGATTTCCCCATCGCCTATCTAGGTGCCATCGCCGCAGGTCTGGTACCCGTGCCCACCTCATCGCAGCTGACGGAAGATGAGACGGCGAAGATGATCGCTGACTTAAAGCCAGCTGCCATTCTGCGTGACCCGTCGGTTGCCTGCGCGCCTCATGACAATCAGATCCCGCTGCCCGAGCTGCAGACCATGCGCCAATGCGCCCCCTGTGGCTATGATATGGGAGATCCCAACCGCATGGCCTATGCGGTCTACACCTCAGGCACCAGTGGCAAGGCACGCGCCGTGGCGCATGCCCATCGCGCCATCTGGGCCCGTCAGATGATGGTGGAAGGCTGGTATGATCTCAAAGCCAGCGACCGGCTGCTCCATGCCGGTGCGTTCAACTGGACCTTCACGCTGGGCACTGGGTTGATGGATCCCTGGGCCATCGGCGCCACCGCATTGATCCCGGAACCAACGACCGGTCCGGTAGATCTGCCTGCCTTGTTACGCCAGCACAAAGCGACAATTTTTGCTGCTGCTCCTGGTGTTTACCGGAAGTTATTGAAAGAAGACGCTGAGATGGACCTTCCCCATCTACGCCATGGGCTTTGCGCAGGTGAAAAATTGTCGTCGCATCTGCACAGCGCCTGGACTGCCGTAACCAAGACTGGGCTTTATGAAGCCTACGGCATGTCCGAATGCTCGACTTTTATCTCTTCTAGCCCGGCGCATCCCGCACGCGGCACGGCGCTGGGACAGCCCCAGCAGGGCCGTAAAGTCGCGATACTCGGCCCCGATGGCCCCGTCTCCAAGGGGCAGGAAGGCACCATCGCGATTGCCGACACCGACCCTGGTTTGATGCTGGGATATCTGAATGCACCAGAAGAGACCGCAGCGCGCATGCAGGACGGCTGGTTTCTGACCGGTGATCAGGGGGCCATGGCGGTTGACGGTCAGATCAGCTACCTTGGCCGGTCGGATGACATGATGAATGCCGGCGGCTTTCGCGTTTCCCCGATCGAGGTAGAGACCCAACTGTCCGCCCATCCCGGCATCACCCAGGTTGGCGTTGCCACGGTGGAAGTAAAGACCGACAGCCACATCATTGTTGCCTTTTACACCGGACCAACCCTATTGGATCCCTTCGAGCTGGAGGCCTTTGCCGCCCAACATCTGGCCCGCTATAAACAGCCGCGCGCCTATGTACATCTCGACATGCTGCCCAATGGCGCCAACGGAAAACTTCTGCGCCGCGCCCTGCCCGCTTATTTCAAAGGATAGCCCATGACCGCTGATCTGCCCTCCGTAAAGCTGGACATAATTTCCGACCCGATCTGCCCTTGGTGCTATATCGGCAAAACCCATCTGGATAAGGCCTTGGCCGAAACTCCTGAACATCCCTTTGTGATCGAGTGGCACCCGTTTCAACTAAACCCCGATATGCCACGCGAAGGCATGGACCGGCGCGCCTACCTCGAGGCAAAGTTTGGCGGCAAAGAAGGCGCAGTGCGCGCTTATGCTCCGGTGGTAGAACACGCCGAAAAAGCAGGGCTCAGCATTGACTTCGAGGGCATGCAGCGGACACCAAACACCATTGATGCTCATCGTCTGATCCATTGGGCCGGGATCGAGGGCAAACAGGGTAAGATGGTAGATGCGCTGTTTGATGCCTACTTTGCCCAGGCTCGCGATATTGGCGATTCAGATGTCCTAGTGGAGATCGCTGCAAAGATCGGCATGGAGGCTGATGTGGTGCGACAGCTGTTGTCTGGCAACAATGACGTTGAGGACATCCGGAAGCGCGATGCACATTCGCGCAAGATGGGAGTTTCGTCTGTGCCGACCTTCATCATTGCAAATCAGCATGCTGTCCCAGGGGCGCAGCAGCCCGATATGTGGAAACAGGTCATCGCAGACATTATGCAGCAACTTCAGTCGACTGAGGGAGCTACATGACTCAACTCAGAAACATCACCATCTTTGTCGCCCTGGTGGTTGTCATCTCTGGCAGTACAGTGTTCTTCCATTTTGTCGAAGGCTGGGGTTGGTTGGATTCCTATTTCTTCACTGTCGTGACGATCTCAACCGTCGGCTATGGGAATCTCGTGCCAGTCACCGCGGCCGGCAAACTGGCCACAACGTTTTTGATCTTTGGCGGCTTGGGCGTTTTTGCTCTGGCGATCCATGAATTCGCCAGGAGCCAGCTACTCAAACGGCAAGAGCACAATGAGTGGCTTTTTGCCCGCCTTGGCCACCACAAGGAAAGCCAGGAAGAACAAGTGGCTAACCGTGATGATCAGCCCCATGGAATGCCCCCCTCAGATCCTCGTCCGCCCAAACCAAAAGAATAGCTGGCGTAGGGCGTACCGGTTCAAGTCATTCACAAAACAACAATGCACAGAACCCTGTGCATTTTGAGCCATGGCCAGTCCGCCAAAGGCGTGATAGCGGGCTTCTAACGAGACCCGGCTCGGATTCAATTTCAGGATCCTCGAAGTCTCTTATGAGGATCCCAATGTCGACCAAACCCGCCATGTCCAAGGCTGAATTCATTTCGCTTGTCGCGATGATGATGGCCACTATTGCCTTTTCAATTGATGCTATGCTGCCGGCCTTGCCAGAAATCGGCGCACAGCTTAGCCCTGGTGACGTCAATCAAGCGCAGTTGATCCTAACCTCCTTTGTGTTGGGCATGGGCATTGGCACCTTTTTTACCGGCCCCCTGTCAGATGCCTTTGGCCGCAAGCCGGTGATTATCACCGGTGCGGCGCTTTATATTATCTCTGCTGGGGTCGCCTGGGCTTCCTCCTCTCTAGAGCTGGTTTTGATCGCGCGGGTGGTAATGGGGCTGGGTGCTGCCGGTCCACGGGTTGTGGCCATCGCCATCGTACGCGACCTCTATTCGGGGCGCGAAATGGCCCGCATGATGTCCATCGCCATGATGATCTTTACCCTGGTGCCCGCAATTGCACCGATGTTGGGGCAATTTATTATCCTCATCGCCGGTTGGCGGGGGATTTTTGCAGCTTTTGCGCTGTTTGCCCTGATCATTGCTCTGTGGACCCAGACACGCCTGCCCGAGCCCTTGGCGATAGAAAAACGGCGGCCCTTTCAATTGCCGCTGCTGTTGGCTGCGGTGAAGGAAATTATCCAGCATCCTACTGTGCGCTTGTCGATCTTGGTACAAACGCTCTGCCTCGCCATCCTCTTCACAATGATCACCATGGTTCAGCAGATCTATGACCTCATCTTTGATCGAGCCGATAGCTTCCCCCTTTGGTTTAGTCTTGTGGCGCTGTTATCGGGCAGCGCGAGCCTGCTGAATGCCGCCTTTGTGGTGCGCATTGGCATGCGGCGCATTGTGACCTGGTCTTTGGCCGCCCAGATCCTACTGTCTGCCCTCATGCTCACCCTCGCGGGATTCAACCTGCCTAGCACTTTAGCCTTTGGGATCTTTGTGGTTTGGCAAACCAGTGTGTTCTTCATGGCCGGTACCACCCTAGGCAATCTTAATGCCATGGCGATGGAGCCCATGGGGCACATCGCCGGCATGGCGGCATCGGTGATCGGGGCGATTTCTACAGTGTTTGCGGCCGCTATCGCGGCACCTATTGGCTTGTTGTTTAATGGCACACTCTTTCCCATCACCCTTGGGATCTTGGTCATGTCCAGTCTCGGATACCTGATCATGCTGCATATGGCGCGCGTCGAAGCGCGATTTTAGCCTACCGCAAGCGGGGCATTTGCTTGTGGCAAAGCCGTAAAACACCTAACCTCTCCAGATATTTGGGGAGGTTTTTTCATGGAATACCCGTACGACCTAGGCAGCTATTCCTGCCAAATCACCACCACTTCCCCACTGGCACAGCGCTGGTTTGATCGCGGGTTGATCTGGACCTACGGCTATAACCACCAGGAAGCTATCGCCTGTTTCAAACAGGCCCTCAACCATGACCCGGCCTGCGCCATGGCCCATTGGGGACTCTCTTATGCCTCTGGCCCCAATTACAACATGCCCTGGGAGTTGCACGATCAAGAGGGCCGCGCAGCCGCCCTATCCACAGCCTATGAGGCCAGTCAGGCGGCCTTGGCCAATATTGCAGGCTGCACGCTGCCCGAGACATTGCTGATCAAAGCGCTCCAGGCCCGCTATCCCCAGCGTGACTTGGTACCAGATATGCATGCCTGGGATTTCGAGTTCGCCGCAGCCATGCGCGCCGCTTTTGCCAGCTGCGACAGCCATCTGGATTTGCGCACGGTCTATGTCGAAAGCCTGCTGAACCTGACGCCCTGGAAGATGTGGGATCTGAAATCCGGCCACCCAGCCAAGGGCGCCGCGACGCTGGAGGCACAACAGGTGCTCGAGGCTGCTATGGCCACCGTTCCCACTGCAATGCAACACCCCGGCCTATTGCATCTCTATGTACATCTGATGGAAATGTCGCCCACTCCGGAAAAGGCGCTCAAGGCCGCCGATGTGTTGCGCCGACTGGTGCCGGATGCAGGACATTTGGTGCATATGCCCACCCATATTGACGTCCTGTGTGGCAACTATCACGACGTGGT
>CAJXIL010000156.1 GCA_913054455.1 uncultured Roseobacter sp.
GGGCCAGCGAGGGCAGCATGCCCCACTTGGACCACATCGGCTTGACGTTGCGCACTTTCTTGAGGTCTTTGCCAATCTCGCCATCACGCACCGCAGCCTCATAGTCAGGCAGTTCATCCCCCGAGCGATCCGCCTTGATCGCCGCATAGGCGGCTTCGGCTGCGGATTTGCCCGAGAGCATGGCGTTGTGGTTGCCCTTGATGCGCGGCACGTTGACCATACCCGCTGAGCAGCCCAGCAATGCCACGCCGGGTGCAACCAGCTTGGGCATCGACTGATAGCCACCTTCGGTGATCGCCCGCGCGCCGTAAGCAACGCGTTTACCGCCCTTCAGCAGATCGGCAACCATCGGGTGATGCTTGAAGCGCTGGAATTCCATGTAGGGGTAGAGATGTGGGTTCTTATAGTTCAAATGGACCACAAAACCGACGTAAACTTGGTTGTTCTCCAAGTGATAGATGAAAGAGCCACCCCCAGCATTGGAGTTCAGTGGCCAGCCCATGGTATGGGTGACGGTGCCCTCTTTGTGCTTGGCGGGATCGATCTCCCAGATCTCTTTCATGCCAACGCCGTATTTCTGCACGTCCTTACCGGCCTGCAGGTCATACTTGGCGATAACCTCTTTCGACAGCGAGCCACGCACGCCTTCCGACAGGAAGACATATTTGCCGTGCAGCTCCATGCCTGGCTCAGTGTTGGGACCATAAGAGCCGTCTTCTTCGAGACCAAAGACGCCGGCAACCACGCCTTTGACTTCGCCTTTGTCGCCATAGACCAGCTCGGAGCAGGACATGCCGGGGAAGATTTCAACGCCCAGCTCTTCGGCCTGTTCCGCCATCCAGCGGCAGACATTGCCCATCGAAACGATGTAATTGCCGTGGTTGTTCATCAGGGGGGGCATCGGGAAGTTGGGAATCCGGATCTCGCCAGCTTCGCCCAGCATGTAGAAGTTGTCTTCTTTGACTTCTGTATTAAGCGGCGCGCCTTTTTCTTTCCAGTCGGGGATCAGCGCGTCCAACCCGCAGGGGTCGAGAACCGCACCAGACAGGATGTGGGCGCCCACTTCGGAACCTTTTTCCAGAACCACGACCTCAAGGTCGGCATCCAGCTGTTTCAGACGGATCGCGGCAGACAGACCGGCAGGGCCTGCCCCAACGATCACTACGTCATATTCCATCGTTTCGCGTTCGATCTCGGCCATAGAGCTGCTCCTTGGCTATTGTATTCGCTACCGATCCCATGTCTGGGAGTGAGCTGGGAGTAATTTTCTTTCGCGGTTGCTTAGCGTTTGGCAACATACAAGGTCAATCCAAACTCTGCGTTAGTTGCATCAGAACCGCGCTTTGCCGCAGGGGCAAAGGCCATTTTCGCCGTTCACGCCCCTTTTTCTGGCTCGGCACCTGTCTCGGGGCTGTCCCCCATCAGGTATCGCGGCCCCTTGCCCTTCTTCGCCGCCTGATCCTGGGGATTATAAAGCGCACATTTTGGTAAGGATAGGCAGCCACAGCCAATGCAACCGTCCAGATTATCGCGCATCTTTTGCAGCGTTTCGATTCGCGCATCCAGGTGATCGCGAAACCCAGTCGAGATTCGCGCCCAATCCTCAGGCGTCGGGGTGCGCCCACCAGGCAGGGTTTTCAGAAAACCGCGAATCTCCGGCAGAGAAAAGCCAAACTGCTGCGCGATCATGATGAAGCTAAGGCGACGAATATCTGCCCGATGAAACCGGCGCTGGCCGCCAGCATTGCGCCAGGGCTCCATCAACCCCTGGGTCTCATAGTAGCGAATAGCCGAGACCGCGAGGCCAGAGCGTTCGGACAGGTAGCCAATCGCCACCCCTGCGGATTTTGCCATTTTGCGTTCCTCTCAAAAAAGCGCAAAAAACTTCTTGAGCTAAAGTTAGGTTTAGAAATTATCGTAAGGCGACTCACAAATCAACGTCACTCAAAAAGGAGACACCAAATGAGCGCGATTTTGGAACATGCCAATGTCACCGTCAGCAACCCAGAAGCCACTGCTGAATGGATGGCTCAGGTCTTTGGCTGGCACACCAGCTGGTCTGGCCCCTCGATCAATGGCGGGCGCAGCCTGCATGTCGGCAACGCAACCAGCTACCTGGCCCTCTATGCCCCCCCTTCCACGCCCGGAGGGGCACCCGATAGCTACCAGACAACCGGTGGCCTCAACCATCTGGCCGTCGTCGTCGAGAACCTCGACGCCACCGAAGCGGCCGTGAAGGCCGCAGGTTTTACGCCAAAAAACCATGGAGACTATGAGCCGGGCCGTCGTTTCTATTTCCATGATGCTGACGGCATCGAATACGAAGCGGTGCAATATGATGATTGATCTTTTGTGGCAGGCTGACCTGCCCAATATACCGGATCACGGCATTTTTCCGCGCAAGACAGTAACAAAACCAGTAAAATCCGCTGATTGAGCGGATTTGCCTGTGGAGAGCTTACTACGCCCCCTTGAAATTTCTGCCCAGATTGGGTCAGGTAAATGCCAACACAAAAGACGGGCCCCGCTGCAGTGCTGTTGCGGGGCTCTGGCTTTGGTAGACCCGACATCACATATGACCCAAGCGCTACTCCGTTAGCCAAACGACCTGGACCCTAGATATGGAAAAGATCCCAATGACTTCTGCGGGTCACACCGCACTCGAAGCTGAGCTCAAGAACCTGAAATCGGTGGAACGCCCCACGATTATCAAAGCCATCGCCGAAGCCCGCGAGCTAGGCGATCTGTCGGAAAACGCCGAATATCATTCTGCCCGCGAGAAACAGTCCTTTATTGAGGGCCGTATCAAGGAGCTGGAAGGCATTCTGAGCCTCGCGGATGTGATTGATCCCGCCAAGCTTTCGGGTTCGATCAAATTTGGCGCCAAGGTCACCCTAGTTGACGAAGACACTGACGAAGAAAAAACCTGGCAGATCGTTGGCGAGCACGAGGCCAATGTCGAGGCCGGTTTGCTGAACATCAAATCGCCCATAGCCCGCGCCTTGATTGGTAAGGAAGAAGGCGACAGCGTCGAAGTCCGCACGCCCGGCGGCGTGCGCGGCTATGAGATCCTGACCATCCATTACGGCTGAGACCACGACCGCCAAAGAGGAGCCATCGCGCGGTTCCTCTTGCCTCCGCTGGTGAAACCGCTAGCCTTGTCTAAACCCACTATAAACCAGAGCCCCAGCTTCGGATTGCGAGCCTGCCTATGACCGTCCAGGATGTCTCCAAACGCCCCACTTCTCTTTCGGGACGCGGTGCCGAAACGGCACAGTCGGATGCCGGAATGGGGGGCGCCGAACTGGTCGCGATTTTGCTGTCGGCGCTCTGGCTCTTGCTGGTATTGGCCCTGTATCTGCTGGCCCCTGCGGATCAGGGCATTGCCCATTGGACCCCCACCGTACTGACCGTTCTGGCCGTTGTGATGCCACTGGTGATGATCTGGGTCGGCACCTCGGCGCTGCGGTCAGCGCGGGTGATGCGGAGCGAAAGCCAGCGTCTGCAGGCGGCGATCGACAGTCTGCGGCACAGCTACCTCACCCACGTTCAGCAAACCGAAGCCGCCAGCGAGCCAACGGTAAGCCAGAAGCTAGAAGAAATCGCAGAGGCAACCCGCAAGACGGAAACCGCTCTGGCCACATTCCAGAGCAGCCGCCACGCGCCCGCCCGCCCCGCGATACCAGCAGAAGCAACGAAGCTGGCCACAGAGGATCAGGGCAGTCTTGCGCTTGGCACCTCGGCCGAGGACATGGCGCTGCCCCTGCCCGCAGAACAGTTCATTCGGGCGCTGAATTTCCCGGAAACGGCAGAAGACGAGGAGGGCTTCACCGCCCTGCGCGCTGCGCTCAAGGATCGCAAGGCCTCGCAGGTGGTACAGGCGGCCCAGGATGTGCTGACCCTGCTGAGCCAGGATGGCATTTATATGGATGACCTGCGCCCCGACATGGCGCGCCCTGAAATCTGGCGGCAATTTGCCCAGGGCACTCGCGGCCGGGCGGTCGCAGCACTGGGCGGCGTACGTGATCGTACATCTTTGGCGCTGACCTCGGCACGGATGAAACAAGATCCAATCTTTCGCGATGCGGCACATCATTTCCTGCGCCGCTTTGACCGGATGTTTGCCGAGTTCGAGGCAGAGGCCAGCGATGGCGAAATCACCGCCCTGGGCGATACCCGCACCGCCCGCGCCTTTATGCTGTTGGGACGGGTTGCCGGGACCTTTGATTAGTCTGGCCTTGTAAAGTGAGCTGCCCTAATTGGGCAGCTGCTTCCGGCGGGAATATTTTTGGAAAGATGAAAGCCCGCACCCTGCACCGGCCATCGGCTGGCCAAGCTGTAGGGCGGGTTTAGAGGTAGAAGGCACTATAGGGGATGTAGCGGACGGGATCCCCTGGCAGTATATCAACTGCGCCATCCGGCAGCTCCACCAGGCCTTCAGCCCAGCTCAGACCTGAGATGCGCCCAGAGCCTTCGGATTTGAAGACTTCGACTTGGCCCGCGCGCAGCCGCGCGCGCAGATATTCCCGCCGCCCTGGTTTCTTTCGCTTGGCAAAACCGGCTGGCAGGTCAAACCCCTGGGGGGTATTCCAATTGGCACCAGCCATTTGCCCCATGGCTGGCCGGGCAAAAACCAGCGCACAAACCAGGGCAGCAACCGGGTTTCCCGGCAGGCCAAAGACCGGCACTCCGTTCCAGACTGCCAGCGCCAGCGGGCGGCCTGGTTTCAGGGCAATCCGCCATTCATGCAAGGCGCCACTTTCGCGCAGCAGCGCCGAAACATGGTCCTCATCCCCGGCTGAGGCGCCACCGCTGGTGAGGATCACGTCCACCTTGGCAGCCGCCCTGTCCAGCCTGGCACGCAGCGCAGCGCGGTCGTCAGCCACTCGGCCGAGATCAACGGGTTCAAAACCCATTTGCCGGAGCAGGGCCAAAAGCATCGGCCGGTTGGCATCATAGATCTGACCGGGCGCGGCCGCTTCACCGACCTCGCAAAGCTCATCTCCGGTAGACAGCACCCCGACCCGCAGCGGCTTGTAGACCTCAACTTCGGACACCCCTGCTGCCGCTGTCAGGGCCAAATCGGCCGGGGTCACGACACGCCCAGCCGTCAGGATAACGTCGCCCTGGGAAAAATCCTCGCCTGCCCTGCGGGTGTTCGCCCCCTGTTTAAGGGGACCGCGAAAGGCGATTTCGCCCGTCCCCAGGGTCACGTCCTCTTCGAGAATTACAGTTTCCACCCCGGCAGGCAGGGCCGCGCCGGTGAGGATTCGGATGGCCTGACCCGCAGGCACGGCCCCCTCATAGGCCAGCCCGGCTGCAGCGCGGCCCGGGAGCAGCGGCAGGACATGTGCGCCCTCTGCCACGGCCCCAGCAAAGCCGTAGCCATCAACCGCCGTGTTTGCCAGCGCTGGGTTTGCGCGTTTGGCGATGACATCTGCCGCCAGCACCCGACCCTGCACCTCAGTCAGCGGCAGGCTCTCACTGGGGACCACCCTCCGCACCCGATCCCGCAGCAGCGTCAGGGCTTCATCTACAGGGGTCCAGTCGACACCGGCGGGCAGCGAAAAGCAGTCATTGCGCAGAGGTGGTGGTGTCAGAGTCATCAGTATCTCATCTTTACAACAGAGCGATCAGAGCCTCAGCTCAGCTGCGATAAAATCAGCTATGGCTGTAGTGTCATCCAAATCAAAAACGGGCTGGTCAATGTCAAGCGGCACATCGCTGGCCAGTGCCCTGATATTGGGATCTTGCGGCGCGATCAGCGGCTGGCCTGCCACGGCACGATGGGCTTCGATCTTGGGGTGAGGCTCTCGCTTGTACCCCTCTACCAGCACCAGATCGACCGGGGAGAGGCGCGCCAAAAGTTCGGCCAAGGGCGGTTCTTCGGCGCCGCGCAGCTCCTGCATGATGGCAATGCGGTGGGTCGAGGCAAGGATCACCTCGGAGGCGCCGGCAATGCGGTGACGATGACTGTCGGTGCCGGGCTGGTCCACATCGGTGCTGTGATGGGCGTGTTTGATGGTGGAGACCCTCAGGCCGCGTTCGGTGAACTCAGTCACCAGCCGCTCCATCAGCCCGGTTTTGCCGCAGTTCTTCCAGCCGGTGACACCATAGAGTTTCATCTGAGCAACTCCTCTGCCCGGTGCAGATCCGAGGGCGTATTGACGTTAAAGAAGGGGTCAAAGGGCTGGGCCTCGAACAGGGCTTCGCGCCCGCCGTGCTGATCGGTCCAAAGCACCACCTTGCGCAAACCATCCGTGAGCGCGGCGCGCAGATCGTCGCGCAGGGCCACCGGCCAGAGGCCGAATGTGGGGTGCCGGTTGACCCGGCTGCGCCCGCCGGATTTCAGCTCTTCGCCTGTGCGCGGCGTGGTGGCCAGCACCAGTGGATGCACCTGCCCCTCTGCCGCCGCAACCAATCGCGCCACTAGATCTGTCGGGAAAAAGGGCGTATCGGCGGCGGCGGTGACGATGGACTCTGCCCCCTGTTCTGCAGCCCAGTCGAGCCCGGCCAGCACCCCTGCAAGGGGCCCGGCAAAGCCCTCGATCGAGTCCGCCACCACCGGTAGCCCCATGTCAGAAAACCGCCCCGCATCGCCATTGGCATTCAGAGCCAGGTCAGAGACCTGCGGCGCCAGCCGGTCGCAGACACGCGACAGCAGGCTTTGGCCGCCAATCTGCAACAGGCCCTTGTCGCCGCCGCCCATGCGGGTGGCGAGACCACCTGCGAGGATAACACCGAGGGGGGGGGTCATATCACAGTTTCCTTGCGGCGCCAGTTTTCAATATCCGCAAGGATATCTTTCACATCCGCTCCCCCCAAAACGCTCTTGGGCAGGACATATGTAAAAGCGCCAGCATAGAAGAATAGCGCGTCACGGTCGTCGATGATATTGTCGATGGCCACCCAGGAGACACTCCACTGCACGTTTGTTGCCTGCATAACCAAACCAGAAGCCGACAAAGTAAACGCGGTCTCGCCACTGTAAATTGGAGAGCGAAGCATCCGTTTCACCTGATAAGCGAATGAAAATCGGTCTGCCAAATGGATTGTAGCGAAACTAAGTAACACTCCCAGAACAGGTCCAGCGTAACCCAGTAAATAGGGTGGTGCGTTGACCATTCGCAGCAGGATCATCACCAATGCGATGCCACCTATAGCGAATAGACCACCGCGAAACATACTCAAAACAAACAACCCAACGTGGGAAAAGCCGCCTACATTCTTGAGGCGAGATTTACGCATAGCGCGCATCAGAAGCTTTTCGTCAACTTGTACTGGCAAGTGAAATTCGTATTTCAGCACACTACTCTCCGCTCTTCCTGCGATGTTTCTTTGCCTCAACCGGCGCGTCGCGCGGATCCATATCGCGCTCTAACCTCTCATCGCCAGCCAGACAGACAAACCGCTGCCCCTTCATCCGGCCTATCAGCGTCAGGCCGACCTGCTGCGCAATCTCAACGCCCCAGGCGGTAAACCCCGAGCGGGAGGCCAGCACCGGGATGCCCATCATCGCGGTTTTGATCACCATCTCGGATGTCATGCGACCCGTGGTATACATGATCTTATCCGCCGCTTTGATGCGTTCTGACAGCATCCAGCCGGCGATCTTGTCCACCGCATTGTGCCGCCCCACGTCCTCCATATAGACCAGCGGGCGGTCCTGATGGCACAGCACCGTGCCATGGATGGCACCGGCCTCTAGGTACAATGACGGCGTGCGGTTGATTTTATGCGCCAGCGCATAGAGCCATGACGTTTTCACCGAGGTTGCGGCCAGTTGCACGCCCTCCAGCCCCTCCATCATATCGCCAAAGACAGTGCCCACTGCACAGCCCGAGGTGCGGGTCTTTTTCTGCAGTTTTTCCTCATGGCTGGTTTCAACGGCTGTGCGCACCACCACGGTTTCCAGCTCTTCGTCAAAATCCACCCGCGTAACCACGT
>CAJXIL010000157.1 GCA_913054455.1 uncultured Roseobacter sp.
GAACCGGTGTACACGGATTTGCAATCCGCTGCGTCACCACTCCGCCAACTCGCCTTTTAGTGACCGTTGCGTGGCGGGTGGTGTCCTGCCACACAGTCTGCGCACCTTCTATTTATGTTCCATTTTGTTCGCAAGAGGCAAAGCGACAATTGCTTTGGAAAATCTGTCCATATAGGACCATGCACTTTGGCGCCTGCTGCAGGGGTAACGTGAGGCACAATACTGGGCATTGCGCCAAGGATTGTACGGCAGCAGCCGAGGTGCAAAGCTGATGAGCCTCCTTTGAAATAAAGGCTTGTTGTGCTTCAAAAGTACGTTCGAGCTGCCCGATCAAGCGGTTTAGAGTGTTTACAATACCTTGCGCTTCTTTCGGGATGGCGCGCTTGATGCGCGGCAGGTCCTCGGGGAACCGCATCGCGATTGCATCCCGCAGATTGCCCGATGGGCAGGCGCCCCGGTCACAGCAGCCTCCACCTTTCAGCTCGACTGAGCTCCCTCCCAGTGTTGCCCCCCCCTGCAAAGGGTCCTGAAGATCACGACAGGTTGCGCAGGGCCATCTCACCGGTTTTGCACCCTCAACCACTCACTTCGTGACTGGAAGACAAAACCAGGAACCTCCTCCGGCGTCATGGGACGCGCGAGGTAGAACCCCTGCACTTCATCACAGCCCAGCGCCTTGACCACCTCATACTGCGCTTGGGTCTCAACCCCTTCTGCAATGGTGGTCTGCCCAAGCGCCTTGGCCATATTCGTCACGGCGCGCAGGATCTTAAGGCCAATATCGCCCGTTGAGCTGTCGAGGATCAAGGAACGGTCAAGCTTCATGGAAGTATAGGGCAACCGAGACAGCTGTGACAGATTGGAGTATCCTGTTCCGAAGTCATCAATCGCGATCCTAAACCCAGCGCTCCTCAGGATAATCATTTGTTCCTGTGTTGTCTCGAAATCCTCCATAGCCATGGTCTCCGTTATCTCAATTTCCACGAGACTGGCGTCAACACCATGGCGTTTCAGAACAGAGGTCAGACGAGAGACAAGATCCGGCGCCGCAAACTCGGCTGGGGAGACGTTGACGGAAACACTCAACTCGAGCCCCTGATCGTGCCACTTACGGCACTGCTGAACCGCTTTTTCGAATACGACCGCGCCAAGAATTGGGATCATCCCGGCCTGTTCTGCGATTGGCACAAAAACGGCCGGCGAAATATCCCCACGTTCGGGGTGAGACCATCTGGCCAGCGCCTCCACGGCAACACAGTGCATATCAGCAGTGGCAAATCTGGGCTGGTAGGCGAGAACGATTTCATCGTTCTCCAGGGCGCGCCTGAGATCTCTTTCAACGTCGCGACGGTCCTGCCATTTGGCCCGCAAAACCGGGCTGGCAGCGACAAAGCGATTGCGGCCATTGCGCTTCGCCTCATACATCGCGAGATCCGCAAGATTCAAAAGCTCTTCTGGCGTAACAGCATCTTCAGGATAATTGGCCAAGCCAATACTGGCACCAATATGCACTGTCGCACCGCTGATCTGAAAGGGCTCCGCCAAGCCATCGAGGATGTTAGAGGCCAGCGCTTCAGCATCCCCGGTATCCGGTGGCAGAAGAACAACAAACTCGTCACCGGACACGCGGGCCAGGACAATGTCGTTGGGCACCTCATCGCATAGCTCACCCGTTGGAGACATACAGGTTTCCAAGTCTTCCAGCGAGCGGTCCAGCGCTGAGGCGATGCGACGGCTTACGCCACGCAACAGATCATCCCCCGCTTCGTGACCATGAAGATCATTCACACGCTTGAAGCCGTCCAGATCGATAAATAGAACGGTCGTGGCATCTACACGAGGCGCTTTGGTCAAACGGCTCAACAGATGAAAAATCACTGCCCGGTTCGGGAGACCCGTAACACCATCTGCATAGGCAAGAACATTCATCCGCAGAATGTTACTGTTGAGCCGCCCCACCATCTTGCGGAAACTATCCGCCAGACCGCCGACCTCGCAGGCACAATCTACGTCCACTGCGGCGTTGAAGTCACCTGCAACCAGGGCTTCGGTACTGTGACGCAAAGCATGGATCTGTCCTGTCAACTTACGGGCCGCAAGAACCGTGACCAACCCTGGAAGCAGTATCGCAGCAGCAATGGACACCCCAAGCCAGCCGCTGCCCAGCTCCGCCCGAATGGCCAGCAGCAACCCCGCAATGGCGATACCTCCCATTACCACGGCCATCAATCCGAACCGCACTGGGATACTGTTCAGCCCTCGTTCTTTGGCAAACACCAGCTCACACTCCATAAAACATGCATCAAACTTCTACGCCGGGGCAGGTTAACAATCGCTTCATACATATTTTTAGATTCTTCCAATTGTTCGTAAATTGAACAAAGGAACATCGTTCAGGAGCCAAATCCGCCCGCCGCTGCAAACAGCAAAGATCCCCTGCCTGGTAGGCGGCGAGGTCGGGTCGATGAAACCATTTAGCGCCTGCGGCAGGGATGCCAGGCGCTAAAGCCCTCTCTCGACCGTGGGGCTAAATAGATCGCCTGGCAAGGCGGTTGAGCCGGTTCCTGCGCCAGGTTTTACGACCTTGTCATCAGAGGTCTGAATGGCGTTTGCATAAACAAATGGCATTTTCGCAGAGCAAAGGCCTCAATGTCAGAAAGATCCGCAGGTGACGCAAAAGTCGATGGCCTGAATCGGTACGAGACCTGCATGATCTCGAAAGGCGGGGAAGCGGCGGCTAAGATGAGCACGCTGAACAAGATAGGTGAGTTTACGTTCCATGAAAGAGCACGCAGGTTCGATTGGCCCAAAACTATCGGGTTTTCTTAACCAGATTTATCCTGAGATCGACGGCGACATTCTGTCCAGCATGGTTATCGAAGCCTTCTGGCCAGACGGGACGGTCAGGCGCAAACGGGGACGGGTTCCGGGGAATACACTTTGGACGCAAAAAGACGCGCTGCTGATCACTTATGGAAACTCCATTGTCGACGGAGCCCATAAGCCGCTGGATTTGCTTTCGGACTTCTTGGAAACCTATCTGGAGGGCACGCTCAATGCAGTGCATATCTTGCCCTTCTTTCCCTATACTTCGGACGATGGGTTTGCCGTTTCGGATTTTCGCGCCGTAAATCCGCAGCTCGGGGATTGGCCAGACATCAACCGCATTGCCAATGAATTCATGCTGATGTCCGATCTGGTGCTGAACCATGTGTCGAGCCAGGGAAGCTGGTTCAATGCCTACCGACAGGGCCAGCCCCCTTACGACAAATTTTTCTTTGAGGCCTCGCCCGAGGATGATCTGCGCGACGTGGTGCGCCCCCGCACTACGCCACTGTTGCAAGAAGTCGAGACAAGCATGGGCCCACGCCATGTCTGGTGCACCTTTAGCCATGACCAGATTGACCTGGATTTTCGCTATCCTGAAGTCTTGTTGGAGTTTCTGCGCATCATCCGCCTGCATATCGACAACGGTGTTCAGATCATCCGGCTCGATGCGGTAGCGTTTTTGTGGAAAGAGGCCGGCACGCCGTCGATCCATCTGCCACAGACACATGCAGTGATCAAACTCATGCGGCTGCTGTGTGATTTTGCCACGGAAAAGGTCATCCTGCTGACAGAAACCAACGTGCCAAAGGCTGAAAACCTGAGCTATTTTGGCAAAGGGGACGAAGCGCATGCGATCTACAACTTTCCGCTGCCGCCGCTTATTCTGCACGCCATGATGTCTGGCAACGCGGCGGCTTTGCGGCGTTGGCAACGCGCCATGCCCCCTGCCCCGATGGGATGCGCCTATTTGAACTTCACCGCGAGCCATGATGGCATTGGCATGCGCCCCGCCGAAGGCTTGTTGCCAGAACACGAAAAGCAACGGGTGATTGATACGGTCACAGACTTGGGCGGTTTGGTCTCCATGCGCACAATGCCCGATGGCAGCGAAAGCCCCTATGAGTTGAACACCACTTTTTATGATGCGATGTCTCGGACCTTCAAAGGGGCCGACAGCTATCATCACGCGCGTTTTATCTGCTCGCAAACAATCGTCATGTCACTGGAAGGCATCCCGGCCTTCTACATTCATGCAATGCTTGCCACGCCAAACGACCATGAGGGTGTTGAACACCGCGGCATGAACCGCGCAATCAACCGTCACCGTTGGGACTACCCCGTTTTACGCGAACACCTGGCGGACCCCAGCACAGCCCAAGCCCGCGTGATGGCCGACCTTTCTGCACGGTTGCAAA
Organism: uncultured Roseobacter sp.; assembly: GCA_913054455.1. GTDB lineage: Bacteria > Pseudomonadota > Alphaproteobacteria > Rhodobacterales > Rhodobacteraceae > Pseudophaeobacter. The sequence goes on from CAJXIL010000157.1 coordinate 4,245, forward strand.
TTCGCCAGAAACAGGCGGCCTTTCACCCCAACGCGACGCAGTTCACCGTCAATATGGGCGATGACCGGATCTTTGGAATCTGGCGCCAAAGCCTTGATCGCGGCCAGTCGATTTTTGCTTTGCACAATGTCTCGGACGCCGCCGTCAAGGTATCTGCAGCAGATCTCAATCTGATCGAGGATCAGGTCTGGGTCGACCTGCTCAGCAATACCGTCATTGACACCACCGCCTCGGAGATCACTGTCGCCCCCTATCAGTGCCTGTGGATCACCAACCGCAACTAGGCATACTCCGCCTCATCTGCTGCGGCCGCCGCGTGGAGTTTGGACAGGAATTCCGGGTCTGCAGAGTGGACCCGGTTCCAGGTGGGAATGAAGGGGGTTTCGTGCGGGTTGTCCAAAAAGAACTGCCCCGCGCGCATAATGTTCTCAGCGAACAACTCGATCGCGCGTTCTTCTTTATGACGGTCAATCTTGAGGCCATTCATTTTGGCGTCATTGTAGTAGGCTTCCAGCACATCCAGCGCGCTGCGATAATAGGTTGCCTTCAAGGTGCGAAACACATTGGGGGTGAACACAGTACCATCCGCAGCAAGTTTGCGGAAAATTGCCTTGCAGATATCCGTGGACATCCGATTGAGCCCTGAGTTGGCATCCTCTTCCCCCATGTCCTGATGCTTGTGATCATATTGATCAGCGATCTCCACTTGGCAGACTGCTTGAGACGCCAGGTTTCGCCAAGCTTCAGAGAGAATACCGATCTCCAGCCCCCAGTCTGATGGAATGCGCAGGTCCGGTAAAATCGAGGTCCGCATCGCAAATTCACCTGACAATGGATAGCGGAAACTGCGCAGGTAATCGATGTAATCGCGGTCTCCGACCACCTTCTTGAGTGCAATCAACAGCGGGCTCACCAGGAGCCGGGACACGCGGCCATTCAGGCGATCTTGTCCAACACGGGCGTAGTAGCCTTTTGCAAGCTGATAGGGAAAGCTCACGTTAGCAACGGGATAGACGAGACGCGCTAACAGCTCGTTTGTATAGGTCAGGATATCACAGTCATGAATGGCCATGACTGCGCTATCTTGGCAGGAAATCAGATAGCCCATCGCGGTCCAGACATTCTTACCCTTGCCCGGCTCAGAAGGGGCCAATCCCATTTCAACTAGCTCGCCGCCCAGCTCAAGCATTCTAGGGCTGTCGTTCCAGATCACGATATGGTTCTGGTTCAACCCTTTAAAGAACTCTTTTGCGTGACGATATTGAGCCTCATCAGCGCGGTCCAACCCTATTATAATGCGATGCAGATAAGGAACCTTGGACAGTTCGTCCAAAATCTTTGGCATCGCGTCGGTTTCCAATTCAGAATACAGACAGGGCAAAACCAGTGAGATCTTGCGGTTGGCCGCAAAGCTTTCCAGCTCATAGGTCAGTTCATCAACGGAGCGTGTCCGCAGATTGTGCAGGGTTGTGATGTTTCCGTTTTGATGGAAGTCCGCCATGATTTTTCACCCTCTTCACAAGTTCAGTCGCGTCAGCTGCGCAAGGATCGCAGCATTCCAGCCCTCGGGGCCAGCCAGTGTCGTGCGCATAATCCTGCCCGCGTTTTCACCCTTCAATTCAGGTAACGGGGCACGATGAGGATTAGCAATGATGATGCCGAGATCCGCCGCCTCCAGCATTTCGACATCATTGGGCGCATCGCCCAGGGCAATGGTATGGCGCGGCGCAAAATTGCGAATGAGGTCTGCCATTTGATCCGCCTTGGTTGCGCCAAAAGAGAGGGTCATAAACCGTCCGCCATCGCGGGCGGAAATGCCCAATTTCGCCAATTCTTCAAGGAAATCTTCTTTTTCCGCTGGCGTCCCTGACCAAATCCCCGGCTCTGAGAAAGCCCGCTGCTTGGCCAGGCGCGCATCGGAGCGAGAGAGCCCGGTTGCCGCAGCAACCTGCGCCCCATCCATATCCCCAAACCCCAAGAACCCCGCCCTGAGAGGTGCTGAAATTTTAGACAGGACGGCGCGCAATTGGGCATAATCAGAACGATCTACGGGGGCGTCAACATGAGCTTCGAGCAGACCGGCGCCATTTTCAAGAATCGCAGGCCAGCGCTGTAAGCCCATGTCAGCGCGTAAGCTACTTATCTCGGACCCGGTTTTGCTGCTCGCCATCACAACACCTGCGCCGATATCTGCAAGGTGCCTCAGGGCTGGCCCTGCTGGCTTCCATTGATAATCTGCGTGGGACAGCAATGTACCGTCGAGGTCAGTAAACACGAGCAAAGGCATTTTGAATGTCATAGGGGTGATTTTGCGGGCAATCGGAAAAAGGTTCAACAGTGGCCAGTGGATCAACGAAAACAGACCGTCATGATCTAGCCCGCCAAAATTCACCTGAGCCAATTGTGATTGGCAGACTGCCGAACCACCCAACCAAAGGGCCGACAGTAAGACCCAGCAAGACTTCTAGTCCCTTAGCTGCTTCACCGGGTTCCAAGGCCCCCAAAGTGAAAGCCTCTGCCACACAAAAGTGCCGCAGGTCCTTGTACGATGCACGCCTTGCCAGCCTCGCAGAACCGTGTTTAGTCCTGCGGTAACTTTGATGGTTTAATTTGCGCCGTGACAACGGGGCTACCCCAGCGCAGTCTTAAAATTATTCACAAACGAGAGCAGTCAAAACGTCAAACGGCTTGGTGGGGATATTGCATATTGAGCCCACTAGGTATACAATCGCATACAACCAGCTTGTTCCGACTCGCCAGACCTTTCTGACACCCGTCGCGCAAGCTCACGTGCAACACTCTATCGGCGGGAAAACCATGACCTTGTACACTGACTACCTAGCAGAGATTGAAACGCGCAAAGAGCAGGGCCTGCACCCCAAGCCCATCGACGGGGCTGACCTGGTTGCAGAGCTCATCGCGCAGATCAAGGATGTAGGCAACGCAAACCGCGAGGCCTCGCTCGACTTCTTCATTTATAACACCATCCCCGGCACCACCAGCGCCGCAGGGGTCAAGGCAAAGTTCCTGAAAGAGATCATTCTGGGTCAGGAAGAAGTTGCGGAAATCACCCCGACCTTTGCCTTTGAACTGCTGTCTCACATGAAGGGCGGCCCCTCCGTTGAGGTTTTGCTTGATCTGGCACTTGGTGACGATGCGGCGATTGCGGCTCAGGCGGCCGAAGTTCTGAAGACCCAGGTCTTCCTCTATGAGGCCGACACTGATCGTCTGGCCGCAGGTCTTGCTGCTGGCAATGCAATCGCCAAGGACATCCTGGAAAGCTATGCTCAGGCTGAATTCTTCACCAAGCTTCCTGAGGTAGAAGAAGAAATCAAAGTCGTGACCTACATCGCCGGTGTGGGCGATATTTCGACCGACCTGCTGAGCCCTGGTGCAGAAGCGCACTCGCGCGCGGACCGCGAATTGCACGGCAAGTGCATGATGACCCCCGAAGCCCAGGTCGAAATCCAGGAGCTGCAAAAACAGCATCCCGATGCACGCGTGATGCTGATCGCCGAAAAAGGCACCATGGGTGTTGGCTCCAGCCGGATGTCTGGCGTCAACAACGTGGCGCTCTGGACTGGTAAAAAAGCCTCTCCCTATGTGCCCTTCATCAACATCGCCCCTGTTGTGGCAGGGACCAATGGCATTTCGCCGATCTTCCTGACCACCGTAGGCGTGACCGGCGGCATCGGCATTG
>CAJXIL010000158.1 GCA_913054455.1 uncultured Roseobacter sp.
ATGTGAGGAGTCCTGTAATGCCTGAACTGCCCGAGGTCGAGACCGTGATGCGGGGGTTGCAGCCTTCGATGGAGGGAGAGGTGATCGCCCAGGCGCAGGTGAACCGGCCGGATCTGCGCTGGCCTTTCCCGGAGCGCATGGCGGAGCGGCTGACGGGTGCCCGGGTTGTGGCGCTGAGGCGGCGGTCAAAATACATCTTAGCAGACTTGGACCGAGGGGAGACCCTGTTGGTGCACCTCGGTATGTCGGGGCGGATGACCGTCTCGGGCGATCCCCTGGGGCAGTTTGTGCATGACCACCCACAGGCGGAGAAACATGATCATGTGGTCTTTAACATGGAGAGTGGCGCGCGGGTGACATTCAACGATCCGCGTCGCTTTGGGGCTATGGATTTGATCGAGACAGCCGGATTGGCGGAGCATAAGTTGCTCAAGGTATTGGGGCCGGAACCCCTAGGCAATGACTTTCATGAGGACCACCTGATTGCCGCCTTCAAGGGTAAGAACTCACCGGTGAAATCGGCACTTCTGGATCAGGGAATCATCGCTGGCTTGGGCAATATTTATGTCTGTGAGGCCCTTTTTCGTGCTCAAATTTTACCCACACGCAAAGCGGGGCAACTCTCGGCGCGCCGTGTTGCCAGCTTGGTTCCGATCACTCGTCAGGTTCTGGAAGACGCAATCAAAGCGGGGGGATCTTCGCTAAAAGATTTCCGCCAAGCCAATGGAGAGCTTGGATATTTTCAACACAGTTTTGACGTTTACGGTCGCGAGGGAGGGCCCTGCCGACGACAGGGGTGCGGAGGGACCATTGCCAGAATCACCCAGTCAGGGCGATCCTCTTTCTACTGTGGCAAGTGTCAAAGATAGCTTGAATGCGATGTTTGTCGTGGTAATGACTCGGTTCTGAACGGAACAACGAAAGCATCAATTATGGCCTATGAGACGATCAACGTCGATGTGCAGGACCACGTTTGCCTTATCAAACTGCATCGCCCCGAGGCGTTGAACGCGCTCAATGCAGCGCTCGTGAGTGAGCTTTGCACTGCCCTGGAAGAAGCCGACGCCAGCGACAAGGTGCGCTGCATCGTTTTGACTGGATCGGAAAAGGCTTTTGCCGCCGGCGCTGACATCAAAGAGATGTCGGAGATGAGCTTTACCGATGTCTATACCAACAATCTCTTTGCGCAGGTGAATGACCGCATCGTGGCGATCCGTAAGCCCATCATTGCGGCTGTGGCCGGCTATGCGCTGGGCGGCGGTTGTGAGCTGGCGATGCTTTGTGATTTTGTCATCGCGGCGGAAACTGCCAAATTTGGCCAGCCCGAGATCAATCTGGGCGTGGTTGCTGGCATCGGCGGCACCCAGCGCCTGACGCGGTTTGTGGGCAAGTCAAAATCCATGGATATGAACCTCACGGGTCGTTTCATGGGCGCTGAAGAAGCAGAGCGCGCAGGCCTGGTGTCGCGGGTGGTGCCTGCCAAAAAGCTGATCGAAGAGGCCATGGGCGCGGCGCATAAAATTGCCGAGAAATCCCAGCTGACCGTCATGGCGGTCAAGGAAACGGTCAACCGGAGCTACGAGCTGCCACTGAGCGAAGGCATGTTGTTTGAACGCCGGGTGTTCCACTCGATGTTTGCAACTGAAGACCAGAAAGAAGGCATGGCGGCCTTCTTGGAGAAACGCGAAGCCCAGTTCCGCGATAAATAATCTGGTGGGGCCTGTCCCCAAGATCGGGGCCGTCCGGTTGGATTGGCCCCGACAGCTTTCCGGTGGTCTGGCTGCTGCTGTGGAGTTCAAATCAGGTCTTTGGGCAAATGGCTTGCATATTGCAGCCCGCCGCATTAAAGACCGCAGCCATACATGCGCGTGCGGCCCGCTTGGCTAGAATCACTCCGAGATCCGATCCGGGTTTGGCTGGCTTGCGCCGATATACGAAATATGAACCCGAAGATAAGGTCACAGAGACATGGCAAATACGCCCCAAGCAAAAAAACGCGCCCGTCAGAACGAAAAGCGTTTTGCAGTAAACAAAGCCCGCCGTTCGCGCATCCGCACCTTCCTGCGTAAAGTTGAAGAAGCCATCGAAGCTGGCAACAAAGAAGATGCAGCCGCAGCTCTGCGCCTTGCCGCTCCTGAGCTGATGCGTGGCGTGACCAAAGGCGTTTACCACAAAAACACCGCCTCGCGGAAAGTGTCCCGCCTGACCGCACGAGTCAAAGCACTGGGTTGATTCTCGGATGTGATTTCCGCACAAGCCGGAAATAGAAAATTTTGAAGGCGTCGCATTTTTGCGGCGCCTTTATATTTTGTCGTTATCTGACTGAGGCCTGCTGCACCTGCGAGAGATTCTTTGCGGACAAAGCGTGAGTCAACATCATAGTTTGATTGCCGCTGCCCCTCGCAAATTGCTACCACATGTACAGCGATTCACTCGCTGGGGGGACAGGCTGCTCACGGTAATCTTGACGGGCATCAAGGTTGCTGACGCTGCATGAAGCTACGACAGACCATATTGGTCTTATTGCTTCTGCGCCCTGCTGTATTGGGTTTTCCAGTCAGCGGCCTCGTCCCATCTGTGTGCAGAAACGGTTTTTTGTATCTAGATAAAGCCACCGTGTATTGGTGTTTTTGCTTGAACGATCCGTTGCCCCGCAGGGGAGTGCGGTCAGGAATACCCTGTCCGTATGCGCAGAAGTTATGTGTGAAGAGCAGCTCCGAGAGGGGCGCAAAGAAATGATAGGCGAAAGATAAACAGGCCGCTGCTTGTTTTTGGGGATGCATGAGGCGCAGCATGACGGAAGAAAAATGGGGACAGCTCAGAACACGGCTTTTGAAGACTGTTGGCCAAAATAATTTTACGACCTGGATCGAACCACTTGAGTTCAATTCAGTTGATGATGGTGTGGCCGTATTCCACGTCCCGACCAATTTTATGGGCAACTATGTGAGCCAGAACTTTGCAGATCTGATTCTGCATGAGTTCAGCCTGTCTGGTGAGCCGGTTCAACGTCTGGCTTTTCGAGTCGCGGCCAATTCGCCTGCCCGCCCGGTGCGGCAGGTCGAACAGCCCGCAGAGCCTTTTGCCGAGATGCAAGAGCCAAGCAATGCGAGCGCGAATACGGGCATGTCCTTGTCTAGCAAAGCAGCTGCTGCGGCGCCGATGGATACCCTGCAGGCGGCCCCCCTGGATCCGCGTTTCACCTTTGACAACTTTGTTGTTGGCAAGCCTAATGAGCTGGCCCATGCCGCCGCAAGGCGCGTGGCTGAGGGTGGCCCGGTGACGTTCAATCCGCTGGTGCTATATGGTGGTGTGGGCCTGGGTAAAACCCACCTGATGCACGCGATTGCCTGGGAGATCACCGTTCAGAATCCTAACCTGAACGTGCTTTATTTGTCGGCTGAACAATTCATGTACCGCTTTGTGCAGGCGCTGCGTGAACGCAAGATGATGGACTTTAAACATCTGTTCCGATCGGTTGATGTCTTGATGGTGGATGATGTGCAATTCATCGCGGGCAAGGATTCAACGCAGGAGGAGTTCTTCCATACCTTCAACGCATTGGTGGATCAGAACAAACAGATCATTATCTCGGCTGATCGTGCCCCTGGTGAGATCAAAGACCTAGAAGATCGGGTCAAATCGCGCTTGCAGTGTGGCCTGGTGGTGGATCTTCACCCAACAGACTATGAGCTGCGTCTGGGCATTTTGCAGACCAAGGTCCAGCTTCAGCAGAAAACCTATCCTGATCTGGAAATTGCGGACGGGGTGCTGGAGTTCCTGGCGCACCGGATCTCCACCAATGTGCGGGTTCTCGAAGGGGCGCTGACACGGCTCTTTGCCTTTGCCTCGCTGGTGGGACGTGAGATCGATATGGATCTGACTCAGGATTGTCTGGCTGATGTGTTGCGCGCCTCTGAGCGCAAGATCACAGTTGAGGAAATCCAGCGTAAGGTGTCGGAGTATTACAACATTCGGATGTCCGACATCATTGGCCCCAAGCGTTTGCGGTCCTATGCGCGGCCCCGTCAGGTGGCGATGTATCTGTGCAAAAAACTCACCAGCCGCAGTCTTCCAGAGATTGGCCGTCGCTTTGGCGGTCGGGACCATACAACCGTCATGCATGGTGTGCGCCGCATTGAAGAGCTGAAATCCACGGATGGGCAGATTGCTGAGGATGTGGAAATGCTGCGCCGGTCGCTTGAATCCTGATCCGACAGGCCTGTCGCTTTGATTGTAAACGGCCCTGGATTTCCGGGGCCGTTTTTTTGGGCCTGGCGACAGGGCTATGCCATGACTGCCTGGTTCTCTGGCAACGATTAAGCGGGTTTGACGCTGTTGTGGGATCTGGCCTCTTGACGCTGCTGGGATTCCCTTGGAAAACTCAATAAAAAGCCTTGTGCATGAGGGGCAAACCGCTACTTTGCTTGTCCCGAGTATTGCTTTTTAATTGGCGGGGCGGCAGCCCTTAGATATGGCACGGCAACTCTGACAGAACGGGCGCGACGAAGAGGAAAGCGACATGAAGATCAGCATCGAACGCGGCACACTCCTGAAGGCGGTTGCGCAGGCCCAATCAGTGGTCGAGCGCCGAAATACCATTCCGATCCTTGCCAATGTTCTGATCGAGGCCGAAGGCGATGTAGCTCAGTTTCGCGCCACCGATCTTGATATCGAAGTGGTCGACAAGGCGCCTGCTCAGGTTGAACGCGCCGGTGCCACAACTGTCGCCGCCACCACGCTACATGAGATTGTACGCAAACTCCCCGATGGTGCCCTGGTGACACTGACGGCGGATGCGGCAACGGGTCGTCTGACGGTAGAAGCTGGGCGTTCGAATTTTTCCTTGGCGACCCTGCCACGCGAAGATTTCCCGGTTATGGCCAGTTCTGAGTACCACTCGAATTTTACCGCCAATGCGGCCATTCTGCGTCGGCTTTTTGATAAATCCAAATTTGCCATCTCTACCGAAGAGACCCGTTACTATCTGAATGGGGTCTATATGCATGTCTCTGACGCGGTTGAGGGCGGCAAGGTGCTGCGCTGTGTGGCTACCGATGGTCACCGTTTGGCCCGGATTGATGCGTCGCTGCCAATGGGCGCCGAGGATATGCCGGGTGTGATCGTGCCGCGCAAGACGGTGGGCGAGATGCGTAAGCTGCTGGATGATGATGACATGGATATTGCGGTTTCGGTTTCTGAAACCAAGGTGCGTTTTGCCACGCCCAATATCACCCTGACCTCCAAGGTTATTGATGGCACTTTCCCCGATTACACGCGGGTCATTCCGGCGGGCAATACCCGTCGTTTGGAAGTGGATGCAGATGAGTTCGCTCGTGCGGTGGATCGCGTTGCTACTGTGTCCTCCGAGCGATCCCGCGCGGTCAAGCTGCAGCTTGAAGAGGACCGGCTGATCCTGTCGGTGAACGCGCCGGACAGCGGTGCGGCTGAAGAGGAATTGGCCGTGGCCTATGCGGATGAGCGTTTGGAGATTGGCTTTAACGCCAAATACCTGTTGGAGATTGCCAATCAGGTGGATCGCGAAAATGCGGTCTTTATGTTCAATTCCTCTGGTGATCCGACCCTGATGCGCGAAGGCAGCGATGAAAGCGCTGTCTATGTCGTGATGCCGATGCGGGTTTGAGGACCAAGATAAATCAGGTCTGGGTGGGCCTGATGGCCCAGCCTCTCTCTCGGTGGCAATGCCGCCTGACGATCTTGCCTCCGGCAGGAATATTTGGGGAAAGATGAAACCGGAAGTATCCCCATGCTGGCCTTGACCTCTTTGACATTGTCGCATTTTCGCTCGCATCTGCGGGCGGAGTTGCATCTGGATGGGCGGCCCGTGGCCATTCATGGCAACAATGGTGCCGGCAAGACCAATATCCTGGAAGCGGTTTCGCTGTTTTCGCCGGGGCGCGGCCTGCGGCGCGCCAGTGCGGCTGAGATGGTGCGCCGTCCCGAAGGTCTTGGCTGGAAGCTGAAGGCTGTGTTGCAGGCGCCGGATCAGGCCTATGAAATCGAAACCTGGTCCGAGGAAGGCGCGGCGCGCCAGGTGCGGATCGACAATAAGGCCTCGAACCAGATCGCCTTGGGGCAAATCTGCCGGGTGGTCTGGCTGGTGCCGGTGATGGACCGGCTCTGGGTCGAAGCCGCTGAGGGGCGTCGACGGTTTCTGGACCGGATTGCCTTGAGTTTTGATCCAAGCCATGCCGAGGCGACATTGACCTATGAAAAGGCCATGCGCGAGCGCAATAGGTTGCTGAAAGAACAGGTCCGCGATGCTGCGTGGTATCGGGTGGTAGAGGCACAGATGGCAGCAGCGGGCCATCGTATCCATGTTGCGCGGCGCAGTGCCGTGCAGCGGTTGACTGAGGCACAGGAGAGTGCTGAGACCGCCTTTCCCACCGCGCAGCTGCAGCTGGTTCAGTCCGAGGGAGAGATGCCAGGGAGCGAAGCCGATCTGGTGCGAGCGTTGGCCGACGGACGGATGCGGGACATGGCGGTCGGGCGAACGCTTGTTGGGCCGCACAGGAGCGATCTGATTGGGATCTATGCGCGCAAAGGGGTTGCGGCAAAGGATTGTTCGACTGGAGAGCAAAAGGCGCTCTTAGTCTCGCTTATTCTGGCCAATGCGCGGGCTCTGGCGTCCCGGGAGGGAGCACCGCCCATTTTGCTGTTGGATGAGGTTGCGGCCCATCTGGATGCGGGGCGGCGCGCGGCATTGTACGATGAGATTTGTGCGCTAGGGGCGCAGGCCTGGATGACCGGCACCGGCGCTGAGCTTTTTGCAGAGCTTGGAGAGCGTGCCCAGCTTTTGAAAGTGGATGAGGTGGGGGGCTTGTCCGGGGAGGCGAGCGCGTGAGTGAAACGGCCTCAGGCGAGCACAGCTTGTGGCGAAAGGTTACATGAGCCTCTCGGTCTGGGATCTGGCACTATATGCGGGGGCACTGTTTGTTCTGTTCCTGACGCCCGGGCCGGTTTGGCTGGCCTTGATGGCGCGGGCGGTTTCAGGTGGGTTTCAGGCTGCCTGGCCCTTAGCTGTTGGGGTCGCTATCGGAGATCTTGTTTGGCCTCTGGTTGCGATCGGCGGGATGTCTTGGCTTGCTTCCAGCCTGGGTGAAGTGATGCTGGTGCTGCGGTGGGGCGCCGGTTTGATGTTTGTGATTATGGGTATCCTAGTGATCCGTAGTGCCGGGCAAAAGGTGACCGAGAACCGAGCGCTGACTCGTCCCGGTGCTTGGGCTGGGTTTGTGGCAGGTGTGGCAGTGATCATGGGGAACCCCAAGGCGATCCTGTTCTACATGGGGCTCTTGCCCGGCTTCTTCGACCTTGGTGGACTCAGCTGGATCGATGTTGTGGCGATCATCAGCCTGTCTTTTGCGGTACCGCTTTTGGGAAATCTTGCGATGGCGGCGCTGGTGCATTCCCTGCGGGTGGTACTGGCTTCGCCACAAGCCATGCGGCGGTTGAACCTGACCTCTGGTGGCCTGTTGATCGGAGTTGGGATGTTGTTGCCCTTCACCTGATTTTTCCTGAGGTTTTCTGTGATTTGAAGCGATGCAGGGGGCTGGGAACGCTGCGCGGTTTCAGGCCAAGAAAAAGCCCCGTCGTGGGTGACATTCGGGGCCAAATTGCGTATAAAATCTGAAAGTTAAAACAGGAAGTCGCGAATGTCTGATAACGAACAGAGCCCAGCCGAATATGGTGCAGATTCCATTAAGGTTCTCAAAGGGTTGGAGGCAGTTCGCAAGCGTCCTGGAATGTATATCGGCGACACCGATGATGGCTCTGGCCTGCACCACATGGTCTATGAAGTGGTGGACAACGGAATTGATGAGGCTTTGGCCAAACATGCCGACCATGTTCGGGTGACAATTCACGCCGACAGTTCGGTTTCGGTCTATGACA
>CAJXIL010000159.1 GCA_913054455.1 uncultured Roseobacter sp.
ATGCCTATGGATCGAACGCCCGAATGGGGCAGGGCGAATGGATGGTGGTGGAGGCCGACGAGAGCGACGGCACCTTTAATCGCCTGCCCGCTACAATCGCCGTGGTCACAAATATCGACCCCGAGCACATGGAGCACTGGGGCGATTTTGACAGGCTACGGGATGGCTTTCACGAGTTTGTCTCTAATATTCCCTTTTACGGCGTGGCGGTCTGTTGCACCGATCACGCCGAGGTGCAGGCCCTGGTTGGGCGGATCACCGATCGCCGGGTTGTCACCTATGGGTTTAACGCCCAGGCAGATGTGCGTGCCACTAATCTGACCTATAAGGCCGGGGTTGCGCATTTTGACATCCATCTGCAGGCAGAGGGTCAGGTGATCGAAGGCTGCAGCCTGCCCATGCCGGGCGATCACAACGTTTCCAACGCCCTGTCCGCTGTGGCCGTGGCCCGGCATTTGGGCATGAATACCAGCGAAATTCGCGAAGCCCTGGCCAATTTTGGCGGCGTCAATCGCCGCTTTACCAAGGTGGGCGAGGTTGATGGCGTCACCATAATCGACGACTATGGCCATCACCCAGTGGAGATTGCCGCGGTGCTGAAAGCTGCGCGCCAAGCCATTGCTGATACCCCGGGAGCGCGGGTTATTGCAGTCCATCAGCCGCATCGCTATTCGCGCCTGTCAGATCTGTTTGAAGATTTCTGCGCCTGTTTCAACGAGGCAGATGTGGTCGCCATCGCCGAGGTCTTTGCCGCCGGTGAGGATCCAATTCCCGGCGCCAGCCGCGATGATCTGGTCGCGGGAATGATCCGCCATGGCCACCGTCACGCCCGTGCGCTGCTGGATGAGGATGATCTGGAACGCCTGGTGCGCGAGCAGGCGCGCCCTGGTGATATGGTTGTCTGCCTTGGGGCCGGGACCATCAGCGCCTGGGCCAATGGTCTGCCAGATCGATTGCAGAAAAAGTGATCCTCTACTAGAGCAAAGGAAACCTCTCCCATGAGCCAGTCCAGCAGCGAACATCTGAAGCGTCGCATCGGATTAGGTCTTTTGACCGCCTATGGGATTGGCGTCATGGTGGGGGCCGGAATTTATGTTCTGGTGGGGGCGGTGGCCGGCGAAGCCGGGGTGTTGGCACCGCTGGCCTTTTTGCTGGCCGGGGTGATCGCTGCGCCGACGGCGCTGTCCTATGCGGAGTTTTCCTCGCGTCTGCCCGAAGCCGCCGGGGAGGCCGCCTATGTGGGGCAGGGCTTCAACTCAAAGCAATTTGCCGTTTTTGTCGGGCTGGCGGTGGTGCTGGCCGGGACCGTCTCTGCCGGGGCGGTGCTGCGCGGTGGCGCTGGCTATTTTGCCGCGGCCACAGGCCTGGGTTCGGAGATTGCCATCGTGGCCATGGGCGTCGCGTTGATCTTGGTTGCCATCGTCGGTGTGCTCGAAAGCTTTGCCCTGGTGGCTGTCTTTACCCTGATTGAGGTTCTGGGCCTGGCGCTGGTGGTCTGGGCGGGTTTCTCCACTTCAGCCAGTGCTGACTGGACCTCCGCCCCTCCTTTGATAGAGGCGTTTGGCGCGCCGGGGGTCGCCACCGGCATCGCCTTTGGTGCAGTACTGGCCTTTTTTGCCTTCATCGGTTTTGAAGACATCGTGAATATGGCTGAGGAAGTGCGCGATCCAATCCGCGTTTTGCCCAAAGCAATTGTCATTTCTCTGGCTGTGACCTCGGTGATCTATGCGCTGGTCTGCTGGGCTGCGGTACGGACGGTGCCACTCGAGGCATTGGCCGGATCGCAAAGCCCGCTGGCGCTGGTCTGGCAGCAGTCGCAGGGGGGCAATGCGCGGTTCTTATCGGCGATAGCGGTCTTTGCGGCCCTAAACGGGGTGTTGGCGCAGATCGTCATGGCATCGCGTGTGCTCTACGGATTGGGAGGCCGGACAACCGGCTTGGCCGCCTTTCGCCATGCGCATCCACGATTTGGTACCCCAGTGCGTGCCACTGTGCTGATTGGTCTCGCCGTTCTCGTTGCGGCCTATTGGTTGCCAGTCGCGCAACTGGCCGAGGCCACATCAACCACGCTGCTCTCTGTCTTTGTTTTGGTGAACCTGGCCCTCATTCTGCAAAAGCGCCGCCAGCCCGAGGCACCGTTTCAGGTACCAATGGCGGTTCCTGTGGTGGGGCTGCTGCTGTCACTTCTGGCGCTTGCCACCGCTATTGGGGGCTGGATGTGAGCCTGATCGCCGGAATTTTGTGGGTTCTGGCCACCACCGCCGTGGCCATGTTGCCGGTTGAACGGCACTTTGTGCCCGGTCGCATCCTGCTGTTTCTGGCACCGGTGCTGCTGATCTGGATGGGAATTGAACTGGGCTGGATGGCCGTGGCCTTTGGCCTGTTTGCCATTGCATCGATGTACCGCCGGCCGATCAAATATTACTGGGCTAAGTGGCGCCAACCAAAGGAGGGGTCGCAATGACCGTGTCACTGACCATGGCCGCAGTTTGGGCGCTGCTGGCTAATCTCCTGGCCATGCTCCCCAGTAAGGACAATCACTGGCGTCGCGCCTATGTACTCATGGCCATTGGCATTCCGCTGCTGGGATATGTGGTCTATGAAAACGGCCCTTGGTGGGGGCTGGGCGTGCTCTGCGCCGGGATGAGCGTGCTGCGCTGGCCGCTGGTTTATCTGGGGCGCTGGCTGTGCCGCCTTTGGTCAAGTATTGGGTCAGGTGCTGACAAGCCTAACAAGGGCTGAGACTGAGCCCGCAGCGGATACGCATTGTCTGTGTCGGAGCCGTTGTCTTTGCCTTCGATCGCAGGCAAAAGGCAGTTTGGACGATGCGCAATAGACGTAAAATCCAGCTCAAACGGACGGTATGAGGAACAGCTCAGGAATGGACATTCAAGGCATTCGAGGAAAACTGACGGCGAACCGGGCTTTGTCCGATCTGACATGGCTGCGGGTTGGCGGTGCGGCAGACTATTTATTCCAGCCTGCTGATGTCCAGGATCTGCAGCACTTCCTGGCCGAACTACCTGCCGAAGTGGCGGTCTTTCCCATGGGGGTTGGCTCTAACCTTATTGTGCGCGACGGAGGCTTGCGGGCGGTGGTGATCCGTCTGGGGCGTGGCTTCAACACAATCGAGACTGACGGCGAGCAGGTCACAGTAGGGGCGGCGGCGCTGGATGCCCATGTGGCGCGCAAAGCCGCCGACGCAGGGCTAGACCTCACGTTTCTGCGCACCATTCCCGGCTCTGTGGGCGGTGCGGTGCGGATGAATGCCGGTTGTTACGGATCCTATGTCGCTGATCACTTTGTGTCGGCCAAGATCGTGACCCGCCAGGGCGAGCTGCGCGAGATCACGGCGCAGGAGTTACAATTTCAATACCGGCAGACCGAACTCCCCGAAGGCGCGGTGCTGGTGTCCGCCACCCTGCGCGCCGAGGCGGCAGAGCCCGAAGCGTTGCACGCGCGCATGGAGGCGCAGCTGAAGAAACGGGACGAAACCCAACCGACCAAGGACCGTTCTGCCGGATCGACCTTTCGCAATCCTGCGGGGTTTTCCTCAACTGGCCGCGCCGATGATGTGCAGGATCTGAAGGCCTGGAAGGTGATTGATGATGCGGGGCTGCGCGGAGCGCGCATTGGTGGCGCTCAGATGAGCGAGAAACATTCCAACTTCATGATCAACACCGGTGGCGCAACTGCCGCAGATCTGGAAACTTTGGGCGAAGATGTCAGAAAAAAGGTTTACGCCAATTCCGGCATAGAGCTAGAATGGGAAATCAAGAGGGTCGGAGAACCCCTGTTAGAGCAGCAAGATTAACGACGAAATATCTGGAAACACGCCACCTTTTCAAATCATTATGGGTTTGATTAGGGGATTTTGGCTGTTTTGACGTGACAGCAGGCAGGCACGATCTTAAGCATGGTAAAGGTGATGTTAATAAGCCGGTAAGACTTGCGGCGTTATGATGGCATTCACGAACCCCGCGCTTTGTGGCGTGGATGATGCCTTGTGATGGCCTAGGCAGCCGTTGGAAGGGATTGAATTTGGGGTTTTACCCCGGCAGACGACGGGCAACGACCCGATGACGATGTGGGCCAGTTTTGAAAGGCTCCAATAACCAAGGGCAAAAGCCCGATAAATTTGAGGCGCTATCGTGGGTGAGTCGAGCAGAGCACTCCCGAAAGTGGCGGTACTACTGGGCGGACCCTCGGCTGAGCGCGAGGTTTCTTTGTCCAGTGGGCGTGAATGCGCAGCCGCGCTACGGGGCGAAGGATATGACGTGGTAGAACTGGACGCTGGTCCGGATCTCTATGCGCAGCTGACGGACATCAAGCCAGATGTGGTCTTTAACGCCCTGCATGGACGCTGGGGTGAGGATGGTTGCGTGCAAGGCCTGCTGGAATGGATGCGTCTGCCCTATACCCATTCTGGCGTTCTGGCCTCTGCTTTGGCGATGGATAAGCAGCGCAGTAAAATGGTGTTTCAAGAGGCCGGCCTGCCGATCATGGAGAGCGGCCTCTATGCCAAAGAGACCGTGATGGCCGATCATGTCATGGCGCCGCCCTATGTGGTGAAACCCAATAACGAAGGTTCCAGCGTTGGCATCTATTTGGTGCATGAAGCTGCAAATGGCCCCCCGCAGCTGGCGCCGGAGATGCCAGATGAGGTTCTGGTGGAGGCCTTTGCACCGGGTCGTGAGTTGAGCGTTTCGGTGCTGGGAGAGCGTGCGCTTGAGGTGACTGATATTCTAACCGACGGTTGGTACGACTACGATGCAAAGTATAAACCCGGCGGCTCGCGCCATGTGATCCCAGCGGAAATCCCTGCGGACATTCGCGAACTTTGCCTCGATTACGCGCTGCGCGCCCATAATGCTCTTGGCTGTCGCGGGTTAAGCCGCACCGATATTCGCTGGGATGAGAGTAGGGGCGCTGAGGGTTTGATCCTGCTGGAAACAAACAACCAGCCCGGTATGACGCCGACCTCGCTGGCGCCAGAGCAGGCGGCGCATTGTGGCCTGTCATTTGGCGCGCTCTGTGCTTGGTTGGTCGAGGAGGCATCATGCGGACGCTAAATGACCGGATCACGCGTAAAGCCAACCAGGCAGATCCTGCGCCGTCGCGCCTGAAATATCGCCTGCAACGCTGGATGTTGACACCGGGCATTCGCTTTGGCCTTAAGTTTGGCGTGCCCCTGTGTTTGATGCTTGCGGCCAGCGGCGCCTTTTTGGCAGACGAGACTCGACGCGCCATGGTGAGCGATAACCTGACTGCGCTGCGCGCCACCATCGAAGAACGCCCAGAGTTCATGGTCAATGTAATGGTCGTGGACGGGGCAGGGGGCACGGTAGCGCAGGATGTGCGCGAAGTGCTGCCGCTTGATTTCCCTGTGAGCTCCTTTGACCTGGATCTGGCGCAGATCCGTATTCAGGTAGAGAGCCTGGCACCGGTAAAGACTGCGAATGTGCGCATTCGCCCTGGTGGAATTTTGCAAATTGACGTGCAAGAGCGCAGCCCAGCCATAATCTGGCGCAACCACCAGGGGTTGGCTTTGTTGGATGAGACGGGCGCCCATGTGGCAGAGCTGGGCCAGCGCGCGATGCACCCGGACCTGCCGTTGATTGCTGGCAAAGCGGCAGACGTGATGGCGCAGGAGGCGCTGGAACTGATAGCCACGGCGCGTCCCTTGGGCGGGCGTCTGCGTGGTTTGGTGCGGATTGGTGAGCGCCGTTGGGATGTGGTTCTGGACCGGGGGCAACGCATTATGTTGCCGCAAGACAGGCCAGTTCAGGCGCTGGAACGGGTAATTGTGGTCAGCGAAGTCCAGGATCTGCTGGAACGCGATGTCGCAGTGGTGGATATGCGGATTGCGGCGCGACCGACAGTTCGAATGACGGAGAATGCAGTGGAAAACTGGTGGCGCATCAGAGAATTGAACGAGGGTGGGTTGTAGGATGACGGATCTGTATCAGTCCCAGCGCGCGATGCGGCAGATGCGCCGTCAGGCGATGCAGCGTGGTGTTGTGGCCATTCTGGATATTGGCAGTTCAAAAATTGCCTGCCTGGTGCTGCGCTTTGATGGCACCGGCCGTTTGAGCGAAGACAACTCCATCGGCTCTTTGGCAGGGCAATCCGGGTTTCGGGTGATTGGCGCGGCCACCACGCGCTCGCGCGGGGTGCAGTTTGGCGAAATTACCGCCATGCAAGAAACCGAACGCGCCATTCGTACCGCCGTGCAGGCGGCGCAAAAGATGGCCGGGGTTCGGGTGGATCACGTGATTGCCAGTTTCTCAGGCGCCAATCCACGCTCCTACGGTCTGGATGCCCGGCTGGAGCTGGACGGCCAGGAGGTCTCGGAGACCGAGATTGCTCAGGTCTTGGCGGCCTGTGAGGTGCCGGAATATGGGGCTGACCGCGAGGTTTTGCATGCGCAACCGGTGAACTTTGCTTTGGATAATCGCTCTGGTCTGGCGGATCCGCGTGGACAGCTGGGGCAGACCCTGGCGGTGGATATGCATATGCTGACGGTGGATACCGGCACGGTGCAGAACTTGGTGCGCTGCATTCAGCGCTGTGATCTGGAACTCGCCGGTATTGCCTCGTCCGCCTATGCCTCAGGCTATGCGGCTTTGGTCGAGGATGAGCAAGAGCTGGGGGCGGCCTGTATCGACATGGGCGGCGGCTCCACCTCGATCTCGGTCTTTATGAAAAAGCATATGATCTACGCGGATGCGGTACGCATGGGCGGGGATCACATCACCAGCGACATTTCCATGGGGCTGGGCGTGCCAATGGCCAATGCGGAACGGATCAAGACCTTTTGTGGTGGCGTGCATGCCACGGGTGTCGATGACCGGGATATGATCGATATTGGCGGTGACACTGGCGATTGGGAGCATGACCGGCGTACGGTGAGCCGCGCTGAGTTGATTGGCATCATGCGGCCGCGGGTCGAAGAGATCCTTGAAGAGGTGCGCACGCGTCTGGACGCCGCCGGATTTGAATATCTGCCCAGCCAACAGATCGTGCTGACGGGGGGATCCAGTCAGATCCTGGGGCTAGACGGATTGGCGACACGCATTCTGGGTCAACAGGTCCGATTGGGGCGCCCACTGCGTGTACATGGCCTGCCACAATCGGCCACTGGCCCCGGCTTTGCCTCTGCGGTTGGTCTTTGTCTCTTTGCCGCCCATCCGCAGGATGAATGGTGGGATTTTGAGACGCCGGTTGATCGCTACCCAGCCCGTTCCCTGAGCCGAGCGGTGCGTTGGTTCCGCGATAACTGGTAACAGAGGCGAAAAAAATATCCCCAGCCTGTGGAAAACTTGGATTGCGCCGGGTGACAGGGCTGGGAAAACCCGTTAAAAATGATTCAACAGTCGCAAAAGCGACGTGGAACTGCCGAGCAGAAGGCAACCGTTAAATTTGGACCCGTGACCCTGGTGGCAGTGCCGCTGGGGAGCGTTTTCTATTGTGGCGGGGTGGGCGACGTTATACCAAATCTGCCTGCATAAGCGGAGTTTTGCGGGTTTTATCTAAGTAATGGGCCATATTTTGTGGCATATTTCGTTTTTTGGGATGACGAGACTCCGGCTTCACGGTAGGCTTGGGGCGGAAAAACAGGAATAGCCCTTGCGGGAGGGCTGAGTAACAGGCGGAAAGAGCATGACATTGAACCTTTCGATGCCCGGGCAGGAAGAGCTTGCCCCTAAGATCACCGTCTTCGGTGTCGGTGGCGCTGGTGGCAATGCGGTCAACAATATGATCGCAAAAGAGCTGGAAGGTGTCGATTTTGTCGTCGCCAATACCGATGCTCAGGCCCTGCAACAAAACGCGGCGA
>CAJXIL010000160.1 GCA_913054455.1 uncultured Roseobacter sp.
GCTCAGGAGAGAATGCAGAAAATTCCCCAAAAATGCGTTAAGCTGGTTTTTTATTTATTTTGATGGGTTTGCGCGACTTCCTCGATCAGCGACTCATAGGGGCTAGGCGTTGCGACCTGCCCGGTAACCCATTGATAGAGATCCTGGTC
Source organism: uncultured Roseobacter sp. (assembly GCA_913054455.1). Lineage (GTDB taxonomy): Bacteria > Pseudomonadota > Alphaproteobacteria > Rhodobacterales > Rhodobacteraceae > Pseudophaeobacter. Next base: position 150 of record CAJXIL010000160.1, read on the forward strand.
ATTCTCATGCAGCAGCCGATCATAGAGATCCAGCTTGGCCGCATCCATCGCTGGCAGGTTTGCATCGGCATAGGCGGTCAACAGGATGTCCATCTCTTTGATACCGCGCCGCATCGACCGCATCTTAAGCCGCTTCAGCCGATGTTCATACAGTTCTGTCGCTTCAGTCATGCCATCCGCCTCACGTGGTAGCAGAACTGTGTACCAGCGTGCGGAGCTTTTTCTCCAGCCGCGCTGCACGTTCGGAGTTGCTGCGCATCTCGTTGCGTAGCTCGCGCAGTTCTTGCAGGACGCCCGCAAAATCGCCCACTTCCAAATCCATCTCACTGGGCTCCGTCATACCCTCGCCCTCACCGGTCAGCAACCAGGACATGGAGACATTGAGCAACCCTGAGACCATGGACAGTTTGTTGGCCCGCGGTTCCGACAGGTCCTGTTCCCAACCCATCAAGGTGGTTTTCTTGACGCCGAGGCGACGGGCCAGCTGCGCCTGGGTCATATCAGCGGCTTCACGAGCCGCCGCAACGCGATCCCCGAAGGTCGCTGCCTCTGGTCCGAACCAATCTGTTGTTTCGTCAGCCATTTGCCATCTCCGTTTCTCGTCTGTATCAATGCTGCTTGATCGAATTTTGGTGGCACCCTATGACAGTTGCCAAGAACATTCAAACAGGGACCAACCGCCATGTCTTTCCTCTCCAAGACCCTCGAGCGTGTAAAACCGTCGCCCACAATTGCGATCACCGCTATGGCGGGTGAGCTGAAGGCCGCAGGCCGTGATGTCATTGGGTTAAGCGCCGGTGAGCCGGACTTTGACACGCCTCAAAACATCAAAGACGCCGCGGTTGCCGCTATTGCTGCCGGCAAGACCAAATACACAGCACCCGATGGGATCATCGAGCTGAAGCAGGCGATCTGCGCCAAGTTTGAGCGCGAAAACGGTCTGTCTTACGAGCCCGCTCAGGTCTCAGTCGGTACGGGCGGCAAACAGACGCTCTATAACGCCTTGATGGCCACGCTGAACCCTGGCGACGAAGTCCTCATCCCTGCGCCCTATTGGGTGAGCTATCCAGATATGGTGCTGCTGGCCGGTGGTACGCCAGTAGCGGTTGAGGCCAGCCTTGAGACTGATTTCAAACTGACGCCTGAACAGTTGGAAGCGGCAATCAACTCCAAGACCAAATGGTTCATCTTCAACTCACCCTCTAACCCCAGCGGTGCCGGCTATACCCGCGCCGAGCTGAAAGCTCTGACAGATGTGCTGATGCGCCACCCACATGTCTGGGTGATGTCGGATGACATGTACGAACACCTGGTCTTTGATGGCTTTGAATTCACCTCTCCGGCGCAGGTTGAGCCCGGTCTGTATGACCGCACGCTAACCTGCAACGGTGTATCCAAAGCCTATGCCATGACCGGCTGGCGCATTGGCTATGCTGCCGGACCACAGCACCTGATTGCCGCCATGCGTAAGATTCAATCGCAGTCGACCTCCAACCCCTCCTCCATCAGCCAATGGGCAGCCGTTGAGGCCCTAAATGGCCCGCAGGATTTCCTGGCCACCAACAATGTCGCCTTCAAACGGCGCCGCGATCTGGTGGTCGCCAAGCTCAACGCCATTCAAGGCATAACCTGCCCGACACCAGAGGGCGCTTTCTATGTCTATCCGTCGATTGCTGGGTTAATTGGAAAAACCACATCAAAGGGTACCGTCATTGAGAATGACGAGACTTTTGCAAAGGCACTCTTGGCTGAGGCGGATGTAGCGGTGGTTTTTGGCGCGGCCTTTGGCCTGTCACCGAATTTCCGCGTCAGCTATGCGACCTCGGATGAGGCCCTGACAGAGGCCTGCGCCCGGATCGCGGCCTTCTGCGCCTCCCTTACCTAAGTCAAAGGATCCTACCTGATGGCTGCGATGCTGCCCGAGTATTTCTTTCGTGTTCGCGAAAACGGTGCCTTTGTGTTTCGGGTTGATACCGAAAACCGGCAGCGGCGCATCGACATGGACCAAATTGCAGCCGTCAATATCCGCAATGGAGAGATCAAGCCGCACGGGGGGCGCGCCCTATCCGAGACGGATCTCGCGCAGATCAAGACCTGGATGCAAGAGCGGCGCGCGGTGCTGGCGGCGCGCGATATCGACGATATCAAGCGTGCGGTGGATCATCTGAACCTCACCGCGCATTGGGCTCAGACCAAGGCCACAGACGACCAACTAGAAGCCGTCACCGATGATCTGTTGTTGACCATGCATGATTTGCGCAGCGTCTTGGTGCGCAAAAAGGCCGATCGGCTGATGAAATGCAATAAGAGCGAATAGGCACGGCTTGCAGATCGGACAGGCCCAGCTGCTAGGCTGCCTCAGGTGCACCGGTCTGTTTGATCGAATGGCGCCAGAACCGCAGCATCAGAAACACACCTGCAAAGCAGAGCCCCAGCACCAAACCGGACCAGACGCCGACGCCGCCCCAGCCAAAGGTAAACCCAAAGAGGTAAGAGGCTGGAACACCAATGGCCCAATAGCTGAGAGCCGCGATCACCATGGGCCAGTTGGTATCTTGCACCCCGCGCAGTAGCCCTAGGGCAACCACCTGCATCCCATCGGCCAGTTGGAACAGTGCCGCCATCGCCAAGAGACTGGCGCCGACGATCAGGATTTCAGGCTTGTTGGGCTCGTTTGGGTCCAGGAACAGCGAAATCAGCGGATCCGGCAGCAGCAGGAAGGCCGCAATGCCAATCAGCGCCATGACCAAGGACATCGCAATGACAACCTGTGCGCCCAGCGCCATATGGGCCCGATCCCCGCGCCCATAGGCATTGCCTGCCCGGATGGTCGCCGCATTGCTGAGGCCCAGATGCACCATAAAGGTCAACCCTGCTAGGGTCATCGCCACGCCATGGGCGGCCAACGGGATCGTTCCCAGCCAGCCCATCATCATGGCAGATGCCGCAAACAGGCTGACTTCGCTGAGGTTGGTGAGACCAATAGGCATGCCCAGCTTAAACACCCGCGCGAACATCTCCCAATCTGGACGGTAGAAATTCTTCAAGATCTCATGTTCCGGCAGAACCCAAAGCGCATAGGTTGCCACTGCCAACAAGGACACGGTCTGCGTTGCGATCGAAGCATAGGCCGCCCCGGCAATGCCCAGCTCTGGCGCGCCCCAATTGCCAAAGATCAGCGCATAGTTCACCAACCCGTTCACCACAGCGGCCAGAATAGTGATCCAAAGCACAATCTGTGTCCGCTCCAGCGCCGCCAGATAAGATTTAAACACCATAACCAACAGGGCCGGAAACAGGCCCCAGCCCGCCAACTTCAGATAGGCGGAGGCGGGCCCTGCCACATCGGGCTTTTGCCCCAGGGTCAGCAGGATCTGTTCCGAATAGAGCAGCACCGGCATCGTGACCACCGCAAAAAGCAATGAAAGCCACAGGCCCATACGGGTGGCGCGTCGAATCTGGCGTTCCTCACCAGCGCCGGCAGCCGCGGCGACCAGTGGCATCACCGCGATAGCGAATCCCGCGCCCATCAGGAAGAACACAAAGAAATAGGACCCCGCCAGCGTGACAGCCGCCAGTTCTGCAGCGCCATACCAGCCCAACATGACGGAATCCGTCATGCCAATGGCAAATTGCGCCACGTGACCGCCAACCAGCGGGAAACCAAGCACAGAAACCGCCCGCAGGTGGCCTGCGGTGGTCATTTGGGGTTTGGGCGAAAGAGGGCTCGACTGATCTACCATGAACCTGTCTTAGCAGGTACTGCGCCCCCGGCAAGCACCGAGAGCGCAAAGACGAATTCAGATTAACCCTTGGCTGCTGACGCCCCGCGCAAAGCGGCGAAAACTCGGGACTTAACGCGCCTTGGTATCCGGGTGCAGGGCTTTGCCAAGAATATGATCCGAACGATGGATCACATGATGCGCCTGCCCCACGATCAGCGGATCGGGATCCTGGGCAATCGAAGTATCCTTGCCAGGGTAGTCCAGAGTGCTGAGGAAATGGCGCATGCAGTTCAGGCGCGCACGCTTCTTGCAGTTGGATTTGATGACGGTCCAAGGGGCATCAGCGGTGTCAGTGTAAAAGAACATCGCCTCTTTGGCCTCTGTGTAATCATCCCACTTGCCCAAGGACGCCTTGTCGATCGGCGAGAGTTTCCACTGCTTCAGCGGATCGGTCTCACGGGATTTGAACCGACGCAGCTGCTCAGCCTGGGTTACCGAGAACCAATATTTGTAGAGCCGGACGCCGGAACGCACCAACATCCGCTCCAGCTCAGGTGTTTGGCGCATGAACTCCAGATATTCATCTGGTTCGCAAAAACCCATGACCCGCTCGACTCCGGCGCGGTTATACCAAGACCGGTCATAGAGAACGATCTCACCATTGGTGGGCAGATGGTTGATATAGCGTTGGAAATACCACTGGCCGCGTTCTTCGTCGGTAGGTTTGTTCAAAGCCACAACCCGAGCGGACCGCGGGTTCAGGTGCTCGGTAAAGCGTTTGATCGTGCCGCCCTTGCCTGCCGCATCACGCCCTTCAAACACCATGGCAAATTTCTGCCCAGTGTCCTGTGCCCAGATCTGAACCTTCAACAGCTCTGCCTGCAGGCGAGCCTTTTCGGCCTCATAGGTCCGGCGCGCCATCTTGCGCTTATAGGGGTAGCGCCCGCTTTCAAAGGCGCTATGGATTTCTTCCGGTGATGGGCGGGTCTCAACCCCTTCCTGTGCTTCAGAAGTCGGAGCGATTGGCGAGTTTACGGTGGCGTCTGTCATCAGTGTTCCCTTTTGATCTGTTCACCCGGATCCTATTTGACCTGATGAAGCCACGCGCTGACCTGTGTCAAGAAACTGTCATATTGGCTGTATTTATCGACTATTTTTCCGCTCCAGATGACGCAACGCTGTGCTTGCCTCGGGACGATGTAGATCACAGCTTTGCCATATAGCTGAAAAGCCACAGGAGGGGGGGCAGATGCACGGAGCCATCGAGAGCGTGAAGGGGAAACCCTTCTTTGTGCGCCGCTGGGGGGATCCCCGTCTGCCGCGCCTTCTACTGCTCCATGGCTTTCCGGAATATGGCGGCGCCTGGCAGGATGTGGCCACTCATCTGAGCAAGAAATTTCATTGTATTGCGCCCGATCAACGTGGGTTTGGGCAAAGCTGGACCCCCGAAGGCGTCGAGAGCTATGCCGCATCCCATCTGGTTGACGATATGGTATCGCTGATTGGCACAGACGCAATGACAGGCCCCATATCGGTATTTGGCCATGATTGGGGCGCAGCCATTGCCTATGGCCTGGCAATGTTTCACCCCGGTCTGGTGGATCGCTTGATCATTGCCAACGGGGTTCATCCGGTGCCATTTCAGCGCGCGCTGGCAGCGGGTGGCGCGCAGACCGCTGCCTCGCAATATATCACCTGGCTCCGCCAACCCGGCATCGAGGATGATCTGAGCGCCAATGGGTTTGAGAAGCTCCAGCAACTCTTTGCCACCCATATGGATATGTCCTGGCTCTCTGGCACGCGGTTGCAGGACTACAAAGCAGAATGGTCCCGCCCTGGTCGGCTGCGCGCCATGCTTAATTGGTATCGGGCCTCCCCGCTTGAGGTGGCCAAGCCAGGGCAGCCCATCGCCATACCGCCTCTGCCCATTGCGCGTTTGAAAGTTCCCCAGCCCCACCTGCTGCTCTGGGGAGATGGGGATACGGCTTTGCTGCCAGAGACAACCCAAGGCCTGGAAGACTTCGCGCCTGATCTTACCCGCGTCACACTTGCAGGCTGTGATCACTGGCTGCACCACCAAAAACCCTATGAGGTTGCTCAGGCCATACTAGACTGGCACCCATAGCAGAGTATTCGCACCGAAGTATTTGGCTGGGATTTTAGGCCAGGGTATTCAGCTGGGATTTAGCTGTGCCCCCAGTCATCTGGGTTTTCAGAGTTGTTCGGGCTGAGCCCCAGGTCATCCCCCTTGGTTGAGCAACCAAGCCCCAGAACCGTGCGGTTGGCATAGGAAAAATAGGCGCTCACTTGGTTGATCTCTAGAATTTCTCCGTCGTCATAGCCCAGTTGACGCAGAGCCCCTATATCCGCTTCCACCAGATCCGCAGGGGCCTTGGTCAATTTGCGTGCATAGACCATGGCCCCCTGCTGCGCCGCATCCAAAGGCGCGATTGTCGGATCGCGAGCCTCAATCGCCGACCGAATAGCCATACCACGCGCCTCATCCCCGAGCAGACGTTGCAACCCCGCAAAATGGTGCTCAACGCAGTAGTCACAGTCATTCAAGGAGGAAACCCAGACACCCAGCACCTCGAGGAACCATTTTGGGATTTTGTTGCCCGTGTGGTGCAGGACATTCTTGTAGAGCGCCATATGCCCCTCCATCGAATGGGGCCGCAGGCTGTGGGCCATCATGATGTTGTCGACATTGTTGTTTGGCCCAGTGACCCGCTCATAGAGCTTCTTCAGTTTGCCGGTTGCCGCATCGAACGGAACTGTCTTGATCCAGGCCATCGTGTCTTTCCCTCTTCATTTCGCCCCGCAGGTTAGCCGAGCCATCCAAAAGGGAAAGCAAAAACCCGCTATGCCCGCACCGCTTACAAACACAAGTTGATCTGAAACAAGGCTAAGAAGTGCAGAACGCCTAGCCTTCATTCATCAAAGGAGCCATCAGCCATGCCTGCTACGACCCAAAGCGACCTTCTAGCAGTGACACAAAAGGAGTTTGCCAAACTCGAAAAACTGATCGCTGGGATTGCCCCCGAAAACGCCCTGCGAAAGCGCGAGGAGGAGACATCAATCAAAGATGTTATCGCCCATCGTGCCCATTGGATTGAGCTGTTTTTGGGCTGGTATGCAGATGGGCAGGCTGACAAGGAGGTCCATTTTCCAGCCCCTGGGTACAAATGGAGTGAGCTCAAACGCTACAACGCCGATCTGCGGCAAGCGCAGTCAGATCTGGACTGGGTCGGCGCCAAAGACATGCTGCGGAGAAACTATACTAGGCTTGAGACCTTTATCGCCGATCACTCCGAGCAAGATCTCTATGCCGGGCCAATGAAGGGAGGCAAAAACGCCTGGACGCCAGGTCGTTGGGCCGAGGCAGCAGGTCCAAGCCATTTCCGATCCGCCGCAAAATACATCCGCGCGGCCCTAAAAGGCACATAGTAATTGTCCGGAATTGTCCAATGCGCGGTTGTTGCAGGATGTGTTCCGCCCAACGTGGACAGCGCGCTTTCGATTCAGCCTCCCCTTCTGAGCCTCTCCCATCAGGTTATCCACAGCCCCTAGCGGGCCTCTTTCGCAAGACCACAACACCTGCCATAATGGCAGCAACCATAACAAACCAAAGAGCAGCTCCCGCCAATGGCAAACGACCTTCTCAGCACGCCCGACGACGAAACCTATGACGCCTCCTCGATCGAAGTGCTCGAAGGACTGGAACCAGTTCGTCAGCGGCCCGGCATGTATATCGGCGGCACCGATGAGCGCGCGCTACACCATATGGTGGCGGAAATCCTCGACAACTCGATGGACGAAGCTGTGGCCGGTCACGCCAACCGCATCGAGGTCACGCTGCACGCGGATTACTCCGTCACGATCTCGGACAATGGCCGTGGTATCCCCATCGATCCGCACCCCAAGTTCCCGGACAAGAGCGCGCTCGAAGTCA
>CAJXIL010000161.1 GCA_913054455.1 uncultured Roseobacter sp.
TCCTTTCAACTCGGGCGAAACGCGTTTCACCCAGTGGATGTTGCGTGGTCCGACCGAAGATCGCGACCTCCGAATCTCCCACAAGAGAATCTCGCCCAAAGACGATAAGGGCGGCATGTACAGGGGAATGGTGCAGGTGGCAAGCGGGGAGACGTGACGCTCACTAGCTTACTTTTACCCAAGATCTCTTAGAACTACTTTTGATGGGACTACAATTTCTGCCCCGCTCCTTGGTACAGCTCAACTCTCGCAGTCCCGCTCGCTTCATCCAGGAACATGAAGTGGCAATTAAGCTTGCCTGTAGCCTGCTCCATGTGAACGTGAAATCTTGACTTTTGATCAGACAGAACAATTAGGTGATCCGCAATCAAATTCAACATCTTATCCTTCATACAAACCAAGGAGAGAAAGTCGACCTCTTGGCTTTCTGAAATGTAGCGCTTCGCAGATCCCCTATGAAGATATCCGCCCGATAAGTTCCATATCTGTTGAACTTCGGCTCTCGAGATCGTGTTCCCTTGCCCGATGTCGTCAAAGTGCCAGTGGCCGTCTTTGACCTTGTGCATCGATGAAGGGCTTGGAAAAAAACGCGGGTATAGTTTCTCTAAGGCATTAAAGATAGCGCCAGGTTCATATCTATCCCGAAAGGCTTTGTGGGTTTTAAAGTCCCCCTGTGCCGCCAAACACGCAATAGCTAGACACTCACAAGAGAGCCGCATCTGCAATTGGCAAAACTCGAATCGCAGGTAAGGCGGCATCTGACCTTCCACCTGCTCTTCGATACACTTGAGACGAACGCGTATTTCGCCAATGGCTTCAAAATACAGTGCCGCTTTTTCTTGGTTCGTTTCTGGATACATAGCTTAGACAATGCTCCTCGCTCGCAGGGTAAGCAAGAGAACGTCCCTACGAAACCGCGCATTGCCCCAGCGCGCGCCAAGGTCGGGAACAGATAACCTCGGTGAACAAGGCTTTAATCTGTTTCGCGAGCGAAACATTTACACGGGGCAGCAAAGAAAACGCCGCGCAGCCTGAGGGCTTCGCGGCGTTTTGAATTCGGATCAGTGGAGCAATCAGCTCTGCTTGGTGACCTGCGTGTAGTCCAGTTCGACCGGGGTTTCACGGCCAAAGATGGAAACCGAAACCTTGAGCTTCTGCGCCTCATCATCGACACCTTCGACCATACCGTCGAAGTCCTCAAAGGGACCATCGTTGACCTTCACCTTGTCGCCAATCTCAAAGGAGATAAGCGTGCGTGGGGCTTCGACACCCTCTTCGACGCGACCCAGGATACCCTGAACTTCGGCATCGCGCATCGGCATCGGGCGACCCTGCGGACCAAGGAAGCCGGTAACCCGGTTGATCGAGGAAATCAGGTGATAGCCACGGTCCGACATTTCCATGTGGACCAGCACGTAGCCGGGCATGAAACGGCGCTCGGTGGGAACCTTTTTGCCGCGACGGATCTCGATCACCTCTTCGGTGGGGACCAGGACCTCATCGATTTCGTCCTCCAGCCCCTGTTCAGCAACCGAGGTGCGAATCTGCTCTGCGATTTTCTTTTCGAAGTTCGAAAGAACGCTGACCGAATACCACCGTTTCGCCATGAACTTGACCGTCCTTAGTTTTGCCGCGCGAAAATAATTTCAACGCCGTCAGTAAAATTAATTTCTGCCGTGATCCTGCCCCGGCACCTATGGCGCCTTAACAAAAATCGGCGCGCAACACGAATCGCCGCACGCCCACGTCAGAGGTTCTGGCTCAACTACCCGCCAAAGGGGGCAAGATCAAGAGCCGGGGCCGGTTTTGTACGGGCTGGACGGCCCGCTGTTCAGCCCAAGTGTTTGGGACCAGCAATAGCCAATCCCAAATGGCACAGGCGTGAGACCTTAAAACATACCAAGCAAGCTTTGCAGACCAAAGCGTATCACAAGATCAACCATGGCAAAGAACACTGCTGTCAATGCGGCCATGATGAAGACCATGACAGTGGTCAGCAGAACTTCGCGACGGGTAGGCCAAACGACCTTGCTCACCTCGGCACGAACTTGCTGGATGAACTGAACGGGATTGAGTGTGGCCATGTGCCTTGTGTCTCTCTGCTAGCAGGGTCTGCGGCATTTAACGCCAACAGCTCTCGATTTCAAGCCCTAGGGTTACTTCTGCGTCCGGCGCAGATCTTGCAGCGCCTGATTCAGGATCAAGGCCCCATAGGCGCCATTCTTGTGCACACTATCGTCGCCCTGGTCCCCAAGGGTGGTTGCGAACTCCGCACGGGTCAGCCCACCGCGAGTGACGGTTTCTTCGGGCTGGCGGATCAAATGAATATTGTCTTGTTGCATTGCCAGGGCGACGCGATCCCAGATCGCCTTGCGCTCTGCCTCTGTTGCTTCGGTATTGATGGTGCGGGCCACCTCATCCTCGCTGACGATACCATCATTGAGAAAGCCCGCTGGGGAAAAGAAAACCGGCCGCAGCTTGGCAAATTCGCGCGCAGCCCGGTACCAGCGACAGCCTTCCAGCCAGCGGCTCAGCATCAGTCTGCGTACGGCCGAACTCAGATACCCAGAGGATCCCGGTAGACTACCGAGTAAGGGCAGCAGAAATTCAGAGGCGCGCAACCTGCACCCGATGAACAAAAACCCGTCAAAATCCTCTGGACCCAGCCCCTCAACGCGCGCTGGATTGATCTTTGCCAAACTGTCGCGCGCGACCTCGCTACGTGCCATCAAACGCCCGCCCTCGAAGTGCAGATCACGAAATTGCGGTCCCGGCGCGCCCCAAAACTCCAGTGTGACGTCTTTCAGGTCCAGAAGATCCTCATCCAGCGCATGTTTAACGCAGGCGATATGGCTGTCGCCAAAAACACAAAATTGTAGGGCCCGTCCCTTTGACGAGGTCTTGCCCTTCTTAGAAGTTTTACCAGACGTCGCTTTAGCCAAAGGCATCCAGGAACTCCTCGTCACATTTTACCGCGCGTGCGTTTGCTGACTGCCCTACGGCCTCTCCGACTGTATTGCCACCACGTTTGGATTTACGTGCCAGCCAAGGGAAGGCCGCGCTCTGGCAGGCAAAAAAGCTCTCCATCACGTGATTCACCCCCTGCGGCACCACACTGCGCTGATTGGGGGCATAGAACATTCCCCGATAGGCGGGATGGGTGATGATTTCATATGAGGGGAAGTAGTCCACATGTTTAAACTCTGACGCCAGCTCTCCCGCTACCGCTCGCAAAACCGATTTGGAATGGGATGTCGCTGTCAGGACGTGCTCTCCAGAGGCGGTTGCCGTCAAAGGCACCGGCGAAACCGTCAGAAGCACCTTCAATTTCGGGTTGGCCTGGCGCAGAATTTTCAACGCGGCCAGCATGTCACGGCGAATGCCGACAAAGCTCTGGTTTACAAACTCATGCTGATCAGGGTCGAAACGGCCCGCCAGCGTTCCGGGGCAGATGGCATACTCCAGCTCGCTTGTCCGGTGCCGCCAGCATTCCGTCAACCCCATGGTGAAAACCAAGACATCCGCCCCTGTGACCGCCTGGCGAATCGCGGCCAGCAACGCAGCGCGAGAGGCCTGAAGCTCTGTCAGATCAGCGAACCCCTCTGGTTCGATCCCTGGGCGCAACGGGTCATAAAAACGACCGTTTTCCTCCCAGTGCTCAACGGGTGGCTCTTCCCCTTCAAAAGCGTAGCTCAACCATTGTCGCAACATCCGCGCGGTGTAGATATTTCCGGTGCGAAATGAAAAGATCCCGTAATTGAAATCCCGCGCCTGATCTTCGCTCAGCAGCTTTGGCGCAGGTTCCGCATCCAGCCAGCCATAGCCACGTGCCACCAAGGCGCGGCTAAAATGCTGCGCAAAACAAGACCCCGCCGTGATCACCTTGTGTTTACGCCCCACCGGGAATTTGGGTCGCCAGAGAGCCGAAATTTCAAGCGGGTTTTGCGCCGCAACCGCGGTTTTCCAAAAAGCCGTTTCCGGCAGCCCGACATAGGGATTTGTGGATTGCTCGCTCATCATGTCATGCCTGTTATGGTTTTTTCCAGCCTAGGCGGGGAGCTGCGGGAAAACAATTCGTTTGGACCATAAAACCTGTCGGCAACACCACAAAATACGCTGGGGTTCACCTAAAATGGCTTCCAAAGATACCGCGCCAGGAGATGTCATCAATTTGTAGAAACTCAATTTTAATTCCCTTCGCATAACAATTGAGAACGCGGCTCTGAAGCGCCTCAGAATGAGGACTGCCGCCCCCGTGCGTGATAATGAGATAGGATTCCATGAGTATCGCTGTATCCATGACCAAAGCCAATCGACTGGAACGGAAAAACAAACAAGAAGACGCGGCCAGAATCTATCGCGACATTCTTGCAAAGTTTCCCAAAAATGCCAGGGCTCAGGCGGCATTGAACAGTCTGCAAAAGAACATGCAGCGCGAGCTCAACCCACCGCAGGAGCTGCAACAGAAACTGGCGGCTGCGTTTGACGAAGGCGACTACTCCAAGGTTGCAAGCGCCTGCGCCTCTCTTCTCAACAGCCACAGACGATCCCATTTCCTTTGGAGTACTCTTGGGCAATGCCATCTGCACTCGCAGAACCTAGATGAGGCCGCAACCTGCCTGAATAAGGCCTGCGAGCTTAATCCAAAGGATCCGGCTATCTTTTCCTCACTAGGCGACGTGCACCGCGCTCAGGGGCAAATCGACAATGCGCTTGCGCTCTACAAAAAGGCCCTTTCGCTAGATGGGGACACGCTGAGTGCACTCAACAATATGGCAAACACCCTCACGGATCTGGGCCGTCTAGCCGAGGCTGAGCCGCTGTTGGAAAGGGCCTGCAAACTAGCCCCCAAGAGCGCCGTAATTCTCTTCAACTATAGCAATGTATTGCTGAGAACGGGCCGCGTCGAGCAGGCAAAGACCTTTTTAGAGCGAGCCACAGAGCTTGCCCCCGAGCTGAGTGGCGCCCAATACAATCTGGCACAACTGCAATCTCTGGATGGCGACAAAGAAGCGGCCATCAAGCGGTTCGAACACATCTTGGAAACCACCCCCAGTGACGACCGAACCCGCGCAGACAAATTGCACGTCCAGGCGCATCTGAATGATTGGAGCTGGATGGAGGAGTATCAGCAATTCCGTCGCCAGCTTGGCCTCACCAGCAAGCCCTGTTCGGCTTTCGCCTCTCTTACCTTTGAGGACAACCCAGACCTCCTGCGTCTGCGCATCCAAGCCTATTCAAACGCAGCCCTGCCCCAGGTAAAATCCGCGACACCGCTACCTGCGGAGCTGGTTGGAACAGATCGCCCAGACCGCTTGCGCATAGGCTATTTCTCTTCGGACTATCACGACCACGCTACGATGCGCCTGATGGCGGGGCTTTTTGAAGCCCATGATCAAAGCCGTTTTGACATCATTGCTTATTCCTACGATGCGGGGCCCGAAGATGCCATGCGTCGCCGTGTCAGCCAGGCCGTCACCAGCTTTAAAGACATCAGTCAGCTGTCTGACGCCGAGGCCACACGGCAAGTGGTCGCAGACAAGTTGGACATCGCCATCGACCTGAAGGGTTACACAGGCAACAACCGTATGTCCCTATTTTCCAATCGCCTAGCGCCATTGCACATGTCCTACCTGGGCTTTCCGGGAACCTTGGGCAGCACTGCAATAGACTACTTTATAGGCGATCACGTCACCTGCCCCGCCGGTAGCGAGCGCTACTTTGAGGAACATCTCATCCGGTTGCCACATAGCTATCAGGTCAACGATGACAAGCGTCCCCTATCCGGGCGCCAGTACACTCGCAAAGACTGTGGCCTTCCAGATGCTGGGTTTGTGTTCTGCTCCTTTAATAGCAGCTACAAAATCACTCCCGTTGAATTTGATATCTGGATGCGGCTGCTTGACCAGGTTCAAGGCAGTGTTCTGTGGCTCCTGGACTGCAGCGAGACCTCCAAGGAAAACCTGCGCACAGAGGCGGCGCGGCGCGGTCAAGATCCGGACCGCCTAATCTTTGCACCCCGCATTGCCCAAGAAGAGCATCTCGCCCGGCATCGAGCCGCAGATCTGTTTCTTGATACCTTTGTGGTAAATGCCCACACAACGGCCAGTGATGCGCTTTGGGCCGGCCTCCCGGTCCTGACACTGCCTGGGCGCCAGTTTGCTTCGCGCGTTGGGGCCAGCCTGGTGAGCGCAATGGGTCTGCCAGAAATGATCGCCAAATCCGCCGCAGACTACGAGGCCCGTGCTCTGGAGCTCGCAAATGATCTAGATGCGCTGGCCTCCCTGCGCAGTAAGTTGCAACGCAACCGCCTCTCCACGCCGCTTTTCGACACCAAGGGCTTTACCAGGTCGCTCGAGCAGGGCTTTGACATGGCCTACGCGCGCTATTTGCAAGGGTTGCCACCTGCCCATCTAGAGGTAACGGATCCGCCTGCCCTGGAAGCGCAACTCCCACCCTCTGTTTTTTCCAAGATGTCCGGCGAATTGTCTAACCAGGCGCGCTAGAACCATACAGTATTTCTCAGGCACATCCTGTCCGCGTTGTGCCTGAGAACAGCGATACTGAAAGCGCGCATGACGCAGGCCTGCGTGCAAATTGGCTCTATACGGCGCTAGGTTTGAACCTATTCGAACGCATCATCCCACTCTGCCCCTCTGAAGCAAACCTACACAGGTCATACCGCTGCAATTGGAGCCCCAAGGGTGACTCCTGTCGGACTGATCTGAGTCGAGTAAACCAGCCGTTCAACCCCGTTCTTTTGCGCAACATCAAAGGCCTGCGCATAGATCGGGTCAATATCATCAGCCAACTGAAAGCACTCGCAATCGGTGCGTTGCAGAAGATAAAGCATCACCGCCCGATGCCCCTGTTGCGCCATTTTGGTCAACTCCTCGAGGTGTTTCGCGCCACGCTTAGTCACGCTATCAGGAAATTCAGCCAATCCGGGCTGACGCATGAGCGTGACGCTTTTGACCTCAACATAGCAATCCGGCAGGCCGGGGTGGCGCAAAAGAAAATCAATACGGCTGTTCTCACCATATTTCACCTCGGGCTGGACACTCTTGTAGTCCGCCAATTCGGTGACTTGTTGCGCCTCCAGTGCGCTACGCAAAACTCGGTTGGGAACGGATGTATCGATACCAGAGAAATGGCCATTTTCATGCTCTACCAACCTCCAGCCGTATTTCAGTTTCTTTTTAGGGTCCTCGTTGGGTTCCAACCAAACACGCATTCCTGCGTCCGCCAGCCCCGCCATCGAACCAGGGTTGGGACAATGTGCGGTGATCTCCTGGCCATCGGGCAGCAGGCAATCGGCCAAGAAGCGCTTGTAACGGCGCACCAAAGTCGCAGGGATAAGGGGCGTAGAAAATTCCATTCCCCTACCTAACGCAGCCCTGAGGGTTGTCAAAGCTGCATTCGTGAGCCAGCGCAGGGTTGCGGCTAGAAAAAGTGGACCGCTTAGTTGACGCCAAAGCGCAGAGGCCACCGGTGCGCTTCGTGTCACACCCGATACCAAGTGGGTCACCTTTAGGCAGATATGCACAGCACTTGGCCAGCCCTTCCAGGGCACTGCCGGTTTTACGGCGGCAGCTCTGGTTCTTTTTACCATTTCCGCTTACATAGTCAGCAAGACACAAGCCTACGGAGCCCAGCTTGATGAGATCGAAAGACGGCCGTACCACCAAAGACGGCATTCGC
>CAJXIL010000162.1 GCA_913054455.1 uncultured Roseobacter sp.
AGGTCAACATGCCATTCGGGCTCTGCGTATTCTTTCGACTGGGTGCCGCCAAACAAGTAACCGGTTGCCGCCAGCACGATAAAGAGCTGGTAGCCCCAGAACACGAACCAAGCCAGGTTGCCGCCCCAAAGACGCGCCGCGGAAGTCCGCTGCACCACGTAGAAGGAAGTCGCGATCAGCGCGTTGCCACCAAAGGCAAAAATCACCGCTGACGTATGCAGGGGACGCAGGCGGCCAAAGTTAGCAAAGCCCTGTGCCCATTCAAAGTTCAACACTGGGAATGCCAGCTGAAAAGCGATGAACGTCCCCACGAGAAACCCCACAACGCCCCAAAAGGCGGTGGCGACCACGCCAGCGCGTACAACGCTGTCGAAATATTCATTTTGCAGGCTACCCGCAGCCGGCTTTGCTTCGCCAGTGCGGCGCAGCGTATATAGAAAAAGACCACCAGCTACGAGCATGACGATTATCGCATGCACCTGGTAAGCCAGATCCCGCGCATAATTGGTCCCGATCATCGCAAAAAGCGTGACCAAACCAAGCGCTATCAGCTTGATATAATTAGACATATTGCGTCCCTTCACCATGTCCCGCACGATTCTTAGCGTCGCGTGGAACCCATATATTCTGCGCTTTAGATGCAAAACATGCGCGATCAATGCATTGATCTGCATCAAGACAACTGCCTTTAAACTGTGACAGACCACACAGGGTACGGCTACAAAAACAGCCCTCTTGATTAGAACTTTGAACCTTTATCACATGAGGTGAAACATGACTTACAAGACCATTCTCACGGTTCTGACCTCGCAGGACACAGCCGAGACCCCTCTGTCACAGGCCGCTTCTATGGCTGAAGCCTTTGACGGCCATGCCGATGTTTTATGCTTGGGCGTTGATCGCACCCAAACCGGCTATTACTACGCCGGTGCCAATGCCATGGTACTGCAAGAAACCATGACTCGCGCCAAGGAAGACGCCGGTGCCTTGCAGTCCTATGCTGAGGACTACCTGAAAAAGGCAGACGTTCCGTTTTCGACCGATGCAGGCATCGCGCAGATCGCAGATATGGGCCGCCACGTGGCGCGCCTGGCGCGGTTTTCGGATCTGGTTGTTCTGGGCCAGCCCTACGGTCAGGGCAAGGGTGTCGAGGCCGAACCCGTAGTCGAGTCCGCGCTTTTTGAAGGGCGCACCCCGGTTTTGATTGTCCCCGATGATTCCCAACCTGTTGGACAGCCCAAAACCATCTTGGTTGCCTGGAATGAGAGCATCGAGGCCATGACTTCCATTCGCAAGGCCATGCCTTTCCTTACGGGGGCAGATCTGGTGCGTATCGTCGTAATCGACCCACCCCAGCACGGACCCGAGCGCTCAGACCCCGGTGGGATGCTGGCGCAGATGCTGGCCCGCCACGGTGTCAAATGTGAAATCGACGTGCTCAGCAAAACCATGCCGCGGGTCTCGGATATTCTGATCCGCCATGCCACCGATACAGATGCTGGCATGATTGTGATGGGGGCCTATGGCCATTCTCGCTTTCGCGAGGCCATTCTTGGCGGCGCAACGCGTAACATGCTGGAAAAGGCCACTGTTCCGGTCTTTATGGCGCATTAGGCGCGCATTAACCCCTGCCTTCATTCACCTCATCGACCCGCTGCTATCAGCGGGTCGTTTCTGTTAGGTGGGCTATTAGCCTCGCACATAGTGCAGGCCCTGAAACCCTGCTCGCATCTCCCGCACCTGCTGCGCTACCGAGGCCGGATCATTGCTGGTCAGACCGACAGCGATCAGTTTTGCCAGGGCCGGTGCATCCGCCGGGGTCACCCCTCGACGGACCAGCTCTGGCGTACCAATGCGCAGCCCATTCATATCCCCTGCCACAGGGTCAATGGGCAATCCAATGCCACAGGCTAAAAACCCCGCGCGGCGCAGGGTCTTGGAGGCTGCCTGACCGCCGCCGAACCGGGCTGCTTCAACCGCAAACTGATGGGAATTGGTGGCCTGCCCATTGGGTTTGAACACAGGCAGTCCCAAAGCTTCCAACTCTGCCGCTAGCGCCTGTGCTAGGGTGATCATCGCCTGGGCATAGGCTGGTCCATGATCCACCCAGTCCAGTAGGCTCAACGCCAAAGAGGCCGATTTTGCCGCGTCAAAATTCGCCGTCATGCCGGGAAAGGCAATAGCATCCAGGCGCTCGGCTATCGCGGCGTCATTGGTGACAATCAGACCGCCTGCCGGGCCGCCCAGGCTCTTGTAGGTGCTCATGGTCATCATATGTGCGCCCTCTTCCAGCGGGTTCGCCCAGGCACCGCCGGCAATGATTCCACATTGATGGGCCGCATCAAACAGCACCTTGGCCCCGACTTCATCCGCAATGGCGCGAATCTCGGCCACCGGATGGGCAAAGAGGTTGAGACTACCGCCAATGGTGATCAATTTGGGACGCTCTCGCAGCGCCAAGTCCCGAAGGGCCGCTAGGTCGACCGTATAGCCATCAGCATTGACCGGTGCCGGGTGAGAAACCAGCCCATAAAGCCCTGCACAGCCATCAGCGTGATGAGTCACATGACCGCCAATCGCAGCAGGCGGCGCAATGATGCAATCACCGGGTTTGGTCAGCGCCATAAACCCGTAGAGATTGGACAGCGCGCCAGAGGCAACCCGGATTTCGGCATATTTTGCATCAAAGACCCTAGCCGCCAGCTCGGCTGCCATAACTTCAATCTCCTCAATAGCCTCCAGCCCCATCTCATATTTGTCGCCCGGATAGCCAAGCGATGGCCGACTGCCCAAGCCGCGCGCCAATACTGCCTCGGCCGCGGGGTTCATCACATTGGTCGCCGGGTTAAGGTTGAAACATTCGTGGTCGTGGATCTCGCTGTTTTGCTGGATCAGCGCCTCGATGCGGTCCGCCGCAGCTTGGGACTCCATCTGCGCAGTGGCTGCAGCAATGGCCTGCACCCGGGTTTCGCAGTTGGTGGGGACCCAGGTACGGTTGGCGAGATTGGTCATGGTGGAACTCCTATGGGACATGGGCTCGGGGGATTGTTTTGATTCAGTTGAGCCCCAAGGCGGGCTTGCGTGCAAATCAGTTTTCTGAAAATCTAGGGTTAGAAAAAGTGAGTCTTAGTAGTGGCCGTTTCTCCCCCCCGCCCCAAATCCTTTGCAATGACAGCTCTGCGCGCATTTGAGGCCTCTGCCCGGTTGGGTGGGTTTTCGGCTGCGGCCCAAGAGCTGGGCGTCACCCCAGGCGCCATTTCTGCCCAGATCAAGTCGCTGGAAGCTGAGCTTGGCGCGCCTCTGTTTCAGCGCAGTGCCAAGGGGGTGGTCTTGACCTCCCTTGGGGCACAATCGCTGCCCGCCTTTGCCCAGGCCTTTGACCAATTGGGACAGGCAGTGCAACAGATGCGGGACGCAGCCGCGCCACGCGTGGTGCATATCGCCACCCTGCCCGCAATCGCCCAGTTCTGGCTGTCGCCGCGCCTCCCCCGCCTGCGGGCCGAAATGCCTGGCACCGAAATCTCAATCACCGCGCTGGAACAGCCCCCCAACCTTAAGCGGACCCCCTATGACCTCTGCCTGTTTTTCGCAGAGGGTGACGGTATAATCCTGGCCGAGGATGTAATTTTCCCTGTCTGCGCCCCAGCCTTGGCAGAACAACTAACAACGCCCTTGGATCTGCTGACAGTGCCCTGTCTCACCGACACCAGCTGGGAGGGCGATTGGGAGCAGTGGCTGACGCAGTCTGCCCTGCCCCACCACATTGCCCCCCGCGGTCCGGTCTATTCGCTCTATGCCCTGGCGGTGGAGGAGGTCTTGAATGGTGCTGGCGTATTGATGGGGCACGCAGCGCTTTTGGCCCCCTATCTGAGAAGCGGAAGGTTGGTAGCGCCTTTTGCGCACAAAGCCACCCTGGCACACCCCTTGCGTTTGTGGAGCATGGCCGGCCGTCGCGCCGATTCAGCCAGTCAGGAGGTCGCCAGATGGCTGATACAGGCACATTCAAGCCACTCCTGAGAATATCAAAAATCAAAAAGCCCCTGATGCTGGATCAACAGGGGCAACTGCCTAGCTCATGTAGCCGCCGTCGCTATCGTCGCCGGCTTCTTCGAACAGGCGCCCCATATCCGGCACAGAAACCCGGCGTTTGCCCTCTAGGGCAATCACGCCATCCTTTTTCAGGGCCGACATCTGGCGGCTGACTGTTTCCAACGTAAGGCCTAGATAATCCGCCATGGCTTCACGAGTAAGCGGCAGGTCAAAGGTCATTTCATTGACCGCTCCACGCGGCGTCAGCGAGGCATCGCGCCGCGCGATGATGGTCAACAGGCTGGCAATTTTTTCCCGCGCTGTTTTACGTCCCAGCACCAGCATCCACTCGCGTGCGGCGTCCAGTTCATCCAGGGTCATCTCTAGCAGGCGATGGGCAATATGCGGGGTGTTTGCCATCAGATCTTCGAAGGGTTTCTTGCGGAAACAGCACATCACAACATCGGTGGTCGCAACAACATTATAGGCCGCGCCATCGCGTCCGGGGCGGCCCACAAAGTCGCTGGGCAACAACAAGCCAACCATCTGGGTGCGGCCATCTTCCATGGTCTGCGTCAGCGTCGCGATCCCCGATACCACCGAGCCAACAAAATTCATCACATCGCCAGACCAAATGATTGGCTGCCCCGCCTCATAGCTGCGATAATATTTGATGCCGTCCAGCGCCTCAAGCTCATCTGCCTCACAGCGCGCGCAAACGGCGCGGTGGCGGATGGGACAGTCGGCACAGCTGATATGCGTAATGCTAGGGGCGTTCATGGGCAATCCCGTTTGATCCAGGTCAAAGTTCGCACAATCGAATACTGACTAGGATAGTGATATGTGTCAGAAATCACAATTGGCGAAGCTCGGATTATTCGATGCCAAAGTGCCGCGCTATACCAGTTACCCGACAGGGCCGCATTTTGGCCCGCAAATTGGTGCGGCACATTTCCAGTCCTGGTTAGGCTTGATCCCCCAGGGCAGCCAGATTTCTCTTTATGTACACATCCCCTTTTGCCGTACCCTGTGTTGGTTCTGCATGTGTCGCACCCAGGGCACACGATCCGATACACCTGTCTCGACCTATGTCGCGGCGGTCATACAGGAACTCGCACTGCTGAAATCCCATTTACCGCAGGATGTCAGCCTGTCGCGCCTCCACTGGGGCGGCGGCACCCCGACAATTCTCTCCCCTGAATTGATTCGTGATCTCGCTGAAGCCCAACGTGGCCTGGCCCCCCTTGCACCGGGGGCTGAGTTCTCGGTTGAGATCGACCCGAATGAATTTGACCAGGCCCGCTGTGACGCATTGGTTGACGCAGGCCTCACCCGCGCCTCAATTGGGGTGCAGGGGTTTGACATAACAACCCAGCAGGCCATTGGCCGTAGTTTGGGGTTTGATCGGGTCACGCAGGTCGTTGAGATGCTGCGCGCAGGCGGAGTTCGGGAACTCAATACTGACCTGCTGTTTGGTCTACCACACCAGGATCTTGACCAAATTCGCAAAAGCACCCGGCAATTGCTCTCTCTGTCCCCCAATAGAGTCGCCCTTTATGGCTACAAACACCTGCCAGCAATGATCCGCCGCCAAGCGATGATCCCTTCTGAGACTCTTCCCAAACCAGAAGACCGTCTAGAGTTGTTTAGGGCCGCCAGTGCGATCTGTCTGGAGGAGGGTTACGAAGAAATTGGCATCGACAACTTTGCCCGCCCCGGCGACGGTCTGACCTTGGCCCGGGATAAATCCGATTTGGATCAAAGTCTAAAAAGAGGCTTCCAAGGCTATAGCGACGATCCGGCCAAGGTCCTGATTGGTCTAGGGGCCTCGGCTATTTCGCGCTTTCCTCAGGGTTACGCCCAAAACGCCCCTAGCACCGCCCGCTATATGGCCGCGATTGACGCAGGGGGCTTTGCCACCGCACGCGGGCATTTGCTTCAAGGTGAAGACCAGCTGCGGGGCCAAATCATAGAAGCTCTGCTCTGTCGTTTCACCATCCCGCGTGATAAAATCTTGGCGCAATGCCCCGATATGGGCCCCCGGTTTGACGCTCTCATCACCCAGGCATGCACCGCCTTTCCCAAGATGTTGATCCAAACCTCAAACGGCGCGTTCCTGGCAAAACCAGCCCGCGCCATGGCCCGGGTGATTGCGCGCCATTTTGACGCCTATGACCTGTCAGAAAATGAATCCTCCCCGTCCCAGACAGTGGATAATCGGGCCTCGGTCTGAAGTTTTTCACCCAGTTTCCGCAGTGGTCCGCCGCGCCGCGACAGCGGCGCCACCCCCAAGGGTGTGCCTTTGCCCACGGCAAAGGCTAAGCGCGCGGGAGCTCCCCCTCTGCCGCCTAGCGTGCTGCCGCAAGCAATTGACGGGTGTAGTCCACTCGTGGGTTTTCAAACAGCGCCTCGGCGGCGCCGGCCTCGACGATATCGCCCTGTTTCATCACCACCACCTGATGCGACATCGCCCGCACCACGTTGAGATCATGGCTGATGAACAGATAGGTAAGCCCATAGCGTTTTTGCAGATCCCGCAGCAGCTCGACGATCTGCACCTGCACCGTCATATCTAGGGCTGAAGTCGGCTCATCCAGCACCACCAGCTTGGGCCGCAGCACCATGGCGCGGGCAATCGCGATACGCTGACGCTGCCCGCCCGAGAACTCATGCGGGTAGCGGTCCATGGTTGAAGGGTCTAATCCAACCTCCACCATCACCTCCGCAACCAGCTCACGCGGGGCGCGATGTTGGTCGATTTTGTGAATGGCCAGACCTTCAGCGATGATCTGCGCGCAGGTCATCCGTGGGCTCAGCGAGCCAAAGGGATCCTGAAACACGATCTGCATATCTTTGCGCAGATTACGCAACTCCCGTGTGGACCATTGCCGCAGGTCATCGCCGCGAAACCGCACCTCGCCCTGCGACGCAATCAAACGCATGATCGCCAGCGCCATTGTCGTCTTGCCAGAACCGCTTTCCCCGACAATGCCCAGGGTTTCCCCCGCCCGCACAGAAATTGATGTTGGATTGACCGCCTTCACATGGCCGACTGTGCGTTTCAAAAGACCCTTATGGATTGGGAACCAGACTTTCAATTCCTGGGTGCTAATCATCTCAGCCGCGCTCTCAACCACCGGCTCTGGTATGCCCGAGGGCTCAGCCGCCAGCAGTTTTTGCGTATAGGCATGCTGCGGATTGTCAAAGACTGCTGCCGCCGGGCCCTCCTCGACGATCTCGCCGCCCTTCATCACGCAGACCCTGTCCGCAATGCGCCGCACAACGTTCAGATCATGGGTGATGAACAACAGCCCCATGCCCTCAGATTTCTTCAGCTCAGCCAGCAGCTCGAGAATCTGCGCTTGAATGGTCACATCCAGCGCCGTTGTGGGTTCATCTGCGATCAGCACCTCGGGCTTATTGGCCAGAGCCATGGCGATCATCACCCGCTGCCGCTGCCCGCCGGAGAGCTGGTGCGGATAGGCGTTCAGTCGGCTTTCTGCGTCGCGAATGCCAACCTTTTGCAACAGTCCCAAAACCCGGTCCCGCGCCGCCTGCCCCTGCAATCCCTGATGCAGCGCCAGGGA
>CAJXIL010000163.1 GCA_913054455.1 uncultured Roseobacter sp.
CCGCGACATCACAACGACGCCGCTACCGTGGCCGAGTATTGCTCCGCCGATTACACCCAGAGAATTTGCAGAGAAAAGAACGATGGAAAAACGGGCCTGGTAGGCCCATCAAACCAAACCCAAGGGCTCTCCGCGAGGTGGAGGAAACTTGGGGCTCAGGTCTCTCCAAGTGAGGCGGCGGATGCTATCTTTGGAGAGACGGCGGGTGAACAAATGGCAGGAATTTCCTTGATATCTTCATCCTTCCTTTATCTAGTGTCCTGGAGGGAAATCGAGACAAGGTTTGAAATCGTTGAATGAAGCAAAAAGAGCCCTGATCGCCTTTGTTGACGACCATCCGCTGTTTCTTTCGGGCATTCAACACTGGGAAGCAGATTTAGAGCATCCAGTCGATTTCACCTGTTACGCGTCCGGTCTGGACCTGTTGCTGGCTTTGGATCAGGGTGTCGTGTTTGATGTTATCGTAACTGATCTGACCATGCGGGAGATGAACGGAATGGTTTTGATTTCCGCTATTCGGCAACGTGGCATCAAGACACCTGTCATTATCCTTACGGCCTCTGAAGGGGGAGAGCAGAAAGCTCATTCCGAGCTGATCGGGGCCTTTTGCTATCTGCATAAGACGAGTGATCCGGAGGTTTTGTTGAATGCTATCGTTGAAGCACAAAACGCGGGAGACATTTCGGCGAGCACGTTGCAACGAAGCTCAAGCCGAGAAATTTCCGGTGTAGAGGGGGGCAGCCAGATTGTTGTACCCAAGCTGAGCCCACGGCAAATTCGAATATTGGCACTGATAGATAGGGGAATGTCCAACCAAGAGATTGCGGATGAATTGGCGATCAGCGAAAACACTGTCAAATCACATGCAAAGGTGATCTTTCGCGAGTTGGAAGTGACCACAAGAACTGCCGCGGCAAGCAGGGCGAGGACACTGGCGCTGATTTGAGCCAACTTACTGCAACGAGAGTTTTTCAATTTCTGATCGCAGTTGCTCTGGCGTGAACGGGGCTTGGAGCACGGGATCTGCGGGTGCGACGTCAAAATGAGTTTTCAAGCGATCAATTACCAGTACCGGTATGGCATCATTCTTGCTTAATCTTGGCCTCTGTGATGTGAGCGGCTCTTCCGGGTCCCAGATGATGAGATCTGGAGTAATACCCAAAGTGGATGTCAACAGCCGCGCCCGTGCCTCATCGGTTGCATGGGCAAATTTCCACATCCACGTAGAAAACATCTCGGACCAGCCGTCGTGAATTGTGTCGTCGTGTCTGCCAATGACCAATATGAAAGGTAGCTCATCCGCAGCGCCCTGTTGTTCAGTTTCAGCGCCTTCAGGCAAGATCAGGGAAACCCTGGTGCCATGTCCGGGCCTCGAATGAAGCTCTAATCGGCCACCAAGTAACTCTGCGAGCGTAGATGAAATGGCTAGGCCTAAGCCCAATCCAGGCTGGTTCTGATCGTTTGGAAGGCGCACGTATTCTTCTAGAACTCTTGCTTGTTGCTCTTCAGCGATGCCGGGACCATCATCCGAAACTGTCAGCACAACCTCCCCCTCTTGGGCCTGCACCTGTAGGACGATTGAGCTGCCGTCGAAAGAATACTTGATTGCATTGGACAACAGGTTTCTAAGCACCCGCAACAAAACATGTCGGTCTGTAGCTAGGTTGGCGTCTGCTACGTCCAACTGGATGGAAATAGAACGGTCTTTGGCGCGCTCGGAAAACTCCCCTTCAAGCTGTTCAATCACAGCCGGCACATCAATCGAAACAAGAGAGAGATCTGTCTCCGACATTTCGAGCTGACTAAAGTCGACCAAGGCCGACAGCAGATGCTGTTGACTGGAAACTGTCTGTTCGATCATTGTGATCAGGTCTTGATTTTCCGGACCTTTGGTCCGAGCGCTCAAGGCTCTTAAAAGGTGCTTTTGGGCGACCAAAGGTTGGCTCATGTCATGACTAATGGCGGCCATGAAACGCGTTTTCTCCGCGTTCAGTCGCTCGATTTCTGCATTCTTTTCATAGATCTGGCGGGTTGCATCACGGCCAAGGTCAGTAATGATCCCCTGACGGGTTCTGTCGGACACCTTTTCATTTGTGATGTAACAAAACGCAAAATAGAGAAAAATAAACAGGCCAAACACCTGGATCGGCCCTGCGGAAAACAGAACCAGTGCGGTACCAAACGGAAGTAGGGATGTGACAGCGAGAGCGATGTAGCCAGGGCGATAAACCGTTCCTTCCATACCTCCTCCCGAGGTGATGGAGGTTAGAAAAACCCCTGCGACGAAGGTCTTAATCTCTGACGCGGGATCTGTCTGATAAATCGCAAATCCCCCCCAGACCAATCCAGTCAGGGCGGTTACAAAAACATGGCCTCGAAGATAACTTTGGGTCTGTTCGGGCATGACCTCGTTTGGCCAAACAACATTGGCGTAGATCAATGTCAGGGCGACCATAGTGCCAGCAAGCGCCGCCCATATGACGGCATCAAGGTAGGCTCCATCGAATGCAAGCAATAGGGCTGCCAGGGCAATGATCCACATTACCATTCTGGCAGAACTCCAAGACCGTTTCTGAAGCATTCTGGCTTCTTCTGTCAGGATCTCAGAAAGGTCGAATGCATCAAAAGCGTTGGCGTCCTGTATCATGCGTTGATGCCGTTTCCATTCTTCTTGCTGCGCATGGTCTTGGACAGGACAAGTAAGGCGAGCAAGCGTAGAAGAATTGGCAAGACCGCAAAAAAGAAGACCACCGTCAGAAGAGCTATTGGGGAATTGCTGCCGGTTTTGTCCAGGCCGGCCAATTCCAAAACCGGAAAGGCGAGGCCCATAGGGAACACAAAGGTGAGCTTGGAGACGGCGTTTTTCAGCGCCAGCAACATGGCAGCACGTTTGGGCTGACCTTCGCTTTCCCCTTTTGAGACGAGGTCGGCCAGCATGGATGTGGGCATGGTGGCATCGGCGCCAAAGGCAGCACCAATGACAATGCTCAGGCCTGCCATTAGCCAAATTTGGCCAGATCCAATAAGGCAGGCGAAGGCAAGGCTCAGGCAGGCAACTGATATGGCACAGACCCATGAAAAGGCCTTGGACCGGACTATTGAGAGCCAAATCCAAACTGGTAAAAAGATCGCAGTAGAAGCGAAAAGCAACAAAAAGAAGTGCCCAATCAAATCAGGCCGCCCGACGATCTGGGTAATGAACAACACCATGAGGCCCGCGGTCAGTGCGTTGCCAGCTTGAACAAGGAAGAAAGCTCCAATCAACAAGCGATAGTCCCGATGACGAAGAGCATAAAGACTTGCCTCCAACAGTCCCACGTTGTGCAGGGTTTCGTTCTGTGCTGTTCGGGGAACACCGAACAGAAACAAAAGGATCGCCGGTATTGAAAACCCGACAACGATCAGTGCGAGCACATGAAGTGATGCGCCCATTTGGGTGGCAAAGAGAATGGGAACGAGTGAAGCAATGAGGGCGCCAACCACCTGGAATGCGGCTTTGGAGCCAGCCAGATAGGTGCGCTCATTTGTGTTGGGGGAAACCTCTAAGCCGACGGATGAATACGGGACGTCTACAATTGTAAAAAACAAAAAGAAGGCTGCGCTTACGCAGATTAGGTACCAAAGGCCTGCGCCCTCTGGTGGGGACAAAAGCAGCCATACCGACAGGACCAAGCCCGGTAAACCCAGAACCATCCAGGGCAGTCGTGGCCCATATCGGCTGCGGGTCCGATCACTTAGATAGCCAATCAACGGGTCAGATATGACATCAAATACCCGCCCAAACATGAATAGGGCACCAACGGCGGCCAGTCCCAGCCCCAAATCCACCGCATAGAATGTCGGGATGTAGATGACGAGCGCAAACCCCGCGACTGCTATGGGGGTGGTGAGAAAGCCATAGCAGAAGAGCTGCAAACTGCTAATGATTCGAGTTTGATCTGACATCCAGGCTCCTTGAATACTCTCTCAGGAAACAAATCACCGGAAAGTTTGAAACTACTATGAAGTAGCGAAACATTTAGCATTTCTTCAGTCGCAAAAACCACCCGAACGGGTGATTGTTTGGCAATCCGTAAAATTTTACCGTTCTTTCTGGGGTTTACCAGATTTCACTCGGGTTCGAGGCAGTGTTCTGCGCGCGCCACAATCTAGGGGGAGGTCGGTTCTATGGAATTCAAAAGGGAGTTGATTTATGGGTTATCGCGGGCGCGGGTTTTGGAGAAAGCACCTCAACAAAGATCAGGATATCGACCTGTCTGAAAGCAGTCACGGTGCTTTTGTGAGGACCCATCGGGGGGACGACACCATTGTTGGGTCCAATTTCAACGATTGGATCCTGTCCGATTCCGGAGACGACACTGTCGAAGGTGGGGCGGGCAATGACGTGATGTTTGGCGGTCGCGGACAGGATACCGGTGTTTTTTCCGGTTCGCTCTTAGACTACCAGGTCTATGGCTGTGGCCCCTGGACCTTTGTCGTGGGGCAAGACGGCTGTGATTTCCTGCACCGCTTCGAGATCCTGCAATTTGATGATTTCACTCTGAACCTTCGGGGTAACAATGGTCCCTTGGCAGCGCTGCGCAGCGCCGATCTCGACACATCAGAAGATGACGGATTTTCATTTCAGGTCGATGTTTATGACATGGATGGTGACCCGGTTTCAGTTGCTAGTGCCAGCGTCACCGGTGGCGGAACCGTAGCTGTTTCCCAAGGCGCTGCAAGCCAAGCTTCAGCAATGGGAACGAGCAGCGGATTGGAAATCTCCTTTGATCCAGGAACCTCTTATGACTCTCTTGCGGCGGGGGAGAGCGCGACGGAAACAGTTACCCTGGTGCTAAGTGATGGCCAGGGTGGCACAACAACCGTAACCTACGATATCACCATCGAAGGCGAAAATGACGGTCCCGTAGCCGTTGCAGTCAACGCTACTCTTGCTGAAGATGGCCCTGAAGTCATTCTAGCCGCTGACTTCACGGATGTGGATGCCTCGGATAGTCATAGCTTCAGCGTGGATACCACCGGCACCCAGGGCACTGTGACTGACAATGGCGATGGCACCTTTGGCTATGATCCTGCGGGGGCTTTTGACAGCCTCGGCGCAGGTGAGAGCGCGACGGATACCTTCACCTACACGGTGGATGACGGCAATGGTGGCACCGCGACCGAGACGGTGACCATAACAATCAACGGGTCCAATGACGGGCCGGTGGCTGCGGCCGTTGTAGACAGTGCCGATGAAGATGGCCCTGGTATTACCATCGCTGCGAACTTCACGGATGTGGATGCCTCGGATAGTCATAGCTTCAGCGTGGATACCACCGGCACCCAGGGCACTGTGACTGACAATGGCGATGGCACCTTTGGCTATGATCCTGCGGGGGCTTTTGACAGCCTCGGCGCAGGTGAGAGCGCGACGGATACCTTCACCTACACGGTGGATGACGGCAATGGTGGCACCGCGACCGAGACGGTGACCATAACAATCAACGGCTCCAATGACGGGCCGGTGGCACAGCCAGTCACTGCCGTCTCAGAAGAAGACTCGCAGGTGGTGATTGGGGATAGTGTTGGCAGCCAGATCGTTCCCAATATGGGATATCACTATGTGTTCAACTTTGACACAGGTGTGGCTACTGCAATTCCTCGGGATGGTGGTGCGAACAAGACGCCGCAACAAATCGCAGACCAATACCTGCCCGATGGCAATGGTATGGTATTTGGGGCGAACCCAAATAATTCCGGTTGGGGAGCCTCTGCCGTTATCTTTGTCGATGGTGTCGAAACCACTATTCCGCCCACCGACTTTGTCGTTACGGATTCCGATGGTGGCAGCATTGACACTACCAACCCAGGTTGGATCGCCTTTGGCGACGACAACAAGAATGTCGATGAGATCAGTATCACGGTTACCGACCTTGCACTGAACAACGGCACAACTGTTGATGTGACAGTCTCTGCCGGTCCGTTTGACTACGAAGTCAACGGCGCCACCGACAATGTCCTGGTTCAGGGTGTGTCATTCGAGGCGACCGTCAACACACCAAGTCCAGAAGTGACAATCACAGCAGATGTTTCCGATGTGGACGGCGATACTTTTGTCTTCAGTGTCGACACCACGGGCACATTGGGCAGTGTTGTTGATAACGGAGACGGCACCTTTGACTACTCTGCGGATGGGATGTTTGAGCACCTGGATGACGGCGAAACAGCGACCGATACCTTCACCTATACGGTGACGGATGATCAGGGGGCCACAGACACTGAAACCGTTACGATCGTTATCAACGGTGCAGACGATCTGTTGTTTGCCTAAGTGAAAGCCCGCAAGGCCAATTTATTTTGGCCTTGCGGCACTAACACTAAATCAGAGTTAAGTCGCAAGTCGGCTAGCAAAGCCTCTGAGACAGACTTGGATAGAGATAAAGGTCGTACTGTATCGCCTAATCTGGTGGGAGGCCAATTGGGCGAACAGCCTATATTCTTGGACGCGATGCAGGCCTGCATCTCATTTCTGAGATGGTTCAGACATGACACCTTAGGTGAGTTCTGCAACGCTGGTTGTGGGCTCCCGCAACCAACGATCCTTGTGAGGTAGCGACAGTAGAATACGCAGACAAACAGCCCCCTCCCGGGGCTGTTTGCGTTTCTACGCTAAGCTCTTGATGCACTTGTTGAAGTTTAGAAAGCTCCGCTGCAATGCGGGTGCTGCCCATTGTGGTTGCAACCGACAGAATGCCTGCCAGGTCGCCAATCAGATCAACCGTCAATTCGTCACCCCGCTCGTTGGGGGTGAGGACTATTTTGTCGATCATCCCGCGAAGATGCGGTGACGCTTCGGCACGTGTGTCTGGGTTGTTCATGGTGTCCATCAGGCCGCGCACTTCCTTGTGGTAGCGCTCCGCCATATTGGGGTGGAAGATGACCTTCTCTTCTTCCTGGGTGGACAGCAGCTGTTCCAGCTCATTGAGGCGGTTGTTCACGATGACAGCGCGCTCCTTGATCATCTCGGCAGGCACGCCATCGCAGATGGACTGTACGAGCTTTTGCTTCTCGCGTTCCAGCTTACGCTGTTCCTTGATGAAGTCATTGCGTGAGGCGTTGTTCTGGCTGCGCAGGGCATTCATCCGCTTGGTGTATTCCGCACAGAAGGCCGCCACCAGGCGTTCATCCATCAGGTTTTTGTTGAGGGCGTTCAGAACTGTCTGTTCCAAGTCTTCACGCTTGATGGTGAGGCCATTGCGGCAGGTGCCTTTGTTCTTGGCTGTGGAGCAAGCAAGGCGGATCTGGTTGTGCATCGCAAACCCTCCCCCGCAGCAGCCACATTTGACGAGGTGCGACAGCAGATAGCTGGGGCGGTTACGTTTGTGTAGCGGTTTGTCTTTGCGATTATAGACACCTTGCTGGGTTTTGACTTTGTCCCAAAGTGTCTGATCGATGATGCGCAGGTGCGGCACATCGGTGACCACCCATTTGTCCTCTGGATTGAGGCGAGAGACACGTTTGCCGGTCTCTGGGTTTTTGATGTAACGCAGCCGGTTCTGAACAGCCCCACTTGAGTGGTCCAAATTGAAAGTTAGTGCATGGTTGGCCTTTG
>CAJXIL010000164.1 GCA_913054455.1 uncultured Roseobacter sp.
TTGCCCGCGTGCATAATACCCAGGCCAAGGAAAAAGAGATCATGGACCGCTGGCGGGGTATGCCCACACCGCAGACCGGCCGCCATCTGTCCAATGACGTGGAGCCCGAAGTGGTCGAGGCCCTGCGCGAAGCCGTGGTCGCCGCCTACCCCAAGCTCAGCCACCGCTATTACGAGTTGAAACGCAAATGGCTGGGGCTGGACCGCATACAGGTCTGGGACCGCAATGCGCCCCTGCCCATGGAAGACACACGCGTGGTGGATTGGGCGCAGGCTGAAAAGACCGTAATGGAGGCCTACGAGGCCTTTGACCCGCGCATGGGCGAGATCGCAGCGCCCTTCTTTAGCAAAGGCTGGATTGATGCAGGCGTAAAACCCGGCAAGGCCCCCGGTGCCTTTGCCCATCCCACCGTGACGGATGTGCACCCCTATGTGATGCTGAACTATCTGGGCAAACCGCGTGATGTGATGACCCTGGCGCATGAGCTGGGCCATGGCGTGCATCAGGTGCTGGCGGCGGAACAGGGCGAGATGCTCTCCTCCACCCCGCTGACCCTGGCAGAAACAGCCAGCGTCTTTGGCGAGATGCTCACCTTCCGCAAAATGCTGGAAGGGGCAGAAACCAAAGAACAGCGCAAGATCTTACTGGCCGGTAAGGTCGAAGACATGATCAACACCGTGGTGCGCCAGATTGCGTTCTATGACTTTGAGTGCAAACTCCACGCCGCCCGTGCCGAGGGAGAACTGACGCCCGATGACATCAACGCGCTGTGGATGTCGGTTCAGGCCGAATCCTTGGGCGAAGCCTTTGACTTCATGGAGGGCTATGAGACCTTCTGGTGCTATGTGCCGCATTTTGTGCACTCGCCCTTCTATGTCTACGCCTATGCCTTTGGCGACGGCTTGGTGAACGCGCTCTATTCGGTCTACGCCGAAGGCGGTGAAGGCTTTGAGGATAAATACTTCGACATGCTCAAGGCTGGTGGCTCCAAACACCACAAAGAACTGCTAGCGCCCTTTGGCCTCGACGCCTCGGATCCTAAATTCTGGGACAAGGGCCTGTCGATGATCTCGGATATGATCGACGAGCTGGAAGCCATGGAGGACTGATGTCCCTGCATTTACGTCCGGTTAGCGAAACAGAGTTCGCGCTGGTCCAGAACGTCGAAGTCGAGCCAGATCAGACCCGGTTCTCAGGCACCGTGGCGCAGGCTTTCGAAGAGGCCGAAGAGGGCGTGGATTTTCACGCCCTTTTTGAAGCCGACCAACCGGTTGGCTTCTTCAAGCTCGATCAGCTCTATCATCAGCAATACGATTTTGTCCGCGCACAGGATCTGGGGCTTCGGGCCTTTATGATTGACCGTCGCTGTCAGGGGCGCGGACTGGCCACAGCTGCTGTCAAACTACTGCCCGCCTATGTGCCGCAGCATTACCCTGACCGTCATTCGGTGATCCTGACGGTGAACCTTCAAAACCCGGCGGCGATAGCCTGCTATTTAAAAGGCGGTTTTACTGATACCGGCGAGATCGTTGCCCAGGGCTTGGCTGGCCCACAGCATATTTTGCAATTGCCACTTCATCCCTTGAGGAAATCTGAGCCGCATAGAGGGTAGTAGTATAAAACATGACATCGCGCACATTCCTGCTGACTTAGCGACGCGCTTTCAGATCACGCGCACTCTGTCGCGAGTGGAGGTTCCAAGAGCGCGAATCTGGCAGGTCGAAACCCTGCGCTACGGCCCGGCCGCCCTGAAACTCTACACATCAGAGAATATGGGCAATGAGGCCATGGGCTTTCCCTTTCTCGCAGCCATAAAAGGACCAGCAGCAAAGGTCTACCAGACCACGCCGAATGCTGTGTTGATGGAATGGTTGGGTGGACCATCCCTGGGGGATATTGCCCGCAGTGGCGAAGAGGGCCCAGCCGACAGAACACTGGCAGAGGTCGCCGTGGAAATTCACCGCCAAACCAGGGAGCTGGAAATCCATGGGCTGCTCCCACTCTCGCACTGGTTTCAGGCTTTGCGGTCTCCACCATCAGACCTGAACCTATCATCACAGCAAAAAGACGTCATGCACTTAGCCCAAGGCCTTGCAGAAGAATTGCTGACAAGTCAGGTGGACATCCGTCCGCTGCACGGGGACCTGCACCATGAAAACGTTCGCGAGGGAGCACGCGGATACTGCGCTTTTGACGCCAAGGGGCTCCTTGGTGAACGCAGCTATGAACTGGCCAATGCTTTTCGGCACCCCCATGGTCTGAAACCAGGTCATGGAAAGATTGAGCTGATCGCGCAGCGCGCCCAGCTTTGGGGGCGGATCTTTGACGTCTCGCCCAAGCGCCTGTTGCAGTGGGGATGTGCAAAATCCGCCCTCTCCCTCGTTTGGCGCAATCACCTGGATTTGCGACAGGATCCTGAGATGGACCTGCTGGAACAAATGCTTGTGCTGCAATCCCGGCTTTAGCTTCTCCCGCCGCGCCCCAGCCTTTTCCCGTTGATCGCACTTGGCCCCTCGAATACCTGACAATTACTATCAACTATTTGAAATTACACGATATTTTTTAAAATCCTATTGACGTCTCCTCTGCGACGCCGTATCTGAGGTATAGGAACTTCAGCTAGCTAGATCGCCAGGCAGCCAGCAGCAAGCTACTCCAGCCAGTCCAGGCCGCGCCAGGACAAGCTAGACAGCCAGTCAAGCCAGCAACTCAACGATTTATGCCAGCTGTTCCTTATTGTTCGGACCTTGACGTCTACATTTGCAACCGACCCTCATCGGCAGGCAGCGAAATGTAAATCTCTCCCGAACCCAGAACCCACGCTTAGCTCGCAAGCTTTTTGCCAGCCTTGCTTTGCGTATATCGAGGTCGGGGCATTCTGAGCTGAAGCACCGCCCAGCCACAAAATCCAGTCCAGCCTCCGCGGCAGTCTCAACCATACTGTTTGAATGCGCCTTTTGGGGCCGCAAGATATTGTTGACGCCCTGATGTTTGTGGCATCACAGACCACAAAGATGATGAGCAGACAGACAAGGCTCGTCGATAGTGGCGCGGTAGGGACTGGGTAATGACACAGATAACAGAAAAGCTGGTTTGGATTGCGGCGGATTGGGGCCTCTCTCACCTTCGCCTTTGGATGATGGCAGAGAATGGGGATGTGCTTCACAGGCTCAGTGCGGATTGCGATTTGGACGGCCTGGCGCCCGACCAATTTGAACCAACCTTAGTGAACCTGGTTACTGAGTTTCTCCCCAAAGACCGTATCATACCGGTCATCCTCTGCGGCATGGCCGGGGCCAAACAGGGCTGGGCAGAGGTCCCCTATACCGCGACTCCAAGTGCGCCGCCGAGCGCTCCTTCTGCGACCAAGGTGAAGACCAAAGACAAACGGTTTGCTGTCTACATCCTCCCTGGGATGAAACAGAATGCCCCTGCGGATCTGATGCAGGGCGAGGAAACCCAGATAGCAGGTTTTCTCGCGGCAAATCCCAAATTCGACGGGGTACTCTGCCTGTGTGGTCCCCACACCAAATGGGCGCATATCAGCGCAGGCGAGGTGGTAAGCTTCCGCACCTTCATGACCGGGGAGCTGCTGGCGCTGCTCTCCAACCAATCACTGCTGCGTCACACGACAGCCTCCAGCACCTGGGACACCGATACCTTTGCAACCGCTGTAGACGATGCCATGTCGAACCCAGCAATCTTGGCGTCCAAGCTGTTTTCAATCCACGCTGAGGCTTCGCTGCTTGATCAAAGTAACGCCATTGGCCAGGCCAAACTCTCCGGCCTCTTGATCGGCGCCGAGCTCGCCGCGGCGCGCCCCTATTGGCTGGGTCAGGAGATTGTGATCATTGGTGAAAACGACCTCTCAGCCGCCTACAAAACCGCTTTGGAGCCGCTGGGAATGCCCGTTCAAACGGCTCCAGCCGAGTCCATGACATTGGCTGGTCTCAGCGCGGCCTACATTGCACTAGAGAGCGAAACACAGTGACCCACAGGGCCACCTCTATTCAGTCCTTCAACTGCGGACTGACTCTAGCGACATGCTCAGACAGAATGCGAAAAAGGCGGAGCCTGAGGGCTCCGCCATATATGGTCTCCCAACTCACATTGGGAATCTCAAGTTGAACGCGTGCAGATCACTGCGCGGACAGCATGCCCTTGGCTGAAGCCAGTTCGCGCATCTTCTTTTGCAGCTTTTCAAAGGCACGCACTTCGATCTGACGAATGCGCTCTCGACTCACACTGTATTGCGTGCTCAGCTCTTCCAGAGTCTGCACATTTTCCGCCAAACGGCGCTTGGTCAGAATGTCCTTTTCACGGTCATTCAGTACCTCCAGGGCCTGGCCCAGCAGCTCACGGCGGGCTTCCAGCTCATCACGAGCCTCATAGTCGCCAGCCTGATCCGCATCTTCATCCTCGAGCCAGTCTTGCCATTGCATAGTGCCCTCGCCCTCGCTGCCAACTGTGGCATTGAGAGAGGCATCCCCACCGGACATCCGGCGGTTCATCGAGATCACCTCGTCCTCGGTCACCCCAAGGTCATGGGCAATCTTGGCAACGTTTTCGGGACGCAGGTCGCCCTCTTCCAGGGCGCCGATACGGGCCTTTGCCTTACGCAGATTAAAAAACAGTTTCTTCTGTGCAGAGGTGGTCCCCAGCTTGACCATGGACCAGGACCGCAGGACATATTCCTGGATCGAAGCGCGGATCCACCACATGGCATAGGTCGCCAAGCGGAAGCCCTTTTCAGGGTCAAAGCGTTTCACCGCTTGCATCAGACCTACGTTGGCCTCGGAGATCACTTCGGCCTGCGGCAGGCCATAGCCCCGGTAGCCCATAGCGATCTTGGCAGCCAAACGCAGGTGCGAGGTGACCATCCGATGCGCCGCACCAGAGTCCTCTTTTTCCACCCAGGCCTTGGCCAGCATATATTCTTCTTCCGGCTCCAAGAGCGGGAATTTGCGGATTTCCTGCATATAGCGGTTCAAACCGCCTTCGGGGGTCGGTGCGGGCAGATTTGCATAATTAGCCATTCAAACGGTCCCTCCCAAGATGTTTACGGGCTTAACATTAAGTCATATGGGTTAGCGCTAAACACCTTTCAAGGGGGCGCTTGCAAGTATCCTTTTATATTTCAGACCAAGAAACATCTGTAACCTTTGACACATAGCCCCCAAGAAAAACACATTTCACCTAATCCAACCGGATGCCCCCTGTGGCGCCCCAGCGCAGATCAGCCAGCGAGTGGAGCCAGACGCAGTATCTCGATCAGCGCGCTCATATCCTGCGGCAACGGCGCTTCAAACCGCATGTTCTCACCGCTCACGGGGTGCACAAACCCCAAGACAGCTGCATGAAGCGCCTGACGGGGGAAATTCTGCACAGCCGCGATGGCTGCGGGAGACAGAGATTTTGCGGCGAGTTTGCGTTTGCCCCCATAGGTGGGATCGCCAACAAGGCCATGGCCTGCGTGAGTCATATGAACCCGGATCTGATGGGTGCGTCCGGTTTCAAGCCAGCATTCAATCAAAGCCACCACCGGCGGGGTGCCAAAGGGCTCTACAATCCGCGCGCGCGTCACCGCATGGCGGCCACCTTGAAACAGGACCGCCTGGCGTTGGCGATCATGCTTGTGTCGCGCCAACTGGGTTGTCAGCTTCAGAATATTGCCCGGTTCAAAACTGGTCCCCTTTACGCCGCGCAGGCGTGGGTCATTCGCGTCCGGAACTCCATAGCAAATGGCACGGTAATACCGCTCAACCGTGTGTTTCTCGAACTGCGCCGCCAGCCCCTGGTGCGCTACATCCGATTTCGCCACCACCAACAGCCCGGAGGTCTCTTTGTCGATCCGGTGCACGATGCCGGGACGTTTCACCCCCCCGACACCGGAAAGGTTCTCACCGCAATGATGTAGCAGGGCATTGACCAAAGTGCCCGACGGCGTCCCCGGAGCCGGATGTACCACCATGCCTGCTGGTTTGTTGATCACGATCAGGTCGTCATCCTCAAAAATCACATCCAAAGCGATATTTTCGGGGCCGATATGGCTGTCTTCGGCTTCTTCCACAGTGATGGAAATGACAGCGCCTTCTGCAACTCGCGCCTTGGCGTCCTGGACCACTGCGCCGTCCACCGTCAGACTGCCTGCCTCGATCAACCGGGCCAGCCTTGTGCGTGACAATGTCGCTTCCGCTGGCACATCACGCGAAACCGCTTTATCAAGCCTCTTAGGCGGGTCTTCCGCGATGATAAACTCAATCTGGCGGCTGCCCATGACTGATCCTTCCGAGCCTGAAATTCAAGACGAACCGCCGCAGCTCAAATTCCTGCGCCGACTGGTGACCACATTGACCGTGGTGATGATTGGCGGGCTTGTAGTGGTTATCAGCCTGCTTGTCATCCGCTTGTCTGCCGACGGCCCCAGCCTGCCTGCAGAAATAGCCCTGCCCGCAGGCACCACAGCCCAAGCCGTGACCTTTGGAACCGGCTGGATCGCGGTCGTCACCACAGATGACCAGATCCTGATCCTGGACCCGGACAGCCACGCGGTTCGCCAGACGATTGAATTAAAATAGCGCAACACGTGCCCCCCGACACCACCGCATCTGGGCAGTTGCTATTCTTTGCTACATCACAAAGTCTCGCTAAACGCCGCCTCGACCCTAGGTACACACCGGAGAAAATTGATTTCGCAGTTAAGCCTACCGATCGCGTCAGTCGATAATACGGCATGTCTTGTCTCCGTTGCCGATCCCATACTTCAGCTCCCATTTGCGACAGTTTTGCATGGCAATCTCCTGTGCTCTTTCCAAACTCAGACTCCACCCATACCCACATCCACGAATACCAGTGATCGTGCTATCTTTTCGGCCCGCAAAAGCAAACTCGTAGGGTTCAAACTCTCCACGACGTTTAAAGCGCCTGATTTCCCGTTTCCACACCGTACATTCGGCTGAATTCCGATATGCGGCGTCACGCATTCGTTTTCGAATTTCCCTGTCCATCTCAGGTGATTGCGAAAAGCTGGGCTGAAGAAATCCACTAA
Organism: uncultured Roseobacter sp.; assembly: GCA_913054455.1. Classification (GTDB taxonomy): domain Bacteria; phylum Pseudomonadota; class Alphaproteobacteria; order Rhodobacterales; family Rhodobacteraceae; genus Pseudophaeobacter. The sequence continues at coordinate 7,049 of CAJXIL010000164.1, forward strand.
CGAATACGAAAACTGTGGAAATAAGAAAAAAACTTGGTCGCAAGATCTCGCCTCCTAAAAAAGACCTGAACTCTGACAAGTCCATGAACACACGCCCTTCGCAACTTTCTACCAGCGCAAGATTTGAACACCAACTGAAACAAGGGCCACAGGACAAGTGACGAAGGCAGGATGGGCCTCCCCGCCACTGAACCCTCGGTAACTTTTCTTCTCTTGCGAACAGCAGTACGCGACAAACACCAATTCTTAGGTGGAGACTTTTAAATTCTTGATCGCACTTCCCCTATCTCTGGCCTCCTTGTGCCGCCGACCAGCAAGCCATCGGTGAATCCGATGGGACATCCAACAACACCACAAGCGGTTGGAACCAGGCTTGGAAGAGGATGCGAAAGATGGCCGCCAATCACTACTAACAGATCCAGTCAAACCTCCCAAACAGGGCCATATAATTTAGAAATCAAAATGGCTTTGTTGCATAAATCCGATGATTGCCAAGCTTCCCCTTTCCCCGGACGGATT
>CAJXIL010000165.1 GCA_913054455.1 uncultured Roseobacter sp.
GTGCCATCCCAATGGCCGCGCGCCTGGGCACCTTTGAGGGTGCGCTCATGCATACCGTAGAGGTTGGTAAAGATCCGGTCCTGGTCCTTCAGCATGTCTGCCTACCCTTGGTTTTTGTTTTTACTGGTCTGACGCAGGCGCCAGAGTTGCAATATGTTGACCAATGCATAGATCATCCCCGCAAGCGCGGCAAAATCAAACAAAAGCGCATAGCGGCCCGGCATTCCAATCGCCGGACCAATGATCAGTGTCAGGGCCAACCAGGCAAGCATGGTACCGGCAATCACCAATGAGATGTGCCGCCCCTTTGCTGCGATAGTCCTCTCCAGATCAACGCTCATTTAGGTCCTCATATGTGGTCCCTGCCCGTCCCAGAACGGAAACGGGCAGTTAGATTATTCGTCGTCGTAACGGCCGTCTTTTTTGGCCTTCTTAGCAAAATCTGTCTCGTCACCGACCGCGAGTTTGGCAGCCTGTGCGATCCAGCCGTCGCGTTCAATACGGCCTTTGAACTTCAAGCGGCTATCGACCCAGGCGACTTCGGCCTCGCCCCAGGAGGCAATCTGGTCAAAGTGGAAAAAGCCCAGCTCATTCAGGGTCTGTTCCAACTTGGGGCCAACGCCCTTTAGCAATTTCAGATCATCCGGAAGACCGCCACGGGCTTCTTTCAGCGTCTCAGGCGCAACCTCTGCCACCGCTTCAGCCACTTCGGGCTTCCCTGCTGGCTTAGTCTCAGGCACGGGTTTGGCTTTGGTGACCGGCTTCTTCGCCTCCGCCACCTGCTTTGCCACAGGTTTTGGTGCATCAGGTGCCTTGGGGGGCTGAGACGCAGCGGCACGCCCGGCAACCACCCCATCCTTGCCAACCCAAGGGGTCAGCAGGGGCACTTCATCGCCCTGGATGCGTTTGACGCTATCGCCGATATCTGCCGCCAGCTGCACAGAAGCGTTATACTGCGTCTTGCCGCTGTCATATTCGGTCAGCGAGGTGAGGCCCGATTGGGGCTCCGCTGCGTAGCGACCATTCTGTGGGCCCGGGACCACGGCCTTGCCAGCGGCCAGATCTTCGAGCATTTGGGCAAAGCCCTCTGCGGTGAGATCTTCAAAGTAGTCTTTGCCGATCTGCGCCATGGGGGCATTGGTGCAGGCTCCCAGACACTCCACCTCTTCCCAGGTGAACTTGCCATCCGCTGACAGGGTAAAGGGTTTGTCGGCGATTTTGTCTTTGCAGACTGCGATCAGATCCTCGGCGCCGCAGATCATGCAGGACAGGGTGCCGCAGATCTGAACATGCGCCACAGAGCCAGTGGGCTGCATCTGGAACATAAAGTAGAAGGAGGTGACCTCCAGAACCCGGATATAGGCCATGCCCAGCATATCGGCGATATATTCAATCGCGGGCTTGGAGACCCAGCCTTCTTGCTCCTGGGCGCGCCACAAAAGCGGTATCACCGCCGAGGCCTGACGGCCCTCGGGGAATTTGGTCAATTGCGCCTCGGCCCATTTCTGGTTCGCTGGCGTGAAAGCAAAGCTTTCGGGCTGTTCGGAGTGCAAGCGGCGCAGCATCAGATCACCTGTAGGGCTGTGTTGCCCGCGCGGATGCCTCCGGCGGGAATATTTTTAGAAAGATGAAAGCTCAGAGGCAGGATCATCGGTCAATCTCCCCGAACACGACGTCCATGGTGCCGATGATGGCCGCGACATCGGCCAGCTGGTGGCCTTTTGCGACGTGGTCCATGGCTTGCAGATGCAGGAAACCCGGCGCGCGGATCTTGCTACGATAGGGTTTGTTGGACCCATCTGCCACCAGATAGACGCCGAATTCGCCCTTGGGGGCTTCAACCGCGACATAGACCTCACCGGCGGGCACGTGAAAGCCCTCGGTGTAGAGTTTGAAATGGTGAATGAGGCTCTCCATCGAGGTCTTCATGTCACCCCGTTTGGGCGGGGTCAGCTTGCCACGAGCCAGAACATCACCGGTGGCTTCGCGCAGTTTTGCGATAGCCTGACGGATGATCGACAGCGACTGGCGCATCTCTTCCATGCGGACCAGATAGCGATCATAGCAATCACCGTTCTTGCCCACGGGGATCTGGAACTCAAACTCGTCATAACACTCATAGGGCTGCGCACGGCGCAGATCCCAAGCCATGCCGGAGCCGCGGACCATGACGCCGGAGAAGCCCCAGTCCAGGATTTCTTGCTCAGTGACAACACCAATATCGCAGTTGCGCTGCTTGAAGATGCGGTTCTCGGTCAAGAGCCCGTCGATGTCCGCAAGCACCTTGGGGAATTCCAGCGCCCAGAGGTCGATATCATCAAGCAGATCATCGGGAATATCCTGGTGCACACCACCCGGACGGAAATAGGCCGCGTGCAAACGGGCGCCACAGGCGCGCTCGTAGAACACCATCAGCTTTTCGCGTTCTTCAAACCCCCAAAGCGGCGGCGTCAGCGCGCCCACATCCATGGCCTGCGTCGTGACGTTCAGCAGGTGGTTCAGGATACGGCCGATTTCAGAATACAAAACCCGGATCAAAGAGCCCCGGCGGGGGACCTCAACACCGGTGAGTTTTTCAATGGCAAGACACCAGGCGTGTTCCTGGTTCATCGGCGCCACATAGTCCAGCCGGTCAAAATAGGGAAGGTTCTGCAGATAGGTGCGGCTTTCCATCAGCTTTTCGGTGCCACGGTGCAGCAGGCCGATATGAGGATCGCAGCGTTCTACGATTTCGCCATCCAGCTCTAGCACCAGCCGCAACACACCGTGGGCCGCCGGGTGCTGGGGACCAAAGTTGATGTTAAAGTTACGGATCTTCTGCTCGCCGGTCTGGGCGTCATCGAATTTGGAGCCGTCCATCATAGCGATTGTCCCTTTTCATGCGTGATCAGAGGGGCATCCGAAGTCAGGCCATAGGCCACAACCGAAGCATCTCCCCCGGGTTTCGTTTTACAGGTCACTTTCATTCCACATTCTCCGCAACCTTTGCCGGGCCACTGTCGCCCTCAAAGTGCATTTTCCATGCCGCGGGCAAGCGATCACCAAACCGTGCCTGCATCAGGTCGTAGACCTCTCCCACATGGGCCAGGGCCAGAGCCCGGAAAGCAGGATCAAATTCTTTTTCCTTTGGCGCGCCTGCATTAACCTGAGTATCAAAATCACCAAGTCGATGGTCGATCCCCAAGAAATCGCAAACATCATTCACATTGCGCTTTTCAAAGATATCCTCGTAGAAGAAATAGCCGATCTTCTCTGCCGCAACGACGGCTTCTAGGCTTGCAAGTGTCTGATCGTAGCGCGAACGACGCAACGGCGCAGCATTCGGGGTTGAGACCACCTCTTTCAGCGCGTCCAGAATTTCATCACTTCCCAGCTTGCGAGACGGATTACCCTGCCTCCGCAACCGCATGCGCATCGCCGAATGCAGCCTCTCAATCGGATCACGCATGACAAAAATAAACCTTGTATCTGCGTTCAATGCCGCCATCTGAGCAAAGGTTTCTGAACTCAACTTTGAATAATCTGGTGTGATCTCACCAACCACTTGCTGGCCCGTGAAACCGTCAAACAGATTGTTCGCATAGAGCGAATGAGATGGGTCTTTTGTCTCCCGCATCTCGACATAGTCCGCGAAAAACTGCGGTGGCTTTGCATTTCCTTTGCGAAGCTTCCCTACCAGACCTTTTGCGCTATTAAATTTCTCTAAGCGATCTTTCTGCCGATTGTGATGAAAGGAATAGCCTGTCTGCAGGTAACTCCAGTAGTGCATTTCCTTGCCCTGGGGCACGCTGACATCCGGGTGCTGATCCAGGTAGCTATGCAACCAGGACGTCCCGGCCTTCTGTGCTCCGATACCGAAGAACAGGGTGCTGGGTTTCGCAAACCGGTCATCTACCTTTATTTCAGCCATCCGATTGACCTCTTACTTCTCGTCGCCAGGCAGGATGTACTCGGCACCCTCCCAGGGAGACATGAAATCAAACTGGCGGTATTCCTGTACCAGGCTCACAGGTTCGTAGACCACGCGCTTTTCAGCCTCATCATAGCGCACTTCGGTATAGCCCGTGGTTGGGAAATCCTTGCGCAGGGGGTAACCCCGGAAGCCATAATCCGTGAGGATCCGACGCAGATCCGGGTGGCCCGAAAACAAGATACCAAACATGTCGAACACTTCCCGCTCAAACCAGTTGGCCGAGGGGTGCACATCGACAATCGAGGGCACCATATCGTCTTCGCGCACGGAAACACGTAGGCGAATACGCTGATTCTGATACATCGACAGGAAGTGATAGAGCACGTCAAAGCGTTTACCACGTTCTGGGTAATCCACTGCGGTGATGTCCACCAGCGACGAGAATTTGCAGTTGCTGTCAGATTTGAGGAACTCAACCAGACCCGCGATATTGGCTGGGGCCACATCAACGTTCAGCTCACCATGGGCCACATTCCAGGACAGGACACAGTCTGGGCGTTTGGCTGCGATCTGAGTACCAAGTTCTTGCAGTGCTTCAGTCATAATATTTCTCCAGCCAGATCGCTTAGCGCACTAGGGTGCCGGTACGGCGGATTTTGCGCTGCAGCTGCATCAGACCATAAAGCAGGGCCTCAGCCGTTGGCGGACAGCCCGGCACATAGATATCTACCGGAACGATGCGATCACAGCCGCGTACAACCGAATAGCTGTAGTGATAGTAGCCGCCGCCATTGGCACAGGATCCCATAGAGATCACATAGCGCGGCTCGGGCATCTGGTCGTAGACCTTGCGCAGCGCTGGCGCCATCTTATTGGTCAAGGTACCAGCGACGATCATGACATCCGACTGACGCGGGGAGGCCCTCGGGGCAATACCAAAGCGCTCAGCATCGTAACGCGGCATCGAGGTGTGCATCATCTCAACCGCGCAGCAGGCCAGACCAAAGGTCATCCAATGCAACGAACCAGTCCGGGCCCAGTTGATGATGTCTTCGGTCGAAGTCAGCAGGAAGCCTTTGTCCTGCAGCTCAGCATTCAACGCCTGGGTGGCAACTTCCTTGTCGATCTCAGCGGTATTGGCTCCGGTCATCACTCCCATTCCAGAGCTCCCTTTTTCCACTCATAGGCAAAACCAATGGTCAGGACACCCAGGAACACCATCATCGACCAGAAACCGGTATCGCTCATATCCTTGAGGCCGACGGCCCAGGGAAACAGGAAAGCAATTTCCAAGTCAAAAATGATGAAAAGAATCGACACCAGGTAAAACCGCACATCGAATTTCATCCGCGCGTCATCAAAGGCGTTGAAACCACATTCATAGGCGCTGACTTTTTCTGGGTCCGGATTACGAACTGCCAGCACAACTGCTGCCAAGATAAGAACAATTCCTAGGCCGACTGCGACGACCAGAAACACCAAGATCGGGAGGTATTCCCGCAACATCTCTTCCACGAGTGGCTCCTTTCCGAGCGCGCGGATTCTCGCGCGCCGTCAATTGGCGTGTTGACTTGCGCATGTGTCTACTCGCCCCCCCCCCTATCGTCAACCAAACCAATGGTGAAGAAAGTGGCTTTCTGTTCAAGTCGCGACCCTGCGGCATCACTTAGCGCTATTTGGGCCAGCAGGAGTTAATTTCTTATTATTTCCATAAGGAAAGGCGCCGTGAATATTCACGGCGCCTCACAATACAGACATTCTAAATATTGGTTAATATCGTCCAATCAGGCCCCAGTCGCGGCCCAGCATCACACCTGCCAGCGCGGTTTGCGCTTTTCAAAGAAGGCCCCAATTCCCTCAGAGGCCTCATCGCCTTCCCAACGACTGACCAGCGCACGGATTGTCATGTCGATTGTCTCGTCATCAAGACGCGGCCCCAGATCACGGGTGAGTTTTTTCGCAGCAGCAACCGCGCCAGGGGCGCAGGCCATATAGGGCACCACCTCAGCTTCGACCGCTGCCGCCAGATCCGCCGCGGGTACAGCCTTGGCCAGAAGCCCCAGATCGACCGCCTCGGCGGCTCCGAACAGGCGTGCCGACATAAAGACCCGGCGCGCGCGCGCCTCCCCCATGCGAGCCACCACATAGGGGCCAATGGTGGCAGGGATCAAACCCAGCTTGGTCTCAGTGAGTCCCATCTTTAGATGGTCCACGCCAATCGCCACATCACAGACCGAAGCCATGCCAACACCGCCGCCAAAGGCGTTTCCCTGGATGGCCCCAATCAGGGGCTTGGGCAACGTATTGAGCAGCTGCAACATTTCCGCCAAAACCCGTGCTTCGGCACCGCGCGTCGCCGCATCCGCCTGCATCTGCTGCTGCATCCAGCCCAGATCGCCGCCAGCACAGAAGCTCTTGCCCGCGCCGGTCAACACCACGACCCGCACCGCATCATCCAAAGCGAGCTGTTCGGCAGCCGCCTTCAGCTCCAGTAGCATCTCGCCAGACATGGCATTGTGTTTTTCCGGGCGGTTCAGGGTCAGCGTCGCCACACCGCGGGTATCCCGCTCAATCAACACAGTCTTATACATTCTCAGTCCCTCTTCCTTCTGGCCCATAGAATTGAGCCCCCATTTAGCTGTCGCTGCGCATCGCCTGCGCCAACTCAGCCGCCGCAACCAGGACATCCCGATCCAGACCCGTCTCATAGCCAAGCCCCACCAAATGGTCGTGAACCGCTTCGGTGGCGACATTGCCTGCAGCACCCGGCGCATAGGGACAACCGCCTAAGCCCCCAACTGCCGCATCAAACACCCGCACACCGTGGTCCAGCGAAGCCTCAATATTGTCCAAGGCCCGCCCCGCCGTGTCATGATAATGGCCAGCCAGATGCGTGAAAGGCACCCGTTTCGTTACGGCAGATAGCATTTTGCTGATGGTTTCCGGCCTGCCCTGCCCAATGGTATCGCCCAAGGAAACCTCATAGCAGCCCAGTTGATGCAGCGTCTCCGCGACCTGCGCTACCTGTTCAGGAACCGTTGGCCCATCAAAGGGACAATCAGTAACACAGGACACATAGCCCCGTACTGGCAACTCGATCTCGGCTGCAGCCTGCAAGATCGGTTTAAACCGCTCAAGACTCTCCGCAATAGAGGCGTTGATATTGGCGCGGGAAAACCCTTCAGAAGCAGAGGCAAAAACCGCGATCTCATCGGCCCGTGCCGCAACCGCATCCGCGTAGCCACGCATATTTGGGGTCAATGCTGCATAGGACACCCCCGGAACGCGCTGAATGCCCGCCAGAACCTCTCCACTGCCCGCCATCTGCGGCACCCATTTGGGAGACACAAAACTGGCAACTTCAATGCGGCGAAACCCTGCCTTGGACAGACAATCCACCAGGGCGATTTTTTCCAGCACCGGAATGGCACGCTTTTCGTTCTGCAGCCCGTCGCGTGGCCCCATCTCAAAGATCTCGACAGATTGGCTCATGGCGGATCCGTCCCCCTTCATCTTTCTATAAATATTCAAAAAGCCCGACCCGCAGCCCGCACCTCAGTCCTCTTCTAGGCGCACCAGTGCAGCCCCAGCCTCAACCTGGTCGCCGCCTGCGGCCAGAACCTCGGC
>CAJXIL010000166.1 GCA_913054455.1 uncultured Roseobacter sp.
CGATGTGGTGGAACGACAGCTACCATGAATCGGTGCTGCCCTTTACCAACAACATTCCACAGCGCGATGGCGGCACCCACCTGGCGGGCTTTCGCGGGGCGCTGACCCGCACCATCAACAACTATGCTCAGTCCAGCGGTATCGCCAAGAAAGAGAAGGTCTCTTTCACCGGGGATGATGCGCGCGAAGGGCTGACCTGTGTCCTGTCCGTCAAAGTGCCGGATCCAAAATTCTCCAGCCAGACCAAAGATAAACTGGTCTCCTCTGAAGTGCGCCCGGTTGTTGAAAGCCTGGTGAATGAAAAACTGGCGGAGTGGTTTGAGGAAAACCCAAACCAGGCCAAACAGATTGTTGGCAAGATCGTTGAGGCAGCCCTGGCCCGCGAAGCGGCCCGCAAAGCGCGCGAGCTGACCCGGCGCAAGACGGCTATGGATGTGAACTTTCTGGCCGGCAAGCTCAAGGATTGCTCAGAGAAAGATCCCTCCAAGACCGAAGTCTTCCTGGTGGAGGGGGATTCAGCTGGCGGATCCGCCCAGACAGGCCGCGATCGCCAGACGCAGGCAATTCTGCCGCTGCGTGGTAAGATCCTGAACGTGGAGCGGGCCCGTTTTGATCGGATGCTGGGCAGCCAGGAGATTGGCAACCTGGTGATGGCCCTGGGCACCGGCATTGGCCGCGATGAATTCAACATCGAAAAGCTGCGTTACCACAAGATCGTCATCATGACCGATGCGGATGTTGACGGTGCCCATATCCGGACGCTGCTTCTGACCTTCTTCTACCGTCAGATGCCGGAACTGATCGAAGGTGGTTATCTCTATATTGCTCAGCCACCACTTTACAAAGTGGCGCGTGGTAAATCTGAGGTCTACCTCAAAGATCAGGCCGCACTGGATGACTACCTGATCCACCAGGGCGTCGAAGGGGCGACCCTGAAACTTGGCAGTGGCGAAGAGCTGGTGGGGCAAGACCTTACCCGCGTGGTCGAAGAGGCCCGTCAGCTGAAGCGGGTTCTGGATGCCTTCCCGACCCATTATCCGCGCCATATTCTGGAGCAGGCCGCTGTGGCCGGCGCCTTTGTGCCTGGTGCTGTTGATGCCGATCTGCAGGGAGTTGCTGATCGGGTGGCGGCACGGCTTGATCTCATCGCGCTGGAATATGAAAAGGGTTGGCAGGGTCGTATTACCCAGGATCACGGCATACGGCTGGCCCGCATTTTGCGCGGCGTCGAAGAGGTGCGCACCCTGGATGGCCCCATGCTGCGATCTGGTGAAGCCCGTAAAACCGGCAGCTTTACCAAGAGCTTGCAAGAGATCTACCGGACCTCTGGCCAGTTGCTTCGTCGCGACCGTGCCCAGGCCATCCATGGCCCGCTTGATCTGCTAAAGGCGATCATGGATGAGGGCGAAAAAGGCCTTTCCCTGCAGCGCTATAAAGGTCTGGGCGAGATGAACCCCGATCAGCTATGGGAAACCACCCTGGATCCTGATGCCCGTACCCTATTGCAGGTTCGTGTCGATGATTTGGTGGGGGCTGATGATCTCTTTACCAAACTGATGGGCGATGTGGTTGAACCCCGCCGGGAGTTCATTCAGAAAAATGCTCTGAGCGTTGAAAACCTGGATTTCTAGTCCCTGTCTATGCGGTGCAGATATCGCGGCCCAGTTCCGGGGTATCTGCTGAGGAGCCTGCCATGATCACCACCCGTCTGCATGGTCGTCTTGGCAACCAGATGTTCCAATATGCCGCTGCCCGCGCCCTGGCGCATAGGCTGGGCTGTGGCGTCGCATTGGATGGCCGCGGAGCTGAACTGCGCGGCGAAGGGGTTTTGACGCGTGTCTTTGACCTGCCCCTTAGCGCCGCCCCCAAGCTACCCCCGCTGAAGCAGCATGCACCATTGCGCTATGGGCTGTGGCGTGGTCTCGGGCTGGCGCCACGGTTTCGTCGCGAGCGGGGCCTGGGCTACAATACTGCTTTTGAAACATGGGAAGATGGTTGCTACCTGCATGGGTATTGGCAAAGTGAAAGGTACTTTGCTGAGATCGCTGATCTGATCCGAGCGGATTTTACTTTTCCTGACTTCAGCAATCGCCAAAACGCCGAAATGGCGGCGCGGATTATGGAGGATAACGCGATTTCCCTGCATGTGCGGCGCGGAGACTATGTCGCGCTTTCGGCCCATGTGCTTTGTGATCAAGCCTATTATGAGGCCGCACTGACCCGCCTTCTGGAGGGTTTGCCACAAGATGCCCCCACTGTTTATGTCTTCTCAGATGATCCTGATTGGGCTAAGGCCAACCTCCCTCTGCCTTGCAAAAAGGTGGTTGTGGATTTCAACGGACCGGATACCGATTTTGAGGATATGCGCCTCATGACTCTGTGCAGACACAATATTATTGGCAATAGCTCGTTTTCCTGGTGGGCTGCCTGGTTGAACTCCAATCCGCAAAAGCGCGTTGCAGGGCCGGCTAAGTGGTTTGGTAACCCTAAGCTCAGCAATCCAGATATCCTGCCACCGCAATGGCTCAAAGTGGCATCCTGATCGGGCGGGGCCAATTGGCGGATTTGAGGCCGTCCCTAGAACGGTGCTTTGGCGCGGAATTTGATCGATTCCCCACTGTCAGGATGCTTGATCCGCAATTCCTCTGAATGCAGCATCATCCGGGAATACTCCCGGTCCGCCCCAGTGGCATATAGGGGGTCGCCGAGGATCGCATGACCCAGTGCCATCATATGCACCCTAAGCTGATGCGTGCGACCGGTTTTTGGCGTCAATCTCACACGGGTTTCACCCTCGCCGTATTTCACCACGCGGTAGTCCGTTAGGGCGGGCTTGCCGGTGTCATGGCAGACCATCTGCCGGGGACGATTTGGCCAGTCCACGATAAGCGGCAAGTCTACTTCGCCTGCACGGGGCTCCAAATGACCCGCAAGGCGCGCGACATAGACCTTGCGGGTTGTGCGCTTTTCAAACTGCATCGACAGATGCCGCTGCGCATGCGGTGTCACCCCAAAGACCATAACCCCGGATGTGTCCCGGTCTAGTCGATGCACCAGCAGTGCTTCGGGAAAGGCGGTTTGCACCCTGCTCAACAGGCAGTCAGCCAGATGCTCGCCACGTCCGGGCACACTCAGCAAGCCGGCGGGTTTGTTTGCCACCAGGATTTGGGCGTCATGATGCAGGATCTCCAACGGGTCCTGCGGCGGGGTATAGTCACTTGAAACTGCCATGTGTGCCTGCCTACTGCGCCTTTTGCTCCCCTGCAAGTTCCCGCAACGTCGCGCTTGCTGTGATGGGGGAGGAAACGCAGAGTTCAGCCTAGAAACTACAAAAAGACGTTCAGGGAGAGAGACCATGCATCCAACCATTACCCGCATGCAGGAAGTTGTTGCCAAAGGTGAGGAGGAAGCCATCCTCGAGCTGCTGGCCGAAGATGTGACCTTCTTGCCGCCAACTTATTGGAAAACCTGGACCGGGCGGGCGCCGGTTGCCGCTGTTCTGGGGCATGTCGGGCAGATTTTTTCTGAGTTCCGCTATCGCCGCATCATGGGAGAGGGCAAGGACTGGGCGCTGGAATTTCAATGTAAGGTCGGTGAACTGGACACTGTTGGGGTTGATCTGATCACCCTAAATGACGAGGGGTTGATTCAGAATTTTGAGGTGGTGATGCGCCCGCATAAAACCATTGGTGCCCTGCGCGATGCCATCAATGCACGGGTTATGACCGACGCGCGTTTTCTGGAATTTCGCAAAGCCCTGAGCTAACTGTCCATTGTAGGAAACTTGGGCCGTAAGGGGTGGTGGTTATCCCCTTGGAGCCCAAGCCTACACCCTAGACTTCCGCTTTGGAGCTGTGACGCAACTGCCGGATTAGCGGAATCGAATAGATCACTAGCGCCGCCCAAATCATCGGGAAGGCAATCATGCGGGCCCGGCCGAATTCTTCGCCAAAGACAAAGACCGCGATCAAGAAGATCATCGTCGGCGCGATATATTGTAGGATCCCGATCGTCGAAAGTCTGAGCAGCTTGGCCCCATTGGCATAGACAATCAGTGGCACCGCGGTCACCAATCCGCAGCCCATAAGCAGCCAGATATCCACGCCCTGAAAATGGGTGCCTCCCGTTACCGACATATAGGCCAGATAGCCCAGCGCGGGTGGTGTCAGGATCAAAACCTCAAGCATAAAGCCCTGATTGGGGCCAACCGGCAGCTGTTTCTTAAAGAAAGCATAGAAGCCCCAGCTGAGCGTCAATGCAATTGCCACCCAGGGCAGTCGCCCGGCCTCAATCGTCAGAACGACCACTGCGGCAGCGGCCAGGGCAATGGCAACCAGTTGCGTTGGCATTAGCCGCTCTCGCAGCAACACGGCCCCCAGCGCAATGCTGAACAGCGGGTTGATATAATAGCCAAGAGCGGCATCCAGGGCATGGCCAGTGGCAATGGACCAAACGTATATACCCCAATTCACCGAGATAAGTGCGGCTGTAACGCAGGCCATGCCCAACGTGCGCGGGCTCTTGAGTGCAGCGCGTAGCTCCTTGGTGCGCCCCAAGACCACCAAGAGCAGACCCGCTACTGGCACCGACCAAAGTACCCGATGGGCCACCACCTCAGCGGCCGGAATATGTGCCACCAGTTTCATGTAAAGCGGCAGAAAACCCCACAGCACATAGGCTGAGATGGCAAAAGCCAAACCCTGCGGGGTATCGACATTCTCGCGTGGCACCTGGGACATCTTTGGCCTCCTCTGACGCGTCTTTATGACAGGTCAGGCCAAAAGAAGAAGCACAGTTTCTGTTAGCGTCTCATCACCATTGCTGATGGATCTAATGGCGCCTGCGCCAGCCTCGTCAGCGGCTTTCTTCCTGCGCGCGATTAAGCTCAGTCAGCTGCGCTGCAGCCTTTTGCAGGGGGGAGAGAAATTCGAGGATCTGGCTCAAACCTCGTCGTTGAACCGGCGCATGGACCGATAAGGTTGCCATTAGCCGCTCCTGGGGATCGAGGATCGGCACGGCAATCGCCGCCATTCCGGTCATGAACTCCTCGTCATCCGTTGCATATCCGCGTTCACGGGTCTTGTACAGCTCCTCGCGCAGGGCACTAGGCGACGTGATTGTCTGCTCAGTCTGCGGCTCTAGGGCACGAGCAGATAACACGCTGCTAAGGGTCGCGGGCCGCAGTGTCGACAGGTACATTTTGCCGCTTGCCGTGCAATGAAACGGCACCTGAGTGCCAATAGGCAATTGGATTCGCAGGGGCCATTTGGTCTCAACCCGGTCCAGATAGGTCATGCCTTCGCGGTCTGGCGTGGCAAGATTGCAGGTCTCACCGATTTCTTCGGCCACAGCCCTGAGGATCGTCAGCCGCGCCGTACGCAGATGTTCGGAAGAAATGGTGTTCACAGCCAGGGACCGCAGCCGGGACCCTGGCCCATATGAGCGACCATCAAGGTCACGCTGCAAGAACCCCTCTTGCTCCGCAGTTTGCAGTAACCTGTGCAGGGTGGGTTTGGGCAGGCCGAGGGCCTCAACCAACTCTGCAGGTTTCACTGCTACACCACGGCGCGCGACCTCCTCAATGATCAGCAGCAATCTCAAGTTGGTTGGAATCTGCGTCTCTTTTGCGGAGGTCGGCTCGTGTGGCATGGTACTACATCTATCTGTTGGGCAGCAGGATCAGTGCGAGGTCAGGCACCAGGGCAACCAGTATCCAGACGCTAATCAATGCCGCAAGGTAGGGCACGGTATAGCGCAGCAGGCGGAAGTAGGGAACGCCCGTTACACCAGATGCGACATAGAGGTTGAGCCCGTAGGGGGGCGTAATAAACCCAATAGAGGCCCCAACCAGGAAGATCACCGAGAAATGGATTGGATCAATCCCCACTGACGCTGCAATCGGCGCCAGAATCGGCGCCAGAATAATCGTTACTGGTAGGCTTTCCAGCACCATGCCCGAGAAGAAGACAATCACCATCGAGGTAAAGAGTACCGCATGATAACCGCCCATTGAGGTGACAAAATCGCCAATGGTTTGCTGTGCCCCCAGTAGCGACAGGATTTGCTGCATCACCACTGAAATGGCAATCAAGGGGGCCAGAATGCCGGTGATTTGGGCCGAACGCACCACAACCGATGGGATCTGCGGGATGGTGAAGCCTTCGACCACGAGCATTTCAGTGTAGGACTTTTCAGAAATTGGTCTATCTTTCCGCGATCCCATGATCCGGTTGAGCGGATAGCTTACCAATCCAGCGATCACACAGAATCCAACGGTAACGCCTGCCGCCTCAGTCGGAGAGAACTTGCCCGTGTAGATGCCCCAAAGCACCAGACCGATGGCAAAGAAACCAAGCCAAGCACCAAAGGCGGTTTTTAGGACGCGGGTCAGTTGCAGCGGGATCAGGTGGCCCCAGCCATTGATCCGGCAGATCACCCAGCAGGCCAGCTGCATGCCAATGACCATCAGCGCTCCGGGCAGAATGCCGGCCACAAACAGCTCTGAGATTGGCAGGTTCAACAGGAAGCCGTAGACGATGAAGATGATTGAGGGCGGGATAATGATCCCCACTGTGCCGCCCGCCGCCGCCGTGGCAGCAGAGAAGCGCTCATCATAGCCACCTTTGACCATTTCGGGGTGAAGCATAGACCCGATAGTGGCGGTGGTCGCCGAGTTAGAGCCAGAAATCGCCGCAAACAACCCACAGGCCCCGAGGGCGGCCATAGCGAGCCCGCCGCGCAGCCAGCCCAGACAGGCATAGGCAAAATCCGATAATCGCCGGGCAATGCCAGACTGGTTGATCAGATCCCCGGTGAGGATAAACAGGGGCATCGCCAAAAGGGCAAAGCCCTTGTTAAAGACGTTCAGCAGCTCGGCTCCCATATTGTCGAGCGTCAGCCCCAGCACAAAAGAGCAGCCAATCACCCAATAGGCGATGACCAGCAGCACCGGCACACCAAGCATGAACAAAAAGGTGACCCCCAGGGAGATCAGCGTGACCCAAGATCCGTCAGTCATCAGATATCCCCTCCAATAACGGCCTGTTTGATCAGCGGTGCCCCAGAACGCCAATTTGTGATGTCCTCGATCAGGTTTTCAAACACCCGTGCCACCATCAATACAAAGGACATCGGCGCGGTGATCAGGAACCACCACTGCATGACATTGTCAGTGCCCAGAACGATCTGAAAATTTGAGGCTGACAGCGCCGTCATCCGCGCGGTGGTGACCAGCACGATCACAGCAAAGACAAACCACAAAACCGCATCCAGCATCAGACAGGCCAACTGCCCGCTGCGTGGCATCATGGTGCGAAATTCAGCAAAGCTGAGGTGAGTGCGCAGCCGCACATTAAAGGCCGCTCCAAACCAAGCCATGATCATGAACAGCAGTGGCGGGATGGTTGTCGACCAGGGCT
>CAJXIL010000167.1 GCA_913054455.1 uncultured Roseobacter sp.
ATGACTGCGGCTCCAAGGCGGGCTTCTTGCAGGCCACCGTCTCCTTTGCCCTCTCCCGCCCCGAGCTGCGCGACGATCTGATGGCCCACCTGCACAAGGTCACCCAACTCGACAAAGCCGCAGAGTAATCTATCTGGACCCTGTCGGACGGGCAGGGTCACCAAATCAAAAGACCTTTGAAAGGCATTTTTGACGTGAAGACTGTTCTTGTGACCGGCGGTGCCGGATATATTGGCTCGCATGCCTGTAAGGCACTAAAGGCTGCGGGCTATATCCCGGTGACCTTTGATAACCTGGTGACCGGCTGGAAAGATGCAGTAAAATTTGGTCCCTTTGAGCAGGGCGATTTACAGGATCGTGCCCGGCTGGATGAGGTGTTTGCCAAGCACAAGCCTGTCGCTGTGATGCATTTTGCGGCCCTCAGTCAGGTTGGCGAAGCGATGAGCGAACCGGGGCGCTATTGGGCTAACAATACTGGCGGTTCGCTGAATCTGATCGAGGCTGCCGTGGCTGCAGGGTGTCTGAACTTTGTGTTTTCCTCCACCTGTGCCACCTATGGCGAGCATGACAATGTGGTGCTTGATGAGAACACGCCGCAGTTGCCACTGAATGCCTATGGGGCGTCTAAACGCGCGGTTGAGGATATTCTCAAGGATTTTGGCGCTGCACATGGGCTGCGTTCGGTGATTTTCCGCTATTTCAACGTGGCTGGTGCCGATCCTGAGGCCGAAGTGGGCGAATTTCATCGCCCCGAGACCCATCTGGTGCCCTTGGTGCTGGATGCCATCGATGGCAAGCGCGATGCGCTGACCATTTTTGGCACCGATTACGACACCCCGGATGGCACCTGCATCCGCGATTATGTTCATGTCTGTGACCTGGTGGACGCCCATGTGCTGGGTCTGCAATGGCTGGAGCAGGACAAGGGCAGCCAGGTGTTCAATCTGGGCACCGGATCCGGTTTTTCCGTACGCGAGGTCATGGATCGGGGCGCGGCTGTTACCGGTCGCCCTGTGCCCTGCAACACCGGTCCGCGCCGGGCTGGGGACTGCACCAAACTGGTCTCGGGCTCCACTCGTGCGATCACTGATCTGGGCTGGACGCCACAGCGCTCTGATCTGGACACCATGATTGCAGACGCCTGGAAGTGGCACCAAACGGGTCATTACGAGGCCTGATATGGAGACAGCCCGCGCAGCCGCATTCTCGCCGCCGGGCTGGCGACAAAGGTATGGGTTGCGTCTGAAACGGCGGAGATTGCTGTGGCGGTCGCTGCGGTCGCGCCATCAGCTGCACTGCCTGGTGGATCGCAGTGACCTGATCAAACCGAATGATTTGCTGGGCTTTGTGGTGCTGCGCAATGAAAGCGCTCGGCTACCCTATTTTCTACAGTATTATCGTGCGCGCGGTGTCTCGCAGTTTCTGGTGGTAGATAACGACAGCACGGATGGCAGCGCGCAGTTTCTGGCGGATCAGCCAGATGTTTCGCTCTGGCAAACCCAGGCGGGCTACAGAGAGGCACGCTTTGGTCTGGATTGGAGCACCTGGCTGCAAATGCGCTATGGTCACGGTCACTGGTGTCTAACAGTGGATGCCGATGAGCTGTTGGTTTACGATGGCGCAGAAGAACATGATCTGACTGAGCTGTCCGAGCGGCTACAGGAGCAGGGGCTTGCTGGGTTTGGTGCCATGATGCTGGATCTCTATCCCAAGGGTGCGCTTGGCAATCAATTCTATACGCCAGGGCAGGATCCCTGCGAGGTGGTGAACTGGTTTGACGCGGCCCCCTACCGCGCCAACCGCCAAAGCCCTATGGGAAACCTCTGGCTGCAAGGGGGGGCGCGTGAAAGGGCTTTTTTTGCTGCGCAGCCAGAGCGGTCGCCGACCCTGAACAAGATCCCGCTGGTAAAGTGGAACCGGCGCTATGCCTATGTGAATTCAACCCATTCTCTCTTGCCGCCTGATCTGAATGGGATTTACCAGGGCCCGGGGGGAGATCTTCCTGCTGGAGTACTGTTGCACACGAAATTCCTGCCTGAGATTGTTTCCAAATCGGCAACCGAAAAGCAGCGGCAGCAACACTTTCATACGCCGCAGGATTTTGATCACTATTATGATGCGCTTAGCACTGCACCGGACCTGTGGATTGAAAACTCGCAGCAATATATGGGCCCTGGGCAGCTTTGTGATCTCGGGTTGATGCCTGAGCTCCAGTGGTGAGGATGGATCTGGAACAGCGCGTCGCCTGAAATTCTCAGCGTTTTCAGGACAGACCATGTGTAACTGTTTCTAAATCCGTTGTTTGTAGTGTTCTTCCGTGACATATTATCCTTTAAGGCTGGGATAAGCGCGCTGCTGGAGGCGGCGCCTTAGTTTCGCTGCGGCCTCAGCCGTAGGGCATTCTGCAAAACGGGCATGGAGTTATTGTGGGGCTTTGGGATTCTTACCGTATGCGTGTTCGGCGCAAGCGCAGGCTGGTTCGGGCCGTGCGAAAGTCGGGTGAGCTGACCTGCCTGCAAGACAATACCCGCGTGATTAAGCCCGATGATGTGTTGCTGGTCTCAACCATGCGTAACGAACAGATCCGGCTGCCTTATTTTCTGGACTACTACCGCAAGCTAGGGGTCAATCACTTCCTTTTTGTCGACAATGGATCGGATGATGACACCGCGCAGTACCTGGCCGGTATGGGCGATGTTTCACTGTGGCAGACATATGCCAGCTATCGGCGGTCCCACTACGGCGTCGACTGGATGAATTACCTCAAGCGCAAATATGCCCATGGGCATTGGGTTCTGGTGGTCGATCCGGATGAGTTCTTTATCTATCCTTTCTGCGATACCCGCCCCATTCAGGCGCTCACGGACTGGTTGGACAATTCGGCGATCCGCAGCTTCTCGGCGATGCTGATTGATACCTACCCCAAGGGTCGTCTCGGCGATGTGCCTTACCAGGCCGGGCAAAACCCGCTGGAGATCGCGAATTGGTTCGACAGTGGCAATTACACGATCAGCAAGAACCTAATGTATGGTAATTTGTGGATCCAGGGCGGGCCGCGTGCTCGGGTGTTTTTTGCGGATGAGCCCAAAAAGGCGCCAGCTCTGAACAAGACACCATTGGTGAAATGGGATCGACGCTATGCCTTTGTCAGCTCGACGCACTCGCTGCTGCCGCGCGGGCTGAACCAGGTCTACGAGACCGATGGCGGTGAAAAAGCCAGCGGTGCGCTGCTGCACACCAAGTTTCTCGACACATTAGGTGCCAAAGCGAACGAAGAATTGGCGCGCAGCGAGCACTATGCCAATTCACGCGAGTATAAGGCCTATGCTGAAGGTCTGGAACAGCAGCCAGAGCTCTGGTGTAAGTGGAGCGAGAAATACATCAACTGGCGCCAGCTGGAGATCCTGGGCCTGATGTCCAAGGGCAACTGGGCATGAGCACCGTTGGCATCATTATGCTGGTGCATACCGCATTGGACCGTGCCGCAGAGGTGGCGCGCCACTGGACGGCCAGCGGTTGCCCGGTGGTGGTGCATGTGGACAAGAACGTTGATGGGACGACCTTCCGCAATTTCCGCCAAAGCCTGGCGCAGAATCCTTTGGTCAAGTTCTGCAAGAGGCATCGCTGTGAGTGGGGTACCTGGGGCATTGTTGCAGCCTCGCAATCGGCTTCGGCGCTGATGTTGCAGGAGTTTCCAGAAGTGCGTCATGTCTATCTCTCCTCTGGCTCCTGCCTGCCGCTACGCCCGGTTGAGGAGCTGGTGGATTATCTTGCTGCCCGCCCGCGGACCGATTTTATCGAAAGTGCCACCACGGCAGATGTGCCCTGGATTGTGGGTGGGCTGGATTTTGAACGCTTTACCCTGCGCTTCCCCTTCTCTTGGAAAAAACACCGTTACCTGTTTGATCGCTACGTTGATCTGCAGCGCAAACTTGGTATGCGCCGGCGTATCCCTGAGGGGCTGGTGCCCCATATGGGCAGCCAATGGTGGTGTCTGACGCGACAAACGCTGTCGGCCATCTTGGAGGATCCCGAGCGCCCGACCTATGACAGCTATTTCCAAAAGGTCTGGATTCCGGACGAAAGCTACTATCAGACACTGGCGCGCCAGTATTCGACCAATATCGAGAGCCGCTCGCTGACCCTGTCCAAATTCGATTTTCAGGGTAAGCCGCATATCTTTTATGATGATCACCTGCAGTTGTTGCGGCGATCCGATTGTTTTGTCGCACGTAAGATCTGGCCGCGTGCGGATCGGCTGTATCAGGCCTTTCTGACCGATAGCGCCGGGGCGATGAAAAAAACTGAACCGAACCCTGGCAAGATTGACCGCATTTTTGCCAAGGCGGTTGAGCGGCGCACCCGAGGGCGTCCGGGTCTCTACATGCAGAGCCGCTTTCCTGGGCGATGGTCGGTCAATAGTGTCACCTCAAATCCCTACTCAGTGTTTCAGGGGTTCACCGAGCTGTTTGAAGATTTTGAAAGCTGGTTGACGCGGATCACCGGGGCCCGTGTTCATGGCCATCTTTTTGCACCTGATCGGGCAGAGCTGGCCGGGGGTGGCACGATGATCAATGGCGCGCTGACGGACAACGCCAAGGCCCGCGACTACAATGCGCAGAGCTTTTTGACCAACCTGATCTGGAATACGCGCGGCGAGCGTCAGTGCTTTCAATTTGGCCCAGGTGACAACCAGAAGATCTGCGGCATGCTGGCCCGCGACTCCAATGCGCAGATCTCGGTCATCAGCGGTGCCTGGGCAGTGCCGCTGTTTCGCTCAAATCAGAACTTCACCGAGCTGCGCCGCGCGGCCGCCCGGCTGCAACAGGTGGAGGCCAAATATTTGGATCTGCTGCGCAGTCAGGAAACCAAGGCGCGGGTGCGGATCTGGACAATGGCCGAATTCATTGAGGCACCGATGGAGCCTTTGCAGACTATTCTCGACGAGCTCGGCCCCCAGATGCCCCGCCATTTGAGCGAGGCCCCAACCATGGTGAACCTTGATGGCTTTGGGCAGTTTTTACAGAACCTCAAGAACCAGGGCATGCATCCCTATCTGATGGGAGATTTCCCGGTAGAGCAGGGGCCGGTGAATATGCCAAAACCTCCCAGAAAACCCTATCTGGTGCGAAAATAAATTATGACAGCTACTTTTGACTACTTCATAGTCTTTGCCGAAATGCGGACCGGCTCCAACTTTCTGGAAACCAATCTGAATGCTTTTGACGGGTTGGTTTGCCATGGCGAAGCCTTTAATCCACATTTCATAGGCTATCCCAATCAAGATAGCATTTTGGGCATTACCCAAAACATGCGGGAAGACAATCCTGCCTGTCTGATCGCGCAGATTAAAGCGGATCCCGGCGTTCTTGGGGGGTTTCGCTACTTCCATGATCACGACCCGCGGGTTCTGGACTTGGCGCTGGAGGATCCCCGTTGCGCCAAGGTGGTGCTCACTAGAAATCCATTAGACAGCTATGTGTCCTGGAAAATTGCCAAGACAACAGGCCAGTGGAAACTGACCAATGTGAAGCGCCGCAAAGAGGCCCTGGCGCGGTTTGATAGTGCAGAATTCTCCCATCATGTGGAGGCGCTGCAGGACTTTCAGATCACCCTGCTGAACCGGCTGCAAAAATCCGGGCAAACGGCTTTCTATGTGGCCTACGAGGATCTCCAGAACCTAGAGGTGATGAATGGATTGGCGCGATGGCTTGGGGCTGAATCACAGCTTGAGGCGCTGGATGATAGTCTGAAGCGGCAAAATCCGGCACCAGTGGTGTCAAAAGTGGAAAACCCCGGCGTGATGGACGAAGCCCTGGCTGCGATGGATCGTTTCAACCTGAGCCGAACCCCAAATTTTGAACCCCGCCGGGGACCATCGGTGCCGGGCTATGTCGCTGGGGTGGTGACTCCGCTGCTTTACCTGCCGATCAAGGGTGGGCCGGAGGCCGAGGTCACCGCTTGGATGGCTGGGTTGGACAAGGTGGCGCCTGAGGGGCTGATCCGGAAGATGAACCAGAAGCAGCTGCGGCAATGGAAGCGGGGCAACCCGGGGTTTCGCAGCTTCACCGTGTTGCGGCATCCGGCAGCACGAGTGCATTCAGTGTTCTGCCGCAGGATTTTGCAAAAGGGAGGTGATAGCTATGGCAGCATTCGCGAAACTTTGCGTCGGCAGTTTAAGCTGCCCCTACCAAAGGATGGCCCAGATGCGTCTTATAGTAAGGCGGATCACTATGCGGCCTTTTCTCAGTTTCTGACCTTTTTACAGGCCAATCTTGCTGGGCAGACTTCGGTGCGGGTGGATGCGGAATGGGCCAGCCAATCACAGGCCCTGTCTGGGTTTGCAGAACTCGGCTCACCTGACTTGGTGTTGCGCGAGGATGAATTGGTCGAAGCTTTGCCTGCTTTGGCGCAAAAGCTGGGCCGGAGTGCTCCAGGGGAGCCGTCAGTTACCGTGGAAGATCAACCCTACCGTTTGGAAGAGATCTGGGATCCGGCGCTCGAGAAGCAGGTGGCCTCTCTTTACCAGCGGGATTATTTGCTCTTTGGTTTCGCGCCTTGGCGCGGCGAGAGAGCGGGCGCCCAGTAGCCCGTTTTCTTGCCGCAGTGAATGTCGGGAGGCTGGGGCTCCCGCCCCCGTTTGGTATCTTGCGTTGCAAAATGCCAAAATCGGCGTTGGGCCCGGCGCCGCCCTGCGTGCGGCGCGCCCGCGTGTCAGGGTACATGTCCTTTGACATAGCAATGGTGGTGATAGAGCAACGATTCAAGCGAGAGCGGTCGGTAGATTTCCAAAGGGCCCCGTATGGCGGGTGCCTTGCCTCTGGGAGCGCATGAGAACTCCTTTGGAGTTTTCATGCTGGGCCCAACGGGAAGGGATCTTTGATAAAAGATCACCTGACGGGCGGGAGCAATTGGACCCAGAGGCCATATGCGGCCGGCACTGGCCTTAGATCTGTTAGATAGCGTAGCGCCAGCTCTCAGGCGGCTTGTACCGGTTGCGCTTCGGTCAGGATCGTGAACAGCGTTGCCGGGTCGTGATTGGAACGCAACTTGGTACAGAAGCTTTGCTCTCGCAGGGTGCGTGACACCAATGCCAGTGCCTTAAGATGCTCCACCCCAGCGTCTTCAGGTGCAAAGAGAGAGAAGGCAATGTCCACTGGTTGGCGATCAACGGCGTCAAAATCGAGGGGCTTTTCCAGAATCAAAAACACCCCGCGCACCGCATCTAGGCCCTGAAGCCGAGCGTGGGGCAGAGCAACGCCATGGCCCACCCCTGTGGGGCCAAGGCTCTCCCGATCCAGGAGAGCCTCAACAGTGGATTGAGCAGCGAGACCATAAGAAGACTGCGCCACGTCGGCGACTTCCTGAAACAGGCGCTTTTTGCTGGATACGGCTCCGATAACCCGGACTGCGC
>CAJXIL010000168.1 GCA_913054455.1 uncultured Roseobacter sp.
CCAACCGGGCGCCCGCCATCTGGCAGGCCAGGGTCCGCTTCCAGATCAGATCATACAGCTTGCGCTGATCATCCTCAGAGACTTTCAGGCTCTTGGCATCGCGACCCATCTCGGTTGGGCGGATACATTCGTGTGCTTCCTGAGCGTTCTTGGCTTTGTTCTTATAGATCCGCGGGGAGCTCGGCACATATTCAGCACCATAGCGGGTTTCGATCTCCGCACGGGCCTCTTGCACGGCCTCTGGGGCCATATCGATGCCATCGGTACGCATATAGGTGATGAGACCCGCTTCATACAGACGCTGGGCCGCGTTCATGCACTGTTTGGCACCCATGCCAAATTTTCGGCTGGCTTCCTGTTGCAGGGTCGAGGTCATGAAGGGGGCAGAAGGATTGCGGGAGGCGGGTTTGGCCTCAACCGATTGTGCCACCATGTTGCGGCTGGACACGGCCTGTACCGCCATTTCCGCTGCGGTAGAATTGGCCAGGCTGTATTTGTCCAGCTTGTCACCCGCCAAAACCGTCAGACGGGCCTCAAACTCCTGGCCGCGCGGGGTCGCCATATTGGCTTTGACCGACCAGTATTCCTGCGGGTTAAAGGCCTCGATCTCCATCTCGCGTTCGACGATCAGGCGCAGGCAGACCGATTGCACCCGACCAGCGGAGCGCGCACCGGGCAGCTTGCGCCACAGAACCGGCGATAGATTAAAGCCCACCAGATAGTCCAAGGCGCGGCGCGCCAGATAGGCCTCGACCAGCGGCATATCGACCTGGCGGGGATTGCGCATGGCCTCAGCCACGGCCTCTTTGGTGATGGCATTAAAGGTCACCCGGCTGACGGGCGTGTCCTTCTTAATCGAGCGGCGCTTGGTCAACGCCTGTTGCAAATGCCAGCTGATTGCCTCGCCTTCGCGATCGGGGTCAGTCGCGAGAATCAGTTCGTTATCATCTTTCAGTGCATCGGCGATGGCTTTGACATGTTTGCGGCTGTCATTGCCAACCTCCCATGTCATCTCAAATTCGTTGTCGGTATCGACCGAGCCATTCTTTGCCGGCAGGTCGCGCACATGGCCGTAGGAGGCCAGGACTGTATAGTCTGACCCCAGATACTTATTAATTGTTTTGGCCTTCGCCGGGGATTCGACAACAACAACTGGCATGTAATTCTTGGGCCTCTTATGTGCACTAACGGGCGTTCTATGGCCGCGCAAGTTCAGCGGCGCAAGGGGAGAATGTCAATGAGAGAGCATTGGACGCAGCAAGGCAGCGCGCGAAGAGCGGGGTTTTTTAGACTATCAGCCTGTCTCGCCGCTGCTGCGTTTGGTGAGTAGGCCACCGGGAACTCGGCTGATCTTTCCCTCCAGTTCCAGTTCCGTCAGGGCCGGAGCAAAAGCCTGCGGTGAAAGGCCCAGATCCCGCATTAACTGATCCGAGGCCGTGGGGCTGGGGCCAAGACCGGCCAGGATCTTTTGGTGCAGAGCTGAGGTCTCTTGCAGGCTGCGTTTTTCAGGGGGAGGCGCGGGAACCCCCGCCAATGCCCGTGTCAGCGCGGAAAGCTGGGCCAGTTTTTCGGGAATTTTTTTGGGGCGCTCAGGAAGGGGCGGCTTCAGGGCCTGTATGGCAGCTGCAGATGTGGCCTTTGCCTGTTGCTGAGGGGGCTGCTGTGTCGGCGCGGTTTGCACCTTGCTGGCTGGAGCCTGCGCACCAGGGGAAAGGGGGGAGTGCGCTGTGATGACATCCTCAGCGTTGCGCACAAGCACTGCGCCGTCGCGGATCAGGGCATTGCAGCCATAGGCTCGGGCATCAAAGGGATGACCTGGGACCGCCATCACCTCGCGCCCCAGATCCAGCGCTTCGCGGGCGGTGATCAGGCTGCCAGAGCGCCCCGCCGCCTCGACGACGATCACAGCCTGGGCAAGCCCGGCAATGATGCGATTGCGTTTGGGGAAGTCCCGCGCTTGCGGTGTGCGCCGCATGGGCTGTTCCGACAGGATCAGACCCTTGGCCGCGATGTCCTGGGCCAGGGCACTGTTTTGCGAGGGGTAGATCACATCGCAGCCGCCCGCCAGAACCGCGATGGTGCCGTCCTTTAGGCTGGCAATATGAGCGGCTGTATCAACGCCACGTGCCAGACCTGACACCACAGTGAACCCCGCAGCGCCAAGATCTTGGGCCAGGCTTCGGGCCATGCGCGTGCCCAAAGAGGAGGCATTGCGGGCGCCAACCAGGGCAATCATTGGTCGCGTCAGATGCCGCAGATCGCCCACTGACCAGAGCAAGGGCGGGGCTGAGGTCAATTGTGCTAGGGCAGGGGGATAGAGAGGGTCATCAAAGCACAAAAGCCGCGCTTTGGCGGCTTTTGCGGCAGTTAGTTCTGCGGCGACCGCACTTGCAGAGCATATTTCATACCCTGACATTCCGGCGGTACGTGCCATTTTTGGCAACGCTTCCAGCGCGTTCTGCGCTGAACCGTGCTCTGCGAGGAGGCGGTGAAACGTCACTGGACCTACGCGTCGAGAGCGCAAAAGACGAAGCCTCGAAAACCAGCTATCTTCCGTGGTGGGTGGGAGTGGGGGGTGAGTGGAAGAATGTGCTTCCTCGGTCATCCGGTGCTCCGCCTATTTGCAGTTAAAGGAATACCCCTGAAACGGTTAACAGGCGGTGAATGTTTGAAAATTTTTCGAAGTTTTTCGACAAACGGGTCACGGTCTGTAAAGGCCCTTCGATTGGGCAGGTCAGGCCATTGAAAAACAACAGTAAAGAATCTCTCCGCCGCGACTATTCTGCCTCGATTTTCCAGGCGCGGCGCGCAAAAAAAGCAAAAAAACGCGACCAAAGCGGCCGCGTTTTTGGTAAAGTCAGGTCTTAAAATGGCGATTTACGATAAAATCATGACATTTTTCTCAGCCGTGATTTTACAGCCCTTTGGCTGTGGCCCGGGCGCGATGTCACGTGGCTGAGCCCCCAACCGTTAGCCCATCCATCAGAACGCTGGGTTGCCCAACACCAACGGGCACCCATTGACCGGCCTTGCCGCAGTTGCCCATGCCGGGGTCAAGTTCCATGTCGTTGCCCAGAGCGCGGATTTGTTTCAGCGCGGTCGCTCCGTCCCCAATCAGAGTTGCACCCTTGACGGGCGCGCCGACCTTGCCATTTTCCACCCGATAGGCCTCGGTGCAGGAGAAAACAAACTTGCCGTTGGTAATGTCGACTTGGCCGCCGCCAAAGCCGACGGCCCAGATGCCATCTTTGACGCCGGCAACCAGATCTGCGGGATCGGTTTCTCCCCCAAGCATATAGGTGTTGGTCATGCGTGGCATTGGCGCATGGGCATAGCTTTGGCGTCGCCCATTGCCTGTAGGTTCTACCCCCATCAAGCGGGCATTCTGGCGATCCTGCATAAAACCAACAAGAATACCGTCTTCGATCAGGGTGTTCTTTTGTGAGGGCGTGCCCTCGTCGTCCACAGTGATCGAGCCGCGCCGATCAGCGATGGTTCCATCATCCAGTACAGTCACGCCAGGGGCGGCAATGCGTTGCCCCATCAGCCCGGCAAAGGCAGAGCTGCCCTTGCGATTGAAATCGCCTTCCAACCCGTGACCGATGGCTTCATGGAGCAAAATGCCGGGCCAGCCCGGCCCAAGCACGACCTCCATGGCGCCAGCCGGGGCAGGGACGGCTTCCAGATTGACCAGGGCAATGCGGAGCGCTTCTTTGACCTTGGCCCCCCAGGCGGCGGGATCAATCAACCCATCAAGCCCCACGCGGCCGCCACCGCCCGCAGAGCCGCTTTCGCGCCGCCCATCCTGTTCGACGATCACCGAAACATTGAGCCGCGTCATTGGCCGGGTGTCACGCACCCGAACCCCGTCGGCGCGCAGGATCTCGATCTCCTGCAGCGCGGCCGCGATGGAGGCGGAGACTTGGACGACCCGTTTATCCAGATCACGCGCAAAGGCATCAATTTCTCGTAGGGTTTCTACTTTGACCGGGAAGGGCAGATCGCCAATAGGGTCGGCATCGGTATAAAGCTTGGCGTTGGTGGCCTGGGGGGCATCCGCATAGGTGCCTCCGCCCTCCCCGACAGCGAGCCGAGCGGTTTGCGAGGCGCGTTTCAGAGCCGGAATGGAAACCTCAGTTGAATGGGCATAGCCGGCCACTTCGCCGTTGACCGCCCGCAGGCCAAAGCCTTCTGAAGCATCATAGCTGGCGCTGCGCAGCCGACCATCATCAAAGGTCAAGGCCTCTGACTTGTGACGTTCGGCAAAGATCTCGCCATCTTCGGCCCCCGCAAGGGTTTCGCGCAGGATCGGCAGGGCCTCATCCGCGGGGAGAAGGGTTTCAAAGGGTCGAAAGGCTGAGTTTTCCATGTCACGGACCTCGAGTTTTTTTGATCTAAATCAAGAAAGCGACGCTTTGACGCTCGCCTGCCTCTTTATCTGTACGCCTGAATATGATTTTAAGCAGCGTCAAAGACAACGGGTTCGAACGCGATTTGTGGAATCAACGCCGCATGGTGCGATCGACTGTAGGAACAACACGATCAAAAACGATCAGGACATGATATGAAGAATGCTTTGAAGCTTTCGGGCCTTTTTGCTGGCCTTTCCAGTCTTCCAGCCGCCGCGCAAGAAGGATTGGAAACCATTGGTAAGCCAGTAGATGGCGGCCTGAACTTCCAGCCGGCGGCGACCGAGCTGGCGGAGGGCATCCACTCGCTTGACTGGATGATTCTCATCATCATTACTGCGGTCTGTGTATTTGTTGGCGGGCTGATGCTCTATGCCATCGTACGCTTCAACCGTCGTGCCAACCCAAACCCGGCCGCCTTTACGCACCACACGCCGATCGAGATTGCTTGGACCTTGATCCCGATCTTGATCCTGGTCTTCATCGGGTCCTTCTCGCTGCCAGAGCTGTTCCGTCAGCAGGAAATTCCTGAAGGTGACATCACCATCAAAGTGACTGGTTACCAATGGTATTGGGGCTACGAGTATGTCGATCATGAGTTTGGCTTTGACAGCTATATGATTGGTAACAACGCGACGACAGACGAAAGCACACGCGCCGCTGATGCCGATGTGACTCCCTTTGTGCTTGACGATGCGATGCGCGCCAAACTGGTGGACGCTGGCTACAACGAAGATGAATTCCTGCTGGCCACAGACACTGCAGTTGTCGTTCCGGTCAACAAGACCATCGTCATGCAGGTCACAGCGGCCGATGTTATCCACTCCTGGACCATCCCTGCCTTTGGCGTGAAGCAAGATGCCGTTCCCGGTCGTCTGGCAGAGCTGTGGTTCAAGGCTGAAAAGGAAGGCATCTACTTCGGTCAGTGCTCCGAGCTTTGCGGCAAAGAGCATGCCTATATGCCGATCACCGTGAAAGTGGTCAGCCAAGAGGCCTATGATGCTTGGTTGAAAGGCGCGATCGACGAATATGCCGGTCTGCCCCAGTCCTATCAGGTTGCTTCTAACTGAGGCACGCCGCCGCAGCACGGGTCTTTCCGGGGGCATAGCCATGCCGCAGGGGAGATAAGAACCAGAGAAATGCGCAGCAGCCTGCGCATTTTTGGTCGACAAAAGGGTCTACGATGAGCGACGCAAGCATCAACGCCAGCACACCACGTGACGACGAGGCCAGTTTTGGCGATTATTTCGCCCTGCTGAAGCCTCGCGTGATGTCCCTGGTGGTCTTTACCGCCTTTGTCGGACTGATGGCGGCTCCTGTGGGAGTGCACCCGGTGATCGGGTTCTGTGCCGTCTTGTTCATCGCGATTGGTGGTGGCGCCTCTGGGGCGCTGAACATGTGGTGGGATGCGGATATCGACCAGGTGATGAAACGCACCAAATCGCGCCCCATTCCTGCCGGTAAGGTTGAGGCCGGCGAAGCGCTGAGCCTGGGCCTGGCGCTTTCGGGCATGTCGGTCATTATGCTGGCACTGGCGACCAACGTCTTTGCCGGCGCGTTCCTGGCCTTCACCATCTTCTTCTATGTGGTGGTCTACACCATGTGGCTGAAACGGGCGACGCCGCAGAATATCGTTATTGGTGGCGCCGCTGGCGCCTTCCCGCCGGTGATTGGCTGGATCGCGGCCACCGGCACCATGTCGGTTGAGCCTTGGCTGATGTTTGCCCTGACCTTCATGTGGACACCGCCGCATTTCTGGGCGCTGGCGCTGTTTATGCGCTCTGACTACGATGATGCGGGTGTGCCGATGTTGACCGTGACCCACGGCCGCCGTGCCACGCGGGTTCATATCCTTGTTTATACTGTATTGCTGGCTATTCTGGCTGTTGGCACTGCCTTTTCTGGCATTGGCGGGCCGATCTATCTGGCGATTGCAACTGTGATGAATGGGCTGTTCCTGCTGGGCGCCTGGAAGATTTTCCGTCGCAATGAAGATGACTCGGAAGTGGATGACTTCAAGGCCGAGCGAAGCTTCTTCAAACTGTCATTGCTCTATCTCTTTTTGCATTTTGGTGCGATCTTGGTAGAGGCAAGTCTGAAACCCTATGGGCTTGGAGGGTGGTAACATGGCTTTGAAAAAAGAACATGATCTGCACAAACGTCGTTTTGGCCGTAACATGGGCGTGGGCCTGTTGCTGGGCAGCTTTGTGGTGCTGGTGCTGGCGCTGACCATGGTCAAAGTGACCTCAAATGGTTTTCAGTTCCCGCAAACACAGGGCGCGCAGGACTGATGGCGTTGCAGGGCCCCCAAAAAACAGTTGTCCAGCTGGTGGCGCTTGTCGTCACCATGGGAGCGCTGTCCTGGGCCTCGGTGCCGTTTTACGACTGGTTTTGCCGGGTCACCGGCTTTGGTGGCATCACAGGCGTGGCCGAGCGTGGCTCTGATACGGTTCTTGACCAGACGATCACCATACGGTTTGACGGCTCCAAAGAACGCGACTTTGCCTGGGAATTCAAACCCGTGCAGCGCGAAATGGAAATCCAGATCGGTGATACTGGTCTGGCCTTTTATGAGGCCTACAATCCAACGGACCGGCCTATTGCTGGCCAGGCCTCTTACAATGTGACGCCCTATTCCGCAGGCGCGTTCTTTGAAAAAATCGACTGCTTCTGCTTTACTGAGCAGGTGCTGCAACCGGGGGAGCGGGTGGAAATGCCCGTGACCTTCTTTGTCGACCCGGAAATCGTTACCG
>CAJXIL010000169.1 GCA_913054455.1 uncultured Roseobacter sp.
CATTATCGGCGGTATGGTCCTCTCTCTCCTGATCATTATGACCTGCCTGTCGATTGTCGGCCGCTTGCTCAATGGCGTCTTCCATGGCGATATTATGCAGTTTCTTGCACCGGGCTTTTCAAACTGGATGATCACCTGGGTGGGACCAATCAATGGCGATTTCGAACTGGTCGAAGCCGGTGTTGCCTTTGCGATTTTTGCCTTCATTCCCCTCTGCCAGATCTCCGCCGGACACGCCGCAGTGGATGTCGTCGCCAATGCTTTTCCCCGCGGTGTGAACCGCTTTTTGCGCATGGTTACCGAAATCCTGTTTGCTGCCGTCCTGGTGCTGATCGCTTGGCGTCTAGCCGCTGGCACCATCAGCAAATTTGGCAATGGAGAGACCTCTTTCCTACTGGAGTTCAAAGTTTGGTGGGCCTATGGCGCCAGCCTCTTCGGCGCAACGATTGCTGCGGTGCTTGGCCTCTACATGGCCGGTGTACGCACTTATGAATTTTTTACCGGCCGCATCCAGATCTGGGACGGCGTGGAGGGTGAACAGTGACTACTCTTGAAATTGGCATCGCCTCCTTTCCGGTACTGATGGGGCTGATCTTTCTGCGGGTGCCTATTGGTCTGTCGATGTTTCTGGTCGGTCTGGGAGGCCTGATCATCGTCACTGATGGCACGCAGGTGGCCTTTGGCCGCCTCAAAAGTGAGACCTACTCGACCTTTTCCTCCTATTCGCTGACCATTGTTCCCATGTTCCTGCTGATGGGCCATTTTGCCACCCTGGGCGGCATGTCCACGGCACTGTTCAAAGCGGCCGAGGGGTTTCTAGGCCACAAAAAGGGCGGTGTTGCCATGGCCTCGATCGGGGCCTGCGCCGGTTTTGGGGCGATCTGTGGCTCCTCGCTGGCCACGGCCGCCACCATGGGCCGGGTCGCTCTGCCTGAGCTCAAGCAGTATGGCTATGCCGGCGGGTTTTCCACCGCGACACTGGCTGCAGGCGGCACTCTTGGCATCCTGATCCCGCCCTCGGTTGTGTTGGTCATCTATGCCATCCTAACCGAACAAAACATTGCCAAGCTGTTCCTCGCGGCCTTTATTCCAGGCCTGCTGGCGGCTATTGGCTATGTCATTGTGATTTCCATCTATGTGCGCCTGAACCCCAAAGCCGCAGGCACTCGCCCGGCCATTCCATGGTCTGACCGCTTTGCCAACCTGGTCAAAGTCTGGCCAGTGCTCACGGTCTTTGGTCTGGTTGTTGGCGGCATTTATGGCGGGTTATTCACCCCAACCGAGGGCGCAGCAGTGGGTGCCTTTGGCACCGGTTTAATTGCCTGGCTGAACGGCGGGCTGGATCGCCCAAATCTTATCGACAGCTTTATGGTGACGGCGCGCTCCACTGCCATGATCTTTTTCATCGTGCTGGGGGCTGGGTTCTACAACGGCTTCCTCGCCCTGACCAAGGTGCCACAGGAGCTCGCAGATTTTGTGGTCAGCCAGGGATTTAGCCCCTGGATGGTGCTGGCGCTGATCCTCGCCTTCTATCTGATCTTTGGCTGCCTGATGGACAGTCTGTCGATGATCCTGTTGACCATTCCGATCTTCTTTCCAGTGATCTCGGTGATGGATTTTGGACTGCTCTCGCTCATCGACATGCAGGCCAGCGCCGCCATGGAGGTGTTGAACAGCGGGGTGCCTGACGGCATGGGGGCGGAAATGCTCGCCTCGATACAAGATGCCATTGCAACGGGCACTGAGTTGACTCGCGAGCAGATGAAAGAGCTGGGCATTCGGGTCACAGAGGGCCGCGTCAACCGCATCGAGGCCGAATATGTCGCCATATGGTTTGGTATTCTGGTGCTTATCGTGGTCGAAGTTGGCCTGATCACACCGCCCGTCGGGATGAACCTGTTCATCATCAACGCGATGGATCGCAAGACCAAGATGATCGATACCTACAAGGCGGTGATGTACTTTGTGGCCTCCGATATCATCCGCGTGATTATCCTGGTGATCTTCCCCTTCATCACCCTGTTGCCTCTGATGCTTTGGGGCTAGCCACTGGCGCAAATAGATCAAACAGCGCCCTCTTCCAGTTTGGCTGGGAGAGGGCTTTTCACTGGAAAGTTTGAAACCTCCCGCTCCCAAAGTTAGGGTAGCCTACCCGCAGCGCAGGCAAGGAACAATAATGTCACAACAGCTTGGCAACACCGGCCTTAGTCGCCCCTTTGTTCACAGCATGCGCGTCGGCTGGGGCCACTGCGATCCAGCCCAGATCGCCTATACAGGTCATCTGCCCAGTTTTGCGCTGGAGGCAATCGATGCCTGGTGGGAGCACCATCTGGACGGCGACGGCTGGTATCAGATGGAGCTGGACCGCGGCACCGGCACGCCCTTTGTCAGTATGGGACTAGAGTTCCGCTCCCCCGTCACCCCACGCCACCGTCTGGAGTGCGAGGTCTGGCCAAGTGCCATTGGCAGTAAATCCGTGACCTTTCGCGTCGACGCGCGGCAAAACGGCACGCTGTGCTTTGAGGGTCGCTTCACCTGCGTCTTTATCGACCCATCAGAGTTTAAAGCCCGCCCCGCCCCGGCGGACTACCGTGCGGTGGTCGAAGCCAATTTGCGCCCAGAGTAGTCGTCAGACTGGGTCACGGAGCCAACCATCCGCAAAGGTAACAGCTCCAAGCCCGGCAAAACGGGCGGTGCGCTCCAGTTCAGCCTCCAGCCGCTTTATCCGCCCGGCAGAGAATTTGATGCCCCGCTCGGGCCAGAGCGCAGTCACCCGCAGGCTGTCACCCGGGCGGTCCGCCTTCATATCGATGCGGCCCACCATTTTCTGTCCCTCCATCAGTGGAAAGACATAGTAGCCATAGATGCGCTTTGGCGCCGGAGTGAAGACCTCAATCCGGTAGTGGAAACCAAATAGCCGTTCGGCCCGTTTGCGGTCGCGCAACATAGGATCAAAGGGGCTGAGCACCCGCATCCGTCCCGGCGCAGGTCCCAGCTCTGCGGCCTGTTCAATCACACCCGGACGGGCATAGCTCTTGCGCAGGCTGCCATCTGCCGCCGCGACCTCGATCTCTTCGATCTCACCGCCTGCCTTGGCCTCTTGGCACCAGCTCCGCGCCTCGGCATTGCTGGCCGTGTCCCAGAACGCGGCCAGCTCTCCTGGCGTGGCAAAGCCCAACCGGTCCAGCGCATTATTACAAAGCCAATCCACAGTCGCGGCCTGATCCATTGACGCACTAGGTGCATGCAAGCGCTCTTCTATCACCCGCTCCGTCAGATCATAGCGTTTCTGAAAGCCTGAACGGCCTACTACGGTCAGTGCACCGGTGCGCCACAGATACTCCAATGCGGTCTTAGAGGGGTGCCAATCCCACCACCCGCCAGAGCTCTTTTTCTCATCCTTGCCAAGATCAGAGGAACTGACCGGGCCGTGATCGCGGATATGGTTTAGCACTGCCTCGAACTGCTGCTCAAACCCATCTCGGCGCCAGCGCTTGCGCAGCAATTCTTCGTCGCGCTGAAACCGCAGATGCCACTGCGGATAATAGGCCAGCGGGATCATCGCCGCGTCATGGGTCCAGTGCTCAAACAGGGCACCGCCACTGTGATAGAGATCGGTCAGATGGTTGGTGCGATAGCTAGGGCGCCGGGCGTACAGGATCATATCATGGGCCCGTGCCACAGTGTTGATACTATCAAGCTGCACAAACCCCAGCCGGGATATCAGCTGCAACAAATCCGCACCTTTGGATCCCCCACTTGGTGGCTCCAACAGAGCGTGGCGATCCATGAACAACCGCAGCGCCTGCGCGTTTTCAAGGCGCGGCAGAACCATCAGCGCCGCTTGAGCGTGTCACCAAACGAGATGGTGGGGGTTAGCGTCACATGATGTTCTTGTGCCGCCTCAGGATCATCTAGCTGCGAGGCAATGATCTCGGCGGCCTTACGCCCGATTTCCAGGCGGCAGGCATCCATAGTGGCCAACTGGCGCGGCAAACCCTGCAGCAGCTCAACCCCGTTGAACCCCGCAAGACCAATCTGCCCTGGCACATCAATGCCCTGCTCTAGTAGGTACAAAAGCCCCCCAGCACCGATCATATCGTTGGAATAATAAAGGAAATCTAGCTCAGGCGAGCGTTCCAGCATCTCTGCCGTCATCTCGCGCCCCTTGGCCAGGGCCGAACCACCAGAATAAAACGCACGATCCTCTATCTCGACGCCCTCTTTGGCCAGGGCCTCGGTAAAACCCTCGAACCGTTTGCGTGCGCGGTGATCCAGCGGCATCTTTGTGCCCATGAAACCGATATGGCGATAGCCGGCCTTCAGGATCGCCTTAGCCATTTCACTGCCCGCCCGACGATGGGAGATCCCCACCATGGAATCCACCGGCTTGCCGTCCGTATCCATAATCTCTACCACCGGGATGCCCGAGGCATTGAGCATTGCCCGCGCCGCTTCGGTATGCTCCAAGCCAGCAATAATCACGCCAGAGGGACGCCAGGACAGCATCTCGTAGAGAACTTTTTCCTCTTTTTCCGGCTGGTAATCCGTCACACCGACCACCGGCTGCAACGGAGTGTTTTCCAACACCTGATTGACCCCGGTGAGCACTTCAGGAAAGACCATATTGGACAGCGAAGGGATAATCACCGCGACGAGGTTGACCCGCTTGGAGGCCAGCGCTCCGGCAATCTTATTGGGCACATAGCCCAGTTCCTTCGCGGCAGTCAGGACTTTGACGCGGGTTTTTTCAGAAACATCCCCGCGGTTTCGCAAGACCCGGCTTACGGTCATTTCTGACACGCCAGTGGCTTCTGATACATCGCGTAGGGTAAGCGGGCGCTTGGTTTCCGTGGTCACGTTCTAAGGCCTCATTTTTGCTGCTGCGTTCAGGTTAGCCAGTGCGCAGGCTCAGTACAATGGGGCGCTGCGCGAAAGACGCGCGACAGAGATGTAGAAGAAACACTGGCAAAAGCCCTGCGCCTCATTGTGATAACCCAGAGGATTTGCTATCGCGTAAACAACAGCCCCGGCCCCGTGGCTCAACTGGATAGAGCAGCCCCCTCCTAAGGGGCAGGTTGCAGGTTCGAATCCTGCCGGGGTCGCCAAACACATGAAGGTGGCTGAACGTTCCGGCCTGATTGCAGCGGTGAATTCACAATACACACCTTCTGGATCGAGAAGAGCCAAGCCAACCGCCGCAACTATCCTAACGGGCGGTACTGGATATACAAAACCGGCAAAGGCCCCATATGTAGACCTTTAAAAAAGTCTTTGGTTTCAGGCCTGTATCGGGCCGATAAGGCCAAGGCAAAAAAGGTTAAGTCTGGATTAATACCCGTTAAATTTGTGTACTATGGCGATGTGAACAACGAATTGCTTTCAGCCAAACTAAAGATCCAAAGGTCACTGAGCGCGAAAGATCCTGACTGTGGAAATGCACCATGCCTGCCACATGAGGGATGCCAAGAAGCCATTGATAGGCTTGGTGATTTTTCAAAGTTCAGCAAGTTTGCCTATCACAAGACCCTTAAAGAAAATAAGGATTTTCGTTGGCTCGATGACGCAGCCAGAGCCTTTAGCACCCTGACGGCCATTGCCAGCGCGGCGCGACTCAATATGAAAGTCATCGCCAAGGCCACCGAAGACATGGGCGCATATTTGCTCACACGTAAGGTCGGGTCCAAAGTTCGCCAACGCTTGCAAAAGCCCTTGAAGGCTGCGATCCTGCGCGGTGATGGCATTTGTCTTATCTCCCACAGCATGGGCTAGCATGGTTGCCTATGATGTCTTGTGGAAATTCTCGCAAATGAGCGAGTATTCAGATGTTCAAGCCTCTGGAAACAAAGTCAATCTATGGATGACTCTTGGATGTCCCCTGGGCGAGGCCGGTGTCAAACGCAACCTCTACGATGGCGACGAACGGAAATCCGACAAACACCCGCGCAAGATCATCAAGGATTGGGCCAATGTTGCGGCCAAGAACGATTTTGTTGCCCATGACAGCTCGATGAAAGATGACTACCGGGGCATGCTTACAAACGGATATATTGACTCAATCACGGACAAAAAAATCTACAACTGCTTTGTCTTTAAAGGGAAATCCAACCCTCATAAGTCCTATGACTATTTGGCCCATACCTATGTTGGCATGCGGATTGCTGATTGGATCAAATGACCCTGTGATCGTCGGTGGAGAACGCAGGCCGACCCTTGGCCTCCGTCTCCACCATATGATCCTAGACTTTCACCCGTTCTGATTTTGGATCGTACATCGGCTTAAGAGAGGCCTCAGCCCGCACCCGTGTGCCCATGACCTCAATTTCGTAGGATGAGGCCAGCACATCCGCTGCCTTTTCGCCCTCGCAAGGTACATAGCCCATGCCAATTGCCGCCCCCAATGTGTGCCCATAGTTGCCAGAGCTAATGTAGCCGACGATCTCACCATCCCGGATGAGTGGCTCGTTGTGATAGAGTAGTGGCTCGGGATCGGTGAGCTTGAACTGCATCATCCGCATCTTTGGCCCTGTCTCTTTGCGCTCCAGCACTGCGCCACGACCAATGAAGTCAGGCTTGTCGGTCTTCACTGCAAAGCCAAGCCCGGCGTCGATCACATGATCCTCGCAGGTGATATCATGGCCAAAGTGGCGGAAGCCCTTCTCTATCCGACAGCTGTCCATCATATGCATACCGCAGAGCTTCAGCCCCATGTCCTGACCCGCCTCATGCAGGGTCTCAAAGGCATGACCTGCCATATCCGAGCTCATATAGATCTCCCAGCCGAGCTCACCCACGTAGGTCACACGGTGCACCCGCGCCAGCCCCATACCCAGCTCGATCTCCTGGGCGGTGCCAAAAGGATTCACATCATTGGAGAAGTCATTAGGCGAGACCTTTTCAAGCAATTTACGCGCATTGGGACCCATCATCGCCAGCACGCCCTCCCCAGCGGTGAAATCGGTGATCACCACGCGGTAGTTGCCCACATGGCGCATCATCCAAGTCTGATCCGCCAGACGGGAGATCGCCGGGGTCACCACCAGATAGGCGGTCTCTGACAAGCGAGTGACAGTGACATCCGCCTCGATGCCGCCGCGCGGGTTCAGGAACTGGGTATAGACGATCTTGC
>CAJXIL010000170.1 GCA_913054455.1 uncultured Roseobacter sp.
GGTTCTCCCAGTGGCGGAGGCCGCTGAGTAAACCGAACCCACAAGGTTTTGAACATTGAGGGGATCGGCAACAGCCGGTCCCCTCTTTCTATTTGGCGCAGCTGCGCCTGGTTTTTTACTGTATTGGCGTCGTCGGCCAAAGCCGACTATCCCGCTGTTTGAGCATTGAAGTTTTACAAAGACTTTAAGCCTACAACTTCAAAACCTGAGGTTTGGGGCCAATATTTCGGTTACGCCGTCGTTTTCGATTTCTTTGCGAGAAGGAGCAGAGATATGAGCTTGGATAATGTGAAGGATCAGCAGGTTATTGAAACCAGCCGGTTTGTGCTGCGCCCGCTCCGGGATTCCGACAGCGGGTTGATTGCTCAATTCATGGGGGATGAGCGCGTTGCTCGCATGATTCCGAGTATCCCGCACCCGATGCCGCCCGGCGCGGTAGAGGCCTATGTCTCTCGCGCGACGGAAGCGGCAGGGGATGAGGTCATTTGGGCCGTTGATGGCGTCCAGGCAGGCGGTGCCGAACTGAAGGGCATTGTCAGCCTCAAACAGATGGATCGCGATCAGTCAGAGGTGAGCCTTTGGATTGCGCCGCTGTTTTGGAACGCCGGCCTCGCCTCTGAGGCATTGAAGGCCCTGGTGGGTGCTAACCCTTTGGGTAATGTCGCTATGTTTGCCTCCGTTTTTCAGGATAACCCGGCTTCGGCCCGGGTGTTGACCCACTGCGGTTTTGACTATCTTGGCGATGCGGAAAGTTTCTGCGTCAGCCGCAATGCAAATGTGCCGACCTGGACCTATAGCCGAAAACTGTGATTGGCGCGGCCAGCGCTTTCAGGTAAGGCACATCTCAACCCTGTGACACGTCCCGAAAGGGGCGTGTTAACCACAATCGTATTTCCGCGCAGCGCCCTTTGGGGGCCGTGCAGCTAAGGAGCCACCATGAAATTCCTCGATTTGGCAAAGGTCTACGTCCGCTCTGGTGGCGGTGGCAATGGCTGCGTGAGCTTTCGCCGCGAGAAATACATCGAATACGGTGGTCCTGATGGCGGTGACGGCGGCAAGGGCGGCTCGGTCTGGGCTGAAGCCGTAGATGGGTTGAACACGCTGATTGATTTTCGCTATCAGCAGCACTTCTTTGCCCAGAACGGCCAGTCTGGAATGGGGCGGCAGCGTACAGGCAAAGACGGCGAGGAAATCATCCTGCGTGTACCCGTGGGGACCGAGATCCTAGACGAGGACCAGGAAACCGTGCTGGCAGATATGACTGAGATCGGCCAGCGGGTGCAATTGGCCAAAGGCGGCAATGGCGGTTTTGGCAACCTGCATTTCAAATCCTCGACCAACCAAGCGCCGCGACGCGCCAACCCTGGTCAGGAAGGTGTCGAACGCACCATCTGGCTGCGCCTGAAGCTCATTGCGGATTCCGGTTTGCTGGGGCTTCCCAATGCGGGAAAATCGACATTTCTTGCCTCCAGCTCCAATGCGCGGCCAAAGATTGCCGACTATCCTTTCACTACTTTGCACCCGAACCTTGGCGTGGTTGGTATTGATAACACTGAGTTTGTTATGGCCGACATCCCAGGTTTGATTGCCGGCGCCCATGAGGGCAAAGGTATTGGTGATCGCTTCCTTGGCCATGTGGAGCGTTGCTCGGTGCTGTTGCATCTGGTGGATGGCACCTCGGAGGATGTCGCTGGTGACTACCAGACCATCATTGACGAGTTAGAGGCCTATGGCGGTGAGCTGGCGAATAAGCCGCGTATCACTGCGTTGAACAAGGTCGACGCCCTGGATGACGAAGAGCGCGCAGAGGCGCGGGCGGCGCTGGAGGCAGCTGTTGGTGAAAAAGTGCTGATGTTGTCCGGTGTGAGCCGCGAAGGGCTGAACGACGTCCTGCGCGCCGTGCGTGCTGAGATCGACGATGACCGCATCCGGCAAAAGCCCGTCGAGGAGCAAGAACCTTGGCGGCCCTGACTGACGCCAAGCGCATTGTTGTCAAAATAGGCTCAGCCCTGTTGGTGGATCGCACCACCGGACAGCTGAGGTCTGGCTGGTTGCATTCGCTGGCCAACGATGTGGCCTGGCTAAAGGCACAGGGCAAGGATGTGATCCTGGTTTCCTCTGGTTCCATCGCTTTGGGGCGCGAAGTCCTGGGCCTGCCCCGCAGTGATCTGCCGCTGGAAAAGTCACAAGCCGCTGCCGCCGTTGGTCAAATTCGCCTGGCCCGCGCCTATGAGGAAGCGCTTGCCCCCCATAACATCACTACCGCGCAGGTTCTGGTTACGCTGGAAGACAGCGCTGATCGTCGTCGTTACCTGAAC
The DNA here is from genome assembly GCA_913054455.1 of uncultured Roseobacter sp. Taxonomy (GTDB): domain Bacteria; phylum Pseudomonadota; class Alphaproteobacteria; order Rhodobacterales; family Rhodobacteraceae; genus Pseudophaeobacter. The sequence continues at coordinate 2,319 of CAJXIL010000170.1, forward strand.
GCGCGGGCAACGCTAGGCACTCTGATTGGTCTTGGCGCGGTGCCCATCGTCAATGAAAACGACACGATTGCCACGGATGAGATCCGCTATGGCGACAATGACCGTTTGGCGGCTCAGGTGGCCGTAACTGTCGGCGCTGATGCTCTTGTGCTGCTGTCTGACGTGGATGGCTTTTACACCGCCAACCCAGCGCTGGATCCAAGTGCCAAACGCTATGATCAGATCGATGAGATCACGCCAGAGATCGAGGCCATGGCCGGCGATGGGGTCTCGGGACTGTCAAAGGGGGGCATGATCACCAAGGTACTGGCCGCCAAGATGGCAACGGTTGCTGGATGCGATATGGTGATCACCGAAGGGTCTCCCTTGAACCCATTGAAAACACTGAGTGACGGAGCGATCTGTACCTGGTTCACAGCGCAGGATGACCCACAGGTTGCCCGCAAGCGTTGGATCGCAGCAATGAAGCCGCGCGGAGTGATTACCGTGGATGCTGGCGCTGCGCGGGCGCTGGCAAATGGCAACAGTCTACTGCCCGCAGGGGTATGTCATGTGGAGGGTGACTTTGGCCGGGGGGATCCCCTGACCATCCAGGGCCCGGCAGGGCGCAAACTGGGGCAGGGCTTGTCACGCTACACTGGTGACGAGGCCCGTGCCATACAGGGGCGCCAATCTGCCGAGATCGAAGCCACGCTGGGATACCCTGGCCGGGCGGCTCTGATCCATCGGGACGATATGGCGCTCTGACCCTGTGACTTTGGGGCTGGAACACTGGCTGTGGCTTCCGTTATCTTGGTAGCAACTTTGCGGCACCAGCCTCGATCAGAAAAGGCTTAGATGAGACCCATGAAAGATATCGATAATATTCCCGCCCTGATGGCGGAGCTTGGCATGCGCGCAAAGCGGGCGGCACAAGTGCTGTCTACGGCCAGCGCAGAGCGCAAACACGCGGCCCTGATTGGTGCGGCTGAAGCAGTTTGGACCCGGCGCTCTGACATCATTGCCGCCAATGCCAAAGACCTAGAGTTTGGCGCCTCCAAAGGTCTGTCGCCTGCAATGATGGACCGGCTTATGTTGGATGAGGCCCGCATTCAGGGCATCGTTGACGGGCTGCGCGCTGTGGCAGAGCAGGCAGATCCCGTAGGCGAAATCCTCGAGGAATGGGAGCAGCCCTCTGGCCTCAAGATCCAGCGAGTCAGAACCCCCCTCGGCGTGATCGGCGTCATCTATGAGAGCCGCCCCAATGTCACGGCGGATGCCGGCGCGCTGTGCCTTAAGTCGGGCAATGCGGTGATCCTGCGCGGCGGGTCTGAGAGCTTTCACTCCAGTCAGGTCATCCACTCCTGCCTGGCGGAAGGTTTACGCGGCGCCAACCTGCCTGAGGATGCGGTACAATTGGTGCCAACACGCGACCGGGCTGCGGTGCAGGAGCTGCTGACCATGACAGACTATGTCGATGTCATCGTACCCCGCGGCGGCAAGGGGCTGGTGGGGCTGGTGCAGCGGGAGGCGCGGGTGCCAGTCTTTGCCCACCTTGAGGGCATCGTCCATATCTACCTAGACAAATCTGCTGACCCGAAAAAGGCGCTTGAGGTGGTGTTGAACGCCAAAACTCGCCGGACCGGGATCTGTGGCGCTGCCGAATGTCTGCTGATCCACTGCGATATCGTCGATACCATTGGCCGCGATGTGCTGACCGCCCTGGCCGCTGCCGGGGTCGAAATTCACGCCGCTGGTGGTTTAGTTGGGCCAAAGGGGATGTCCACCGCCGGGGAAGATGACTGGGGCAAAGAGTTCCTCGATAAGGTGATCGCCGCAAAGCCCGTGGCCGGTATCGACGATGCGATCGAACATATCCGCAAATATCATTCCCAGCATACCGATTGCATCATAACCGAGGATGAGGCGGCTGTGACCCAGTTCTTTGCTGAGCTGGACAGTGCGATTTTGATGCATAACGCTTCCACCCAGTTTGCCGATGGCGGCGAATTTGGCATGGGGGCAGAGATCGGCATTGCGACCGGCAAGATGCACGCCCGTGGCCCCGTTGGCGCGGCGCAGTTGACCAGTTTCAAGTACCTGGTGCGCGGCGACGGCACAGTGCGGGCGTAACCCGCTAGAGACTTGAAATGAAAATAATAAAACCCCAATCCACGGACTGGGGTTTTATTTGGACGGATCGTCCGCACAGGTCTTTAGAGTGCCGGTTGACCTAGAACCAGACGGTGACTTTTTCCTCGCTGTGATCAAAGGACACCTGGCGCTCGGCCTCTTGGGCTGCGACGGGAAGCATGGCAAATTGCACCTGTGCCGGTGTCAGGTTTGCTGTGGTGTCACTTGCGTCGACATGGCCCCACAAAGGGGCCTCTACGGTGATCTTGCGGCCTTCGCCGACCACAGTCCACTTTCCATCGGCGCAGGATATCGTGATCAAACCGCCATAGGGCAGGGCAGTTTCCAGGCAGAGTGCGGTCAGAAAAGCCATGCGCACTTCGCTGCGGCTGCAGCCCTCGGTTAGATTCCACTGGTATTTCAGACGCCCGGCCTTACCGATGTCATCCAGCACCGAGACAATCTCGGCCCGGCCCATCTGCTGGTCACCGGCCGCGCCAAAGGCAATCCGGAAAAAACGGATACGGGCATTGGCGTTAAGCACGCTGTCGGAGATCAATTCCAGCTCAGGACCTGCCATCGCGCCGGACATGGCCAACAGCTCCAATCCGTTGTTGATGGCGCCGACCGGGCTGATCAAATCGTGACAAATTCTGGACCCTATCAAAGCGGCCAAATTGGCGGTATCTACGGCCATATCATTCCTCCGAATTGGGCCCATCACATGATCGACCTCAATGCTTTTCTCGCCCCCGGTATGCGCGTTACACACCCGGATCATCCTGATTGGGGACCAGGTGAAGTCCAATCCAACGCCGGTGGCAAAATTACTGTCAATTTCCCAGACCAGGGAAAACTGGTCTTCGACGGGGCGCGTGTCCCCTTGATTCTAGTGCATGAGGCTTAACGGTTTATGAATGGTTAAGAAACCCCGGAGCATTTTACGAAAACCTTGCCTATTGCGCCCCCGGCGGTCTATCAGCGCCGCAAGCGGATTTACGAAGGCCCAGGTATATGGTTGACAGCCCACCAGAATTCACGGTTTCCCTGGCCCAAGACGCGGCAGACCTGCAGGCAGCGCAGGCGCTTCGCTATGAGGTCTTTGTGGAGGAAATGGGGGCCGATGGCGCGCTGGTTGATCATCAGCAAGGCCTTGAGAAAGACCGCTTTGATGCCTTTTGCGATCATATGATCATCCGTGAGGCTGCCCAGGGGCGGGCTATTGGCGTCTATCGGCTGATGCGCAGCGATCAGGCTCAACAGGCGGGAGGGTTCTATTCAGATGCTGAATACGACCTGGGGCCGCTGATCTCTTCGAAGCGGCGATTGCTGGAGTTGGGGCGGTCTTGCCTGCACCCTGATTTTCGCGGAGGTAGGGCTCTGTTTTACCTTTGGTCTGGCCTAAATGACTATGTGGTGCAGCATAATATCGAAGTCCTGTTTGGCACCGCTAGCTTTGCAGGAACAGACCTGGAAGCCCTTGCCGGGTCTTTGACGGTGCTCAATCAGGATTATCTCGCGCCAGAGCCGCTGCGCTGCCGTTCGCGCCGCTATCAGGCAATGGATCTGGTGCCAGCTTGCGCAGTGGACCGCAAACGCGCCATGGTGGATTGCCCTGCTTTGATTAAAGCTTATCTTCGCCTTGGCGGCACTGTAGGGGATGGGGCATTTGTCGATCATGATTTCAATACGACCGATGTCATGATGATCCTAGATACCGCGCGGATGACAGCAAGGCAAAAGCGCTTTTACAGCACGACAAAGGCGCGGGGCTAACGAGATGTCAGAAACCTGGAATGAGGCGGAGCCGCCTGAGCCTCTGCGGATCAGCGCGCTTGGCTGGTTGCTCATCCTGCTGCGGGCCAGCCTCTTGGGCACTCTGGTCTTTGGCGGGCTCTTGATACTGCTGCTGGTCCGTCTGATTGAGCGGCCCTTTTGCGGGCTGCACCGACCGGTAACGCCCTATATAACGCAGTTTGTCTGCCGCAATGCCTTCCGCATCCTAGGGGTTGGCTTTACTGCCAAGGGCAGCCTGATGCGCCACCGCGGTGCCGTGGTAGCCAATCATACCTCGTGGCTGGATATCTTTGCGCTCAACGCGAAAAAGCGGATCTATTTTGTGTCAAAGGCCGAGGTGGCCGCCTGGCCAGGCATTGGCTGGCTGGCGCGGGCGACCGGAACCGTATTTATCGAACGCAACAGGGCCCGCGCCAAAGAACAGACCGAACTGTTTGAGGCCCGCCTGATGGCCAACCATAAGCTGCTGTTTTTCCCTGAAGGCACCTCTACTGATGGGCTGCGGGTTTTGCCCTTCAAAACAACGCTTTTTGCGGCCTTCTTTGGCGACCATCTGCGCGATATCTGTTGGATCCAGCCGGTCTCGGCAGTCTTTCATGCGCCCAAGGGAGCGGACGAGCGTTTTTATGGCTGGTGGGGCGACATGGAGTTTGGTCCACATCTGCTAAAAACTCTTGCTTCGCCACGCCAGGGGCAAGTGGAGCTGACCTATCATGCTCCGCTCAAAGTGAGCGATTTTTCCAGTCGCAAGGCCTTGGCCGCGGAATGTGAGCGCCTTGTACGACTGGGCCATGCTGAGATGCGCAAATAACGCTTGCAGGCCGTGCATTCCTGGCCTATACGCGCGCCATCAAACCCGCAGGTGGGGTTTGGCCTGTCTGGGGGAGAAAT
>CAJXIL010000171.1 GCA_913054455.1 uncultured Roseobacter sp.
CTTGCTGTCGCCACTCGAATTCGTCGCCATGGTCTACCTTTCAGTCCGCTCGCAGGGCCGGTTTCTCCGGGCGCCGCGCCTATCAGTCAGCTTATGACAGCCCATCGGCGGCCACAATGTCAAAATATGTGCCCCGTCGTACGCGGGACACATGTTGTATCTTTAAGCAGAGCCTCAGCTCTCCTCGTCGTCACCCTTGGCGCGGTTTTCAACGATCTCATCAATCAGACCAAAGGCCTTGGCTTCTTCGGGATCCATGAAGTTATCGCGCTCCAGCGCAGCTTCGACCTTGTCCAGCTCTTGGCCAGTGTGTTTGACATAGATCTCGTTCAGGCGACGCTTCAGCTTCAGCGTCTCCTCCGCGTGAATCATGATGTCGGTGGCCTGTCCCTGGAACCCACCAGAGGGCTGGTGCACCATGACGCGGGAATTGGGCAGCGAGAAGCGCATGCCTGCCTCACCTGCGGTCAGCAGCAAGGAGCCCATGGAGGCCGCTTGGCCAATAACCAGAGTTGAAACCTTGGGTTTGATATACTGCATGGTGTCGTAAATCGACAGCCCCGAGGTCACAACACCACCGGGAGAGTTGATATACATGGAGATTTCTTTGGATGGATTCTCAGCCTCAAGGTGCAAAAGCTGCGCCACGATCAGGGACGACATGCCATCATGCACCGGACCGTTGAGGAAAATGATCCGCTCCTTCAGCAGGCGCGAAAAGATATCATAGGCCCGCTCACCCCGGCTGGTCTGTTCAACCACCATGGGCACGAGTGTATTCATGTAAGTTTCTCTGGGATCAATCATGCGAACCTGCCTGCGTTGTGTTATGTCCGGCACCATACCAGACAGAGTATTACCCGAGTCTTAGTATCGCCCTCTTAGGCCTGCAAGAGGTGGCTTTTGTTTTTACGGTTCAACCGCCGATCCGGTCTCTGCTTTTGGCGACCTGTGGCACAGGCGTCGCAAAACCACTGAACGCTGTCGCAATTTCAGGGCTCTCCGACGCTGAGGCGCAGTAAACGCGTAATAATACAGGTGAAAGCTGAGGCCGCTCAGAGATGTCGTAAATTGCCCTTGTGAAGAGGGTTTCCTCCAAAGCCCCCTCCTATCACAGCGGTTTTCCCCGCCATTTGGACTAGGACAAAGTCATGTCAGAAGATAATTTTGTTCAAAAAGGTGCTTCAGCCACCCTGGCGGTTCCCCATTCCGGCGCACCACAGGATTTCTATTTCCTGCTGTTGCCCAAGGCGACGATGTTGCCGGTGGCTGCCGCCATTGAGCCTCTGCGCATTGCCAATCAGGTCACAAATACCAAACTCTATCGCTGGTTTATTCTGACAGAAGACGGCGCACCGATCCGCTGCTCCAACGGGATGATGATCACCCCGGACATGGCGCTGCAACCGATGCCGACGGATGCTTTGGGCTTTGTCTGTGCCGGGGTCGAGCCCCAATCCACGGCAGGCGATGCCACCCTGAACTGGCTGCGCCGCGAGAGCCGTTTTGGTCGGTCAATCGGCGGTATCTGCACCGGAGCCTTCGCCCTGGCCCAGGCCGGATTGATCCGCGACCAGGCCTTTACGCTTCACTGGGAGAACCAGCCCGGTTTTCAGGAAAGTTTTCCTGACCTGGCCCCCTCGGCCAATAGCTTTGAGATCAGCGGTGCCCTGATGACCTGCGGCGGTGGCAATGCCGCGACGGATCTGATGCTCAATCTGATCGAGGCGCGCCACGGCAAGCAGCTGGCAATCATCGTGGCTGACATGTGTCTCCATGTGCGCTCTGGCGGTCAGGCCACACCGCAGAAATCCAACTATGCTGTGGCCATCGGCAGCCGCAACCAGCGACTGTTGAATGCGCTGCAACTGATGCAATCCGCCATTGAGGACCCGCTCTCCATCGGCGAACTCTGCGCGCAGCTCGACATCTCGCGACGGCAGTTGGAGCGGCTGTTCTCACGCTATCTGGATCAAAGCCCGATGCATGTCTATTTTGACATGCGTCTCGCCCATGCCTTTGCCTTGATGAATGAAACCGCGATGAGCGTCACCGAAATTGCCTTGGCGTCGGGCTTTAACAGTTCCACGCATTTTTCGCGCCAGTTCAAACGAAAGTTCGGCGCTTCGCCGCATTTCTTCCGCAAGGGCTGGAACTAAGGCCTGAACAGGGGTTGCCCAAGAACAAGACATCAGGCCGCAGCGCCGCCGCTACGGCCTGATGTCTTTCACGCGATAGGGCCATTCGCCGCCCCCAAAGCCGGACGCGCGTTCAGGCTGCGGCTTCACGTGGCTGGCCCACGTCGACCTGTCCAACGCCAGAAGTTACGTTTGCAGCAGCAGGGATCACCCCTAGAGATTTGCACAGGCCCAAACGCCGCGCGGCAAAGGCCACAGCCCGTGCCTGCAGCAGCGCCAGGTTTTCCTCTGGGCGCTGCAGAACCTGCCCTTCATGTTGCAGCCGCTGCCCCTGTGCGGACAGGATGCGCCAGACCAAGTCAGCCCATTGCGTCGGCTCGGTCTTTCCCTCGCTATAGGCCAAGAGGAACAATTGTTCGATCCGATCCACCTCAACACCGCCACCAGTGATTGGCGAGGCCAGGAAACGCAGTGTTTCGCTGTCTTCTGCGCGTTTGGAAACCGCCAGATTAAAGGCCTGGCACTGTGCCCGGCGCGCCTGCGCCCCCTCCAAGGGCAGGCAGGGCGATAGGACTTTGGCACCGATCAAAATCGTCAACAGGCGTGAGATCTCCGCCCAGGTCATCTGACCAAATGCTCCCTGATCCAACAGGCCGCGCACGGTGACAGGCCCCCTCCCCAGAGCCTCCAAAATGGGGGTGTATTGAGCCGGATCCAGCGCAATGTCTCGCGACCTCCAGTTCAGCTTGAGCGGGCCACCGCTGTAACGTTGCATCAGCGCAAGGGGCGTCTCGAACCAGGCCCCAATGGCGCCGCGTTCGGTATGCCGCCGCGCGCCCTTTACGAACAGGTCTGAGCGGAACTGCTCATTCGCCAACACATCGCGCAGGCTTTCACGGCGCACCGGGTCGCTTTCGCCGTCAAGCAGTGCAATCTGCTCCGGCGTCAGGCTGAGGTCATCAATGTGATCCAGCAGGCCGGTGGATCCAAGAAAGCTCAGCTTGGCCTCTGACAGCTCCTCTGCAAGATCAGCAAAGTGAAACGGTGTCCAATCGGCATTGAACATCTCATGGGCCAGATAGTTAGGCGACATCTGTTTGGATTTCTCCAGACGGGCGCTGGCGAGCGGATTAGCCTGAAAAAACTTGGCGCCTGTGCCTTCCAGCTGCCCAGCAAACCGCAGCGCCTCTGTGATCCGCTCCTCAAGCGGGCCCGTCCCCTGTGCAGCGCGATCAAGAAGAATACGCCGCAAAGGCATCACAGAGGCCCAGCCCGACAGGGCGTTATAGCTGACATAGACCATACCACCGGATTTCAGCCGACGGCGAATAAAGTCGACAATCAGCTGACGGTTCTGTTGCGAGACCCAGCTCATAACCCCATGCAAGGCAATGATATCAAACTGCTTTGGCAGCGTTGTTTCTGCATCAAAATCTGCAAAGGAGCGTTCGTAGAAATGAACGTTCTCAATCTTGCCTTCTGTCGCCAACTCGCGCGCGCCCGCAATATGTGAGGGATTAAAGTCCATGGCGTGAAACTCGATATGCGGATTGGCCGCAGCCAATAGATTGGTCGTGAACCCCTGCCCGCACCCCAGCTCACAATAGCTGAGATTTGCGTGTGCCAAACCATGTTTGTGCCCCTTGGATGTTGCTGCAAGGGCTAAGGCCGCTGGCGTCATCTCATGAAAAAAATCATGTGTATAATCTACCTCGGAAACATAGCCGGAAGTCCAGTCGCTCATTTACTACCTCTTGGTCTGTCTGGAAAAGGACGCGTTCCAGCAAATTCACCAAAACTGGTGATAAAGAGATTAAGATCGCGACATTTCTACTCAAGTTTTCGCGACCTAGGACGCCAGCATATCTGCATGCCTCAGTTGGCCCCCTTTGCCTGCACGCGCAGACCTGTTTTGGCCCCCCGGACATTCAGGACCAAAAGGGGAATCAAAAGCAGCCTATGATTGCGCGCGCCACCCAGCTACACTCATATGACGCGATCTGAAGACCGGTAATTTTCAGAGCGGCATCAATCTATGCACAAAAAAACGGAGGTGATTATGATCGACTATTTCAAAAATTCGCCACGCAAGAATTCTAACCTGCAAATGCTCTACCAGTTTCGAGACACTTTGCAGGCCAATCTCCTCTCCGTGCCCGCAGATGATCCCGCAATGCCTCAAACCATGGCAAGCCTGCGCGAGAAAACGCAGGAAGTTCTGGACGCCAAGCCCTTCACCTGGGCGGCGGCCTATCAGGCGGAAAAGATGCTGGCTCATATTCGGCCAAAGGAATCTTTGGCGATCGAGATTAAGAAACAAATTTCCGCTTTGGAGAAGGTTGACCCAGCGGCCGCCGCCCTGTTCAACCAAGAATTCAAAACCTTGGAAACAGGCGCTACCACAGAGGCCCAAGCGCCCCCTTCCCCTCCTGCGACGGAGCCAAACACTGCACAGCCCGAGGGTCAGGACGAGGCGACTCCGCCTTCGCCTGCCGCAGCGACAAAACCCGCCCAAGAGGCAAGCGCCAGCCCCGAGCCCCCCCAAAGCCCCCCTGCAAAGACCAAGGGTACACCGGGCGTCGGAGGAGAAACCCCAAAGAGCCCCCCCAGTCAGGCCAAGCCCTATGAGACCCCCAACATCCTGGCCATGCGACATCTGCTGGAGCGCGTGCTCAACGATGTGCACTGGAAGTACTCACAACGCTATTTCAATCGTCGCATAATTGATCGGTATTCTCTGTTTGTCTTTCTGTCCGGTTCGGTTCTCGCTGTCTTGTTCTTTGGCACGCTGTTGGGAATAGGGATCGTCAACACTACGGCACCGGAAATCCTGAACTGGTCATTCTCCGGCTATTTCCTCGCCGTCGTTGCGGGGCTGCTTGGTGCCAGCTTTAGCGTGTTCAATCGTGACCGGTCATTGATCCAGGGCCACTCCATCGAAGAGACAATGCTGCAGACCGGATTGGCCAATGTCTATCTACGTATCGGGATTGGCGGCATCAGTGCGGCCATTCTGTATTTCTTCTTTAATGCCGGGCTTCTGAACGGCACGCTCTTGCCTAATCTGGAGGCCCTTGGATTTACCCCGCTCAATCCCAGCGGGGTGACAAAGGCAGAAATCGCTGATGCCTTCAAAACCATCGCGGCAATGGACGCCGCGCAAAACAGCGCCTTGAAAGACCTGATCGCCACTGCCAAAGACAGCCAGGCGACGCCCAAACTGGTGGAAACCCTTACCCAGGCCATCCGGGACGCGCAGCCGGTGCACCAGGGCAATAACACCAGCCCAATGGGTATTATGGTGCCAAATGCTGAGCTGTGTAAGCTGCTGGTCTGGAGTTTTGTCGCAGGCTTTTTTGAACAATTTGTTCCTAACGCCCTAAAGCGCGTCGAACAAAGCGCTGAACACAATGAACCAAAGGACAAGCCCGCAAAACCACAGGCCTAGCCCTGATAAAGCCATTTCCCGGCACCAAAGGCCTTCCAAAGCGTGGTCACAACGGCTCTAAAACGGGGCACAAAAATGGGGGCAGACCTGCGCCTGCCCCCACATTAACTGAATAGAGCTAGCCGGTGCACTGCGGCACCCCAGGGCTTAATTGTCAAAGCTTCTGAGATAGGCGACTACGGCTTCGATATCGCGTTCCTTCCGCAGACCGGCAAAAGACATCTTGGTGCCTTTCATGAATTTCCGTGGCTTGGCCAAAAAGGCCGCCAGGGTTTCATCATTCCAGACCAGACCATCCTCGCCAGCGGCCAGCATAGGCTTGGAGTATCTGAATCCCTCAACAACACCTGCCGTGGCGCCAAAGATACCGTTCAGGATCGGGCCTGTGCTGTTTTTGGCGCCCTCACCCACCTTGTGGCAGGCCTTGCACTTTTTAAAAACCTTAGCGCCTTTGGCCACCAGTTCCGGGTCCAGGGCGACTTCCTCAACGACGGGCTCTTCAACGACTTCTTCGGCGACAGGTTCTGAAGTAACAGGCGCAGCTGCAGCCTGCTCGACAGCCGCCTCTGTGGTCGCGGTCTCCTCAGGTGTTACGTCAAGAACCCGAGCCCGCATGGTGATTTCAACGGTGTCCTTACATTCGGACATGCAGGGCTCTGGCTTCCAGAAATGCGCCTCGCTTTCCAGTCGGTCATCGACAAAGAACCCTTCGGCATTGGGCAGTTCGACATCGGCAAATGTCTCGTTCGACAGAACAAATTCATCATCCACCAGATCGTTGGAATAGAGGATATAGGCCACGATAGCATAGACCTCATCCGCCTCCAGCGTCTGCGCCGCGCCAAAGGGCATTGAGCGGTTCACATAGTCCCAGGTGGTCGACAGATAGGGCCAGTAGGAGCCCACGGTTTTCAGCGGATCTTCACGGTCAAGCGTGCCCTGGCCACCAGCCAGTTTTGGCCAGTTATCAACGCCTTCGGCAAAGTCGCCGTGGCAGACGGCGCATTTCTCGGCAAAGACCTCTTCGCCGGTGAAAACATCACCAGAGCCTACAGGCAGGCCGGTGCCATCAGGCGAGACATCAATATCCCAGGCGGCGATTTCTTCCGGCAGGGCCGGACGGCCCAGGCCATATTCCCCTGCAAAGGCGGGCAGGCCAAGCGCCAGCGAGACAGCTGCTCCGGCGATAACTTTAGGAAACTTCGACATTTTCTGCCTCCCCATCTGCTTTGACCCACCAGGTCTGGATGGCGTTGTTGTGATAGATCGAATTCAGACCGCGCACTTCGCGCAGCTCTGCCTTTGTGGGCTGCACATAGCCGGAGCTGTCGCGCGCCCGGCTTTGCAACAGCATTTCCGAACCGTCCCAGTTGATGTCCAAGTAGAACCGCGTCAGTGCCTTGTCTGTTCCCGGCGCGCCCAGACGGGCCTGGGTCCAGGTCTTGCCGCCATCAATCGACACATCAACGCCGGTGATGGCACCGCGCCC